>JBJXGR010000369.1:0-57629 GCA_046160045.1 Bryobacteraceae bacterium
CTCGCCAGCAGAGCCCGTCTCCGCTTCACCGGCACCCGCAGACTAACATGCACTCCCCAGACAGGCAGGCAAAAGGCGACATTTCTACTTTGCCAGGGAGGCGACATTTCTACTTTGCCTTGACAAAGGAAAATCAAAAGCTTGCACATAGGACGGTAAAGGTATAAAGTACCAGCAATCTTGGTTGAGCTGGGGTGTAAAACCATGAATCGACTTCTTGCTCTGCTGATATTCAGCGCCAGCTTAGCCTGGGCGCAAACCACGTCGACCGAAATCCTCGGTACCGTTACCGACCCGACAGGCGCGCTGATCCCTGGCGCGAAAGTCACGTTGCGCCGTCTGGCCACCGGCGAAGTCCGCGACACCGTTACCACCTCCAAAGGCGACTACGCCTTCCCGCTGATCGACATCGGCGAGTACAGAGTGACCGTCGAAGCGCCGGGATTCAAGGTGGAAGAGAAGCGAGGCATCACGGTCCAGTTGCAGCAGAAGGCGCGCGTGGACTTCCAACTCCAGGTTGGCCAGGCGAGCGAGCGTATTGAAGTCATCGCCTCGGGGGTCGTCCTCAAGACGGACGACGCGGCGGTTGGCCAGGTTATCGACAACAAGCGAATCGTCGAACTGCCATTGAATGGCCGCAACATCGCAACCCTGGCCGTGCTCACCCCGGGTGTGCAATTCGGCGTCCGCATGGGACTCGACGGATCGGGCTCGGCCAGTTTTCCCATACCCGGCTCGATCGTCGCCGTCAGCGCGAACGGCCAGCGCGAGGTCAATCAGCAGATTACTCTCGACGGCGTCATCGCCACCGAGTCGCGAATCAACACCATGGTCTTTACCCCGTCGATCGACGCCATCGAGGAGTTCAAAGTCCAGACGAGTTCCTATTCGGCCGAGTACGGCCAGAACAACGGCGCCATTATCCAGATTGCGCTCAAGTCCGGCACCAACGACTTCAAAGGCACTCTCTATGAATTCATCCGCAACGATGCGTTCGATGCCAAGGACTATTTCCTGAACTTCCAGTTGCCGGCCGGCGCGCGGCTGCAGCCCAAGAACCGGCTGCGGCGCAACCAGTTCGGCGCGTTTACCAGCGGTCCCGTCCTGATTCCGAAAATCTACAATGGCAAGGACCGGACCTTCTGGAGCTTCAACTACGAAGGCCGCCGCGAGACGCAGGAGTTCGTCCAGGAGGCATTCTGGTTTCCGCAGGAGTTCCGCAACGGCGACTTTTCGTCACTGCTGACCCCCCTGGTGCGCAACGGCCGCGCCATCCGCTCGCCCATCATCGTCTACGATCCCACCAACGGCGAGCCTTTCCGCGATTCGAGCGGCCGCATCACCAATATCATCCCCGCCAGCCGTATCAACCGCAGCGCGCAAAGCTTCGTGAACAAGTACCAGCCCCTGCCGATGTTCACGCCCGAAGACAAGCTGGACATCAATGCGCGATCGAGTGTGCCGAACATCATCAAATCCAATCAAGCCTTCTTCCGCATCGACCACCAGTTAAGCTCGCACGATAAGATGTTCGTTCGCTACGCGATGGACCGTTCCCAATACGACAACCTGAACATCAATCCCAACTTCCCCACCTTCACGTCATCGAGGGCCAACAACGTCGCCGTCCAGCACATTCACATCTTCAGCCCGACGGTCCTGAATGAGTTCCGTTACGGCCTCAACAAGGCCGACGACGCGTTCACCAACCCCCGGTCGAATACCGACTTCGACCTCGACTCGCTCGGAATCGGCCAGTACCGTGTGGCGACCGACGGCAACCGCAAGTTGAAGCCTGTGGAGACGGGTATTCCAAGCACATTAATCGGCGGAGACCGGGACCTCGGCAACGGGTTTGACTTCAACACCGTCCATCAGTTCGCCGATAACGTCTCGCTGAGCCGGGGTAGCCACACATTCAAGGCCGGCATCGAGTACCGCTGGATCGCGCTCGACCGCGCCGGGGGCAACACCAAGCGCGGTGCGGCGGGTTGTTGCGAGGGCGGCTACAGTATGGCGGGCTGGCTGCTCGGCTATCCCAGCAGTTCGACCACAGGCGAAGGTTCGGCGATCATGAATGCACGCCAGAATCGCTGGGGCGCTTATTTCCTCGACGACTGGAAAGTCAGCCGCAAACTGACGTTGAATCTCGGAATGCGCTGGGACTACTTCCTGCCGCCCGTCGACCGGCTGGGTGGCTGGCGCTCCCTGCGGTTGGATATTCTCACTCAGGCGAGCGACGGCCAGCGCCTGCCCACCCTCATCCCCGCGCCCGGCACAAAGAACTTCCAGTTCTATGACCGCGAGAATCGTTTCTTCATGCCTCGCGTCGGATTTGCCTATCGCCTGACCGACAAATGGGTCATCCGGGGCGGCGGAGGCTGGTTTGCCAACGCGCAGCAGCTCAACAATTTCAGCATTCTCATCCTGATGCCCCCCAAGTCCGGCACGTTCGCCTTCAATCAGGTGACCGACGCGGCACAGGTGATTCAATACGAGTACAACGGCCAGACCTTCCCGATCCAGACGCGGCGATTCCGCCCCGGTTCGCAAGTCCTGACCCTTGATTCTCTATTCCCCGGGGCCGGCACGGGTCCGGCGCGCACGAACCTCACCGTCATGCCCCCGGATAACAAGTCCACCAATCACTGGCAGTGGAGCTTCGATCTCCAGCGCTCGCTCCCCTGGAATACGCAGTTGACGATTGGCTACGTGGGTAGCAAGACCAATAACCTGGACGCCAGCGTCGCGAACTTCAACAGTCCGGACCCGTCCACCGACACGGACTTCAACCGCCGCCGCCCATGGCAGGCGTTTGTCGGTCAGGGAGAAGGGAACGCCCCGCGCGCCCTCGGCAGCATCCGCTATCTCGACAGCTACGGCAACGGGTCGTACCAGGGTCTGCAAACCTCGGTCGACAAGCGCTACAGCGGCGGGCTGACGATGGGGCTTTCGTACACATACAGCAAGGCGCTCGGCGAAGGCTACGGGCGCAATGAAAGCGGCGCGGGCGTCGGAGGCGATTTCCAGGATCCGCGCAACCGCCGCTCCTCGCGTTCCCGCTTCGGCTTCGACGTCACGCATAACGCTGTCTTCAATTTCGTGTACGAAATGCCTTTCCTGAACCACTTCAAAGGCGTCCCCGGGTTTTTCCTCGCCGGGTGGCAATCGAACGGCGTCGTCACCATGCGCACCGGCTTCCCGTTCAACCTGGGCGGCGGCAATCTCAACAATTCCGGCAGTTCGCGGCCGGATCGCGTGGCGGATGGCCGCTTGGGGAGCAATGCCAGCCGCCAGCGCTGGTTTGATCCGACGGCGTTCCGCCGCAACGACTGCAACATTCCACGCCGTGCCGACCTCTGCCATTACGGCAGCTCGGGGGACGGCGTGCTGACCACGCCTGGCGCCCGCAACTTCGATCTCTCCCTGTATAAGAACTGGAAGCTGCCGGTTCTGGGAGAGGGCGGCAGGTTCCAGTTCCGGGCGGAATTCTTCAACGCGTTCAACACGCCGATGTTCGGCCAGCCGAACGGCATTTCGTTCGCGACCCTGGACTCCATCGTGCCCGACGGCCCGCGTGACGGTGAGATTCGCAGCCTGCGCCAGCCGATGCGGATCATCCAGTTCGGTGCGAAGATCTACTTCTGACGCGCCCCGGACCTCTTCCATGACCGAACCGCGGCCGGAAGGCCCTTGACCTCTTCCCGGCGCCAGCGTTGGGTCGCGTACCAGGCCTCTAGATCTAGACGCTCAGCACCGGACAGGGGGCCTGCCTCACAATCCCATAGGCTTGCGCCCGGAGGCGTCCCAGTGTGCTGGTGGCCGTGCCGCGGCCGATGATCACCAGGTCCGCTTTCAACTGTTCGGCCGCGGCGGATACCAGTTTGTGCGGCTCGCCTTCCATAATCAGGGTCTCTGCCTGAAGTCCTGCCGCCTCGACCGCCTTGGCCACACGACTACCCGCCTCCGGGTCGGAGGAGACGTGAAGCACGGTCACCTTGGCCCCGAATTCCTTCGCCATGGCCTTTCCCCATCCCAGAACGGACCCGGTGCGGGTGCCGAGATCAATGGCGCAGTGGATGTTGTGAAACTGCCAATCGTTGGGTCCGCCATCCTGCTCCAGGTGCGTGCCCGTCAAGACCGGGCGTTCGGACTCGTCCAGCACCTTCGAGGTCACCGACCCGATGAGCAGTCCGTGAAGGCGGCCGCGCCCCTGGGTTGGCATCACCACCAGATCAGTGTTTTCCCTCCGCGAGGACTGCAGAATCTCGCCGGCCGCGTCTCCTTCGACAATCCGCCGCGTGACCTTTACGCCTTCTAATTCGTGCGCGAGGAACGCGTCCAGTTGCGCCCGCTTCTTTGCCAGGTTCTCGTCGGCCAAGTGCCGCAACGATCCTTCAAACGGTTCCACCATCGCGTAATCCACATGGAATGGTTCCATCACGTGAAGTACGATCAACTCCGCGTCGAAGTGAGCGGCCAGGCGTCGCGCCGACCGGACGGCGCCTTCGGCGCGACGCGAAAAATCGACGGGCGCCAGGATCTTATGGATTGAAACTGGATGCATTCTTTAGGTTGGGTCAGTGCGAAGCGGTCGTAACGGCGACATTGGCGCGCTGGTAAGAACCGAGCGGGTTCTTGTCTTTATAGAGCCGCAGGGCTTCGTCCCACTCGATAATGATCGTAGCGCCTTTCTGAGTCCGTTGGGCCTGCCAGGCGGAGAGCGCTTCCAGGCAGGCGTCATCGATATAGTCCAGATCGCGCAGGTGGATATGCGTTTCGTGGTCGGCGGGAACTGACTCGAGCGCATCTGCAAACTTGGGGAGGCGCAGGAACGTCGCCGCGCCGATCAGGTAGACGTCGATCCGGGCGTGGCCGGAGTGCTGCATCCGGACGCTAAAGTGCGTTCTCGCGTAGATGACGTTCAGGACGGAGAGCGCGAGGCCAATCAGGATTCCCTTGAGCAGGTCCGTGGCGACGATGCCGATCACGGTAGAGGCATAGATCACCACCGGCGCCCCACCGTACCGCAGCAGTCGCTTCACGTTCTGCACATTCACAAGCTTGTATCCCGTGTAGACGAGAATGGCCGCCAGACTAGCCGTGGGGACCATTCTTAAGAGCCAGGGGACCGCAACCACCAGCGCCAGCAGCCAAAACCCGTGAAGCATCGCCGACAGCCTCGTTTTGGCGCCGGCGGCGACATTCGTTGCACTCCTGACAATCACGCCCGTCAGCGGCAGCGCTCCCAGAAGGCCGCACAGAGTGTTTCCGATGCCCTGTGAAAGCAATTCCCGGTTGTAGTTGGCTTTCGGGCCGTCATGCATCTGATCGACGGCGGCGGCAGACAGCAGTGTCTCCGCGCTCGCGACAAACGCGAACGTGAGTGCCAGCAGGATCAGATCGCTGTTCACCAACTTCGACAAATTGCCTAAATCAGTAAAGGAAACAGCGTCCAGGAAGTTGTCGCTCAGCTTCACATACCGTATAGGGAGCGACAGAACAGCGGATACAGCCGTGGCGACGGCAACCGCCACCAATGCGCCGGGAACCCACTTCAACTTTTTCGGAGCGAACTGGGCCCACAAAAGCAGAATGGCGATGGTGCCGACGCCAACATAGGCCGCCGTGTGGTGCTCGCTGCCGTCTGCCGGAAACAGGCCCTTCGCAATCGATTCGGGGATGGCGAGTAGGTTTCCAAGCCCGCTCGAGCGGGGCTGATCGTCCACCATGACGTGAAACTGGGCGCCAAAAATAAGGATGCCGATTCCCGCAAGCATGCCAAAAATCACCGAAGGGGAGATCGCCCGAAATACCTGACCGGCTTTCAGCAGCCCGGCACCGATCTGAAGGAGTCCCGCGAACAAGACCACCAGGGCCAGACCATCCATTCCCCTCTTCTGCACCACATCGTAGACGAGGACAGCCATACCCGCGGCTGGACCGCTTACTTGAAGCGGGCACCCTGAAAACATTCCAACAACGATCCCGCCGACGATGCCAGTGATTAGCCCTGCGGCGGGAGGGGCGCCGGAGGCCAAGGCGATTCCCATGCACAGGGGAAGTGCTACCAGAAAGACGACGACGGAAGCCAGAAGGTCTTGGCGGACAGTTGCGGAATTCATGGGCGATTGTAGTTGGGCATGGAAAGCTCAGCTTCCAGGGTGGGCGACTTCGCCGGGACAATGCAATTGACTACCAGTCATTCGGTTCGGTTTGTAGCCTTGTTCTGTACATCCGCACGGTTTTACTTGCTTCTCGTCCCGCTTCCCGTGCTTACTGCTAAGAAGGGCATGTGTCTCCAGGCATCTTGAGTGCCGAACGGCTCGTCGATAAACCCACATGACGACTTCCTCTCCCTTAAGCCTTCATTCCGTGCGGGACCGCCGGCCCTACTTGAGCCACGCTGTGGAGCATGCGGCCCACTACCTTCCGGCCCAAGGCCCAATCGGCGTGTTCATCCATCACAATACGCTGCACGCCTTCCAGCACCTGCCTTTCGAAAAGGCCGTGTGTGAGGCTTCCAGAGTGTATGGAACCGAACCCTTCCTGCGGGAGGAAGTCTACCGGGATCACATGACCGCCGGGCGCATCCGCGCGGAAGATGTGGAGGCTATTCTCGACCACGAGACCACCGAGTCAATTCTTCCTGGTCGCCTGGACCGGCGGAGCCTCCGCAAGAGGTTGTTGATTGCGGGGCAGAGGCGCTTTGAGCCCTCCACGATTCAGTGGTGCCTGGAGGAGACAGACCTGCTCCAGTCCTTGCGGCCGGATGCGGACCTCGCCTTCGCGGCACGCATGAGGACCGGAGGTCCGAAAGGCGAAGCGGCCGCTCTGCGCGACCTGTTTGCGGCGTGCGAGGCCATGGTGGAGCAAAAGCAGCCTTCGCCCGAACCCATCGTCCGGCCTCGCGATCGATTTCTTCAGCGGTGCGGCATCGACCTTGACGAGGTGATCCATCCATTGCTGATCCGGCTCTGCGGAGCCTTCCTGGACCAAGGTATGGCGTACTGGCCAATGCCCAACCGCCAGGAAGGCTTTCTGCGTTGCGTGCGCGGATTGCTCTCGAAGCGTTGGGTCGTTTTCCCGGAGCATCTGGAGAGACTGGGGGATGAATTCCGGGCCCAGTCCGAGGCCGGAATGGACGCCGTCGACGTCGCAATCTCGGTATTGGACAGTTTCGGAGTCACCAAAGCTGATTGGGATCGGATGATCCAGGCCGAATTGTTGGCGCTGCCGGGCTGGGCAGGCATGATGCACCGCCTGGAGCAGGAACCGGACCTGACGCCCTACGAGCGGGTGCCTTGCTCGCTGGTGGATTATCTCGCCGTTCGTTTGACGATGCAGACGGTTGCCGCCGCCGGCCTCGTAGGCAAAAGTGGAATCGCCAGCCTCGATGAACCGGGTACCTTCGCGTCGCCCTCGACCACCCCCTCCGCGGAGCGGTTGGCGCAGGCCGCGCGGCTGTTTGACGCGTTCCAGTTGCTGGGTTTGTCCAGTGGGGACGCCGCATCCTTCGGTTCGATCCTGCGGCAGCGGCTGGTTGACGAGATACAGTCGTTCGACGAGATGGAACGGCGGCGGACTCTTCACCTGTCTTATGAGCGTCGGCATGAGCACGAAGTGCTTGGACCGCTTCAGAACCAGCGCCAGGCGCATCCGCCCGCGGCCTGGACGCCTCGCCCTTCCGCACAGGTCTTTTTTTGCATCGACGAACGCGAGGAGTCGATGCGGCGGCATCTGGAAGAGATTGCTCCCAGCGTCGAAACGTTTGGCGCCGCTGGATTCTTCGGCGTGGCCATGGAGTACGCCGGCATTGACGACGCTCACGGCGTTCCGCTATGCCCGGTGGTCGTCAAGCCCCAGCATGCCGTGCGGGAAAAACCGATAGACGAACACAGGCTTCTGCACGCGGAGCGCCGCCGCCGCCGGGCGTGGATAGCCCGCACGGCGCGCGCTACGTTCGTCTCGTCCCGCACATTGACTCGCGGTTGGGCGGCCACTGCCGGACTGGGTCTGGTGTCTATGCTTCCGCTGATCGCACGGGTGCTGTCGCCCCGCCAGTACGGGCGGGTGCGTAGGGCCCTTTATCAGTGGTTCCTGCCGCGGCCGGTCACGGAACTCGACTTCATCCGCTCCGGCGGCCAGAATCAACGGGTCATTGAAAAACTGGTGCTCGGGTTCTCCACGCCGGAAAAGATCGACCGGGTCGCCGGCGTACTCGGCGCCGCCGGCATCCGCGAGGGCTTCTCGCGCATCGTGGTGATCCTGGGCCACGGGTCGACCAGTCTGAACAACCCGCACGAATCGGCCCACGATTGCGGCGCTTGCGGAGGACGGCGCGGAGGCCCCAACGCACGCCTTTTCGCCGCTATGGCGAATCGCCCTGAAGTTCGTGATGGCCTCCTCGCCCGGGGATTTGACATTCCGGACGACACCTGGTTCGTAGGCGGGTATCACGATACCTGTAACGACAATGTCGATCTGTACGACTTGGAGTGCGTGCCCGAAGACCTGGACGGAGACCTGCGCCGGATTCGCTCGGCTCTCGGTCGCGCGCAACGTCTGGACGCCCTCGAACGAGCGCGGCGTTTTGAATCCGTTGGCGCGGATACCAGTCCTGCGGGCGCCTTCCGTCATGTTCAAGGGCGCGCGGAGCATCTGGCGGAACCAAGACCCGAGTATGGGCACGCGACCAACGCCGTTTGTATTGTTGGACGGCGGCAGGTAACCCGCGGCCTCTTTCTGGATCGGCGGTCTTTCCTGGTCTCCTATGACGCGGCGCTCGATCGCGGCGACGCGAGCCTCGCCCAGTTGCTCGGCGCCGTGATCCCGGTGTGCGCGGGAATCAGTCTCGAATACTACTTCTCGTATGTCGACAACGAGGGGTATGGCTGCGGCACCAAATTGCCGCATAACATCACCGGCCTGATTGGCGTGATGAACGGTCATGCGAGCGATCTCCGGACGGGACTGCCTCTGCAGATGGTCGAGGTTCACGAGCCGGTCAGGATTCTGTTTGTCGTGGAAACCACTCCGGAGCGGGTGATGAAGGTCATTTCGGCCAACGCGGGGGTCTTGGAACTCGTGGAGAATCGATGGGTCCGCCTGGCGACGCTCGATCCCGACACGGGAGAAGTCCACGTCCGGCGCGGCCATGGTTTCGAGAAACTCGAAGGGGGCCTGGACGCCGTTCCCTCGGTCGCGTCGTCGGTGGACTGGTTTCGCGGAAAACGTCAACATCTTCCCATTGCCCGGATTGCGCGCCGGGATAAGGAACTCGCCGTTGTTTGAACGAATCACTCCTCAGCTACTACTCGCATCCACCGTCCTGACGCCGGGTCTTCTTCTCTCGGTGCTGGGGCTCGGGTGGATGGTGGGCTGGACTCCCCGCGAATCGACGATTGCCAGGTCGGCGAAGCTTGCCTATGGGTTCGCCACGGTGACCGTTTTCGCATTGCTCGCATCCATGTGGTCCGCGGGCTTGCATTCGATCAGCGCCGGGAAAGGTAGCTGGTATGCGGTCAATCAATTTGAAATACCGCTGGTCTTATTTGTCGACCGGTTATCCCTCCCCTTGATCGCCTTGACCGTGATCCTGGTGGGTCTGGTGGTTGTGTTTTCCGAAACGTATCTGCATCGGGACCCGGGCTTTCACCGCTTCTTCGTACTTCTCCATCTGTTCGCGTTCGGGGCGTTGCTGGTGTTTAGCGCCGGCTCCTTCGATCTGCTGATTGGCGGATGGGAGCTGATTTGCGTCTCGTCCGCGCTGCTCGTAGCGTTTTTCCAACAGCGGCCGGAACCCGCGCGTAGCGCGATTCGCGTATTCCTGACGTACCGGATCTGCGACACCGGCCTCATGATCGGAGCGTTCGTCCTGCATCACCTGGCCGGCTCCACTCTCTACACCTCCGTGTTCAGCAATTCATGGCCCACGCAGTCATCGGTGATGACCGGCGGAAGCGCCACGCTCATCGGCCTTCTGTTCCTCTTCGCTGCCATGGGCAAATCCGCGCAAGTTCCCTTTTCCGGTTGGATGCCCCGTGCCATGGAAGGCCCCACGCCGTCGAGCGCCATCTTTTATGGGGCGATTTCGGTGCACGTGGGAGCGTACCTGCTGTTGCGGGCCCAGCCCTTGCTGGCCGCCTCTCCCATTGCCAGTGCCGCCGTGATCGCGGTCGGCGCTCTCAGCGCCATCCACGGAACCATCGTGGCCAGGGCCTGTACCGACGCCAAAACCTCACTGGCCTATTCCTCCATCTCGCAACTGGGATTGATCTTCGTCGAAATCGGCCTCGGACTGCCGTGGCTGGCCCTGATCCACATCGCCGGGCACGCCGTTGTCCGGACTCTACAGTTTTTGAAAGCGCCCTCGGCCTTGCACGAGTTCCACGAACTTCACGCGGCCGCCGGCGGGCACCTCGCGAGAACCGGAGCGCACTTCGAGAGGCTGTTGCCCGCCCCCGTGCAGGTCTGGCTGTATCGTTTCGCGCTCGATCGCGGCCATCACGACGCGGTTCTGGACCTTTTCGCGGCTCGCGTCGTCAGGCGTCTTGCCCTGAGCATGGCATCGCTGGAACGACGCTTGAGCGGCCCGCGCGCACCGCGGGCGGAACGAGGTTGGAATGGCTGAGTCCACGGCGCCGATTCTCGCGATCGCGATCGCTCTGCCGCTGGCCGCGGCGTTCTCGAGCGCCCTTCCGAAGGCGCGAAGCATTGCCGCGGGAGCGCTCGGGGTCACCCTGGTTCTGCTATTGGGGGTGGTGCGGCAAGCGCTGGCGGCCGGCGGAAGCGTCGCTGCCGATCCTTGGAAGCTTCCCTCACTTAGGGCCGGTGAATCCTGGTTGATGGCCGACGGGCTGAATGCTGTACCGATGGCGTTATTTGTCGCGATCGCCCTGGTCACGGTCATCGTCGCGCCACGCCGTGACGTGAATCGCGCCTTCCTGATCAGCCTGTTAACGCTGACCTCCGCGACGCTGGCCGTGTACGCCGCCGCCAATCTGGCGGTGTTCCTTGCCGGCTGGATTGCGTCGATGATGCCGCTTATCCTGCGGCCGGCGAACGCACCTTACCGCCGTCCGCCTGTCTTCGTTTTTGCCGCCAGTGCCCTGTTGCTCGCGGTCGCTCTAATCCTGATTGCAGCCGCTGACACCGCTGCACCGCATGGCACGATGGGCGGTTGGCCTTTCGCTCTGGTGGTCCTGGCCGCCATCCTTCGGGAGTGTCTCTTTCCCTTTCATTGGGCCTCGGTTTCCCTGTTCGATGACCGGCCGGTTCTGCTTGCCGCGCTGCTCGGGAATTCGCACCTTGGCGTCTTCCTGATCGCCCGAGTGGCCATGCCTTTGTTTCCCGAGATCGCCGCGGGCGCCCTGCCGTGGTTGGGCGGCATGGCTCTATTCACGTCGCTCTATACGGCAGTACTCGGAATCGTGGAACGGGAACCTCGGCGGCTTCTCGCGCTGTTGATCGCCAGCCAGTCTTCCGCGCTGCTGGCCGGGTTGGCCACGGCCAGTCACGAAGGAGTCGCGGGGGCATTGATGCAGTGGATTGTCCTTGCAGTTTCCTCCACCGTTCTGATCGCCGTCTATCGAAGTCTGGAAGTACGGATCGACCGGCCTTTCGGCGGCAGCGGTTTCATGGGTCTTGCCTCGAGCATGCCGAGGCTGGCCGTGTTCTTCGCCGTCGCCGGCCTGACGATGGTTGGACTGCCGGGCACTCTCGGCTTTGCGGGCGAAGACCTGCTGCTTCATGGCGTGCTTGCCGGCTATTCGTGGTGGGGGGCCGCGCTGCCGCTGGCGATCGCCTTGAATGCCTACCATGTCTTCAGGCTGTTCGCCCGGCTATTCCTGGGGAAAGACGAAGTCACCAGATACACCGCCGCCGATGCGCTGCCACGCGAACGCTGGGCGTTGTCGGCCTGTCTCGCCTTCCTCGTCTGGGGAGGACTGGTTCCGAAGCAAGTGGTTTCCCTGCAAGCTCACGCCACAGGCGCCCTCGTGCGCACCATCGGCTTAAGCCCGGACGGCCATCGCTAAGTTGCCATCGTGGCAACATAGAACCATGGGAGAGAGTGGAAGCCAGCGCCGGGCGCCTCTTCTTCCCGTCCTGATTGCGGGCTTCTCGCTGCTCGTGCTGATGCTGGTGGCCTCCGTCTATATCGAAATCAGTGCCATCCACTCCACGGAATCCGGCGCGGCGCGCCTGGTCGAAGGACAGCGTTCCACCCTGCGTTTGATCGACGCGATTCAGCGGGAGGAGGATAGCCTCAGCGCCGTATTCTATGAGTTGGCCGCCAATCCGAATCCTGGGAACCAGGCGGACCTGCTGAAAAGACTGGAAACCCTCGAGCAGGCGATCCGCCGCACCATCGACGCGGGGCTTCTGTCGGGCGATCCGAAGCTGTGGACCGGTGTAAAAGACAGTGTTGAGCAATTCATCGCCGAAGGACGTGCCGTCCTTCGGTCCCGGAAGGCTCCGCCGGTCACTTTCTTTCGCAGTCACGAGGCTCTGATCAGCTCATTGGGCGCCCTGGCCGCCAGTAGCTTCGATACGGCCGCCCAGGCGCAGGTCGAAGAGCGGGAGGGTTCGCGCGAGCGGGTCCGGTATTCTCTGATTTTGCTGGGATTGGCGCTGGCCACCGCTCTTGCAGGAGCCGTGCTTACTGTGCGCATCGTCATTCAGATGTTCCGGCGGCAGCAGTGGCAGACTTTGGAACTGTCGCGCCTTTCTTCTCGCGCCATGGCGGACCAGGAAGAAACGGCTCGTCGCTTTTCGAGAGAGATGCACGATGAATTTGGCCAGACCTTGAGCGCCCTTGAGGCCAACCTCGTGACCATGCACAATGCGCAACAGTATCATCCCGTTCGCATGGAGGATTGCCTGGCGCTCGTCAAGAACGCCATTGAGAATACCCGCGACCTCTCGCAGTTATTGCGGCCCAGCATCCTTGACGATTTCGGTCTGAATGCCGGCCTCCGCTGGCTGGCCGACGGTTTTTCGCAGCGAACCGGGATCCAGGTGGATTATTCCTCTTCACTTGAAGACCGTCAGGACGGCGAAACCGAAACTCAATTGTTCCGCATCGCGCAGGAAGCCCTGACGAATGTGGGGCGTCACGCCAACGCAACCGCCGTTCGGATGCAGTTGACCTCAGACGCTGGCCATGTGGGTTTGACCATATCCGACAATGGTGAAGGAATCAGAGGCAGCGGCCAGAGGAAGGGGCTTGGGCTGGTCGGCATGCGCGCCCGGGCGAGGGCCTCGGGTGGTACCTTAAGCTTGGAGTCGACTCCAGGCAAAGGCGTAACCATTGTCGTGAGACTCCCGCTGACCCGAAAATCGGATGCCGCGTAAACTTCGAATCGTATTGGCCGACGACCACGCCGTGGTCCGTAAGGGATTCAGGTTGATCTTGAACCAGGTGCCCGACCTGGAAGTGGTCGCCGAGGCCGGCAATGGCCCGGAAGCTGTGCGTCTGGCAATGGAGTTGCGGCCGGACGTGCTGATCATGGACATCGCCATGCCGGAGATGAATGGCGTCGAAGCCACGCGCCGGATTCGCGAGAACTGCCCCGATTGCCAGATTCTGATCCTGAGCATGCACAAAGATTCTGTATATGTGCGCGAGTCCCTGCGCGCCGGCGCGCGCGGCTATCTGTTGAAGGAGTCGATTGACGAGGATCTGCTTCGCGCGGTTCGGGCGGTGGCCGCGGGCGACGCATTCCTGAGTCCGGAAGTTTCCCGCACCGTCCTCGACGATTACCAGCAGACGACAGACCCTTTCGATCTGCTGACGGCAAGAGAACGCGAGGTCCTGCAACTGCTGGCGGACGGCAAAGTGGCGAAAGAAGTGGCGACCGCTCTCGATGTCAGCGTCTTCACGGTGGACGCGCATCGCGGCCGCATCATGAAGAAACTGGGCTTACGCAGTTCCACCGAACTGGTGAAGTTCGCAATGAGAAAAGGATTGATCCGCTAGCCGGATCTGTCCTCGTCGCGGCCTTTCAGGCCGCGGCGCGCTCTAGCGCGCCCATCGAGTTTCTACATTTTCGGCGCGCGTTTCTTACAGGTCTCGACGGCCAGCCGAAAAGTATAGACTTGAGCCACGGAACGTTCCTCCCCCGCTCAAGGCGCGAAGAAACCATTAATGTCGAGAATCACATCCGTCGTATGCGATACATACACGCTGATCGCGCCATTGGTTCCCGCCGGGGCTACCGGATAACCTGCCCAGGAATCTCTTGACAAAAGGCGAAGACAAAGCGAAGATAATGCATGCTGGTCGGTATCGCCAAAATGGCGGCGGAAAGCCCGCGGCTCGAAGCCAAGCGGACGGTGGAGTACTTCGAACTGCCCGCTCGCAGCATCGTCAACCGCGTGGAGAACTTGCGCTTCTTCCGCTGGGCGATCAACCCGTACCGCGGATGCGAGTTCGGCTGCCACTACTGCTACGCGCGCTACACCCATGAGTTCATGGAACTGCGGGAGACGCGGGAGTTCGAAGACAAGATCTTCGCCAAGGGAGCGGTTGGGCCCTTGCTGCGGCGAGACTTGGCAAAGGTGCCGCGCGGCGACGTCATCGCGATCGGGACGGCCACCGATCCCTACCAGCCGGCCGAGCGGCGGTTCGGGCGGACGCGCGAGATCCTGGAAGTCTTCGCGGAAGATCGCGGGCGGACCCTGTCGATCACCACGAAATCGGACCTGGCGGCGCGGGACATCGACGTCCTGCGGCGCATCGGAGAGAGAAATGTCGTATCGGTGACCATGACCGTCACGACCGTAGATACGGAGTTGGCGCGCGCGCTGGAGCCGAGAGCGCCACGGCCGGATTTGCGGCTCGCCGCGCTCGATCAACTCGCCCGCGCGGGGATCGCCGCGGGGGTCTTCAGCGCGCCCGTGATGCCGTTGATCAACGACAGCGAACGCCAGCTCGAGGCCGTGGCCCGCGCGGCCAAGTCGGCGGGCGCGACGTTCTGGGGCGCCAACGTGCTCTTCCTCTCGTCGAGCGCGCAGAAGGCGTTCTTTCCCTTTCTCGAGGAACGATACCCGAGGCTCGTGAAGCGCTACCGCGACTGGTTTTCGCGGGCCATGTATCTGCGAGGCGGCTATCCGGAGCAGATCCGGGCGCGAGTGGCTGCGCTGCGGGCACGGGTCGGGTTGCTGCCCGAGCGCATCGGCCACGCTCCGCAGGCCGAAGAGCAGTTGCTGTTGTTCCCCGAGCCTACGGAAGCAGCACCGACTTTCCCGACCGCCACTGCCGAACGGTTTCGAGCGCCTGGTTTGCCTCGGCGAGTGGGAACCTGTGCGTGATCTCGGAAGCGAAGAGCTCCTTCCACGGCGAGCCTGCCAGCAGGCGCAGGGCGCGGTCGACGTGACGCGGTTCAAAGCCCCAGGACCCGATCAGTTGAAGCTGTTTGCGCGTGACGATGTGGGGATTGAACGAAATCTCCCCCGCGTCGGCGTATTGGCCGAGCACCAGGAAGCGCGCGCCGTCGCGGCAGAAATGGAGCCCTTCATTGACGGCGGCGGGATGACCGGCGCACTCGATCACGGCGTCGGCGCCGTAGGGGCCCGTCTCGGCAAGGACGGCGCGCCGCCGTTCGAGCGGGTCGGGGACCTCGTCGATGTCGATCGTGGCGGCGGCGCCGAATTCCCGCGCCAGGGCCAGGCGATGCGCCGGGCCGCCCACCATGATGATCCGCGACGCTCCGGACTGCCTGGCGATGGCCAGCGCGCCGAGTCCCACGGGCCCCGCGCCCTGCACCACGACCACGTCGCCCCATTCCACCGGTCCGCGCTCCAGGCCGTGAATCGCGGTGACCAATCCGCAGCCCGCCCCGATCACGGCATCGGTCGGAAGGTCTTCCGGCAGGCGGAAGATCGCGGTGCCGGCGCGGAGATGAATCTGCCGCGCATAGCCGCCTCGCAAATGCGGCGGTTCCGACGCGGGGTAGGAGATACCGTAAGCTTTGCGCGAGACGCAGCGCGTGGGCTGCTTCTTCTGCCGGCAGTAAAAACACGTGCCGCACACAATGGAACTGGCCCAGGTGATCCGGTCGCCCACCTGGAGCGGCCCGCCCCGCCAGTCGGTGTCGAGGCCGCGGCCGAGAGACACAAGGCGGCCCACGGTTTCATGCCCCAGCACGACTGGAAGCTGAATCGGCAATTGCCCCAGCCAGAGATGGACATCGGTTCCGCAGATGCCGGCCATCTCCACGTCCACCAGCGCCTCGCCCGGATCGAGCGAAGTGATCTCGGGATAGTCACGGATCTCGAGCGGCTGCTCGAAGGCGGCCAACACCGCGGCTTGGACAGGCATGCTCTCGATTCTAACGTGATCACGCCGTCTGAACCTTTGGCTCTCCCGAAGCGGCCAACGTAAGCCGCGGCTCCCTCGCGATGGCTTCGGAGAGGGCGTTGACCACCTGATCGTCGATCGCCGCGGCGCGCCGCATCTCCGCCGGATACCGCACCGTGAACTCCAGCCCGGCGTTCGTAAACCGCAGTCTCCCTTCCGGCGCCGGCTGTGACACCGGCAGGTCGACCAGGCGTTGGAAGGCGGCATGCTGCTGCTCGATCCGTTCGCGGTACGGTTCGTACACTGCTTCGACAGCCGCCATCAGGTGGCGTTCGGCAAGCTGCAGGTCGGTGTCCGCCGCCAGGGTCAGCGCCGCCGTGTGCCAGACGTAGTCCGTTCCCGGCATCTGCCGGAACAGCGCCGCCGGCTGGAACAGCACCGAGTTCGAGAACCCCACCACCCGTCCGGTAGCCTGCAGGTCCGCGCCTCCACCGGTCATCTCCATCAGGTAGAACCGCACCATGCCAATTTCGAGGACGTCACCTGTCACACCCGAGATGGTCACTCGGTCGCCGACCCGAAGCCCGTAGCGGCCGATCAGAAAGAAATACGCGATGACGGAAACGATCACGTTCTGGAGCGCGACCGCGAGCCCCGCGGTCAGGAAGCCGGCGTAGGTCGCGAGCGACCCCATCTCGTTCACGACACCCATCACGATGGCCGCCACAATCAGGGCGCCCACCACCACCCGCCGCAGCAGGAGGAACTGCTTCCGCCGCCGCGGATCCCGCACATACCGGAACGTCCCCCGCCGCCATAACTCGGAGATCGCCAGGACGCCGAGGATCGCCACGATCAGCGCGAGCACGCGGAAGAGCAGATAACTCAAGGTGGTGCTGTACCGCTGCTGCACCGCGTTCCGCTGTTCGATCAGGCTCACCCGTGCGCTCTCGATCAGGAGGCCCTGCTCCCGCAACGGCGCCATCGCCCCGGACACCCGCTTGAAGCGCGCAGCCAGGGCTTCGATTTCCTGCCGGTCGGCGTCAATCTGCCGGGCATCCTGCGATGCGGAATCGCTCGAGGCCGACTCGGCGCGCCGGATGGCGCTCCGGAGATCGTTCACCAACGGCGTCCGGATCGCCTCCAGGTCTTTCCGCAGGGTATTCGTCTCGGCGAGTGCCTCGCCCAACTGGCTTTTGCGGCTCGCCAGTTGGATCGCCTCCGTGATCAGGCCGAAAACACCCGCGGACTCCGGATCGAAGACCGGGCCGGAGGCCGCAACGCCCGGCGCCTGCGTCACGGCGGCCGGAGGTTGCACGCCGCGCATGGCTTCCGGCACCGATCGCTCCAACTTATCGATGTACGTGGGCAAACCGCCGCCAGTCGCCTGCCCGCTCAGGAAGGTGCGGATCCCCTGCACCGACTCCTTGATTTGCTTTGCAAAGCTGAGTTCCGCCTGGAGTTCTTTGCGCCGCGCCTGCAACGTGGCACGCGTCTGCGCCCCGGCCTTGTTGATGGCGGCCTCCACCTCGGCGATCCGGCCTTCGATGGCGGTGACGCGCTCGACGGCCCGCGCCGAGGACTGCTCCACCCGAAAGCCTGCCGGCAACTCCTTGCCGGCGGCCGGTGGTTCCGCAGTCACCAGGGGGGTGGCGGCGCGTGCGAAGTCGAACGCCATCTGCAGCGCCCGCGTGGACGCCCGCTGCACGCTGTCGCGCGCCAGCACGTCGGCGGGCGACTGCGCCGCCTGCTCGGCCGCGGTCACTCGCCGATACCACGAGATCGTCCGGGCCAGGTGTGCCACGATGTCGGCTTCGCGAAGCGGCGCCGCGGGCGGAGTGGGCGCCGCGCCCGCAAACGCGAGCGGCAGCAGCCCCATCACGAGGGCGACAATGCCCACGAGCGACCAGTTCATAGTTCCGACCGCATAATTCTACGGTACACTGCCCGCGGGCGTGCCCAGCCGGCCGTCGCCATTCCTTCCTGCTTGTTGGATCGCCTGACGATCGACCCACACGGAGCCCTGTACATGGAAGGTCAGAAGAAGCCGGAAGCACGGTTGAACGTACTGGCTGGCGTTCCGGAGCCACCTGATCGGCCAGGGACGGAAGCCGGAGGAAACGATGCCGCGGATGCCGGAGTGGAAGCAGACGCAGGAGTACTACCCGCACGACGGTCTATCGAAGCGTGTACCGTCCGACGAAGTCGGTGGCGATGCTGCCGAGATACAGTTTGCCGTCGAATTCGTTAACGCTCGTGACGCTGCCCCACCCCCCAGGGTCCTGCAGGTTGCTCACGATCCTGCCAGCCGCATCCACGCCGACCACCCAACTGTAACGCCGCGACTGGCCCTCGATCAGCCGGCGCGGCAATCGCGCCATGACTTTGCGGGGGAAGACGTACTCCCATGATCGTTCCAAAATCTCGTCGCGCGGGACGGCAAGGGCCACCCAGAAAACGCCGCGGCCATTGTAGGAGAGGTTGTCGGGATAGGCGGGAAGGGTCAGGAAGCTTTCCTGCTTTCCGGCGCGGCTTCCCCTCAGCCAGAGACGGGTGATCCGGGCCGCAAGCGTCTCGTTCACGAGCACGAACTCGTCGTTCGGGCCGACCGCGACGCCGTTGGCGAACAGGAGGCCGCTGAGACGTACTTCGGTGGCGCCGGTCTTCCGGTCGTAGCGCAGTAGCGAACCCGTGCCGCGGGTCTCCAGGAAGTCGAGTATCCAGTGGTGCTGGTCGAACCGCTGGGAGGCGTCGGTAAACCAGATGGAGCCGTCCGATGCGATATCGAGGTCGTTGGGAAACAGCAAACGTCGGCCTCCCGCACGATCGGTCAGGACTCTGGTCTCGCGGCCCGGCGAGATCGAAAGCAATCCGCGAAAGGCATCGGCCACGATGAGATTGCCGTCGGAATCGAACTGCATGCCGAGAGGACGTCCGCCGGTATTCACCCATGTTTCCGGAAGCGTCCCATCCTCGCGAAATCGGACGACCCGTCCGTCCTCGAGGCCGGTGTAGAACATGCCGTCCGGGCCACGCGTGACGTCCTCAGGACCCGGTCCGATACCGGGTGCGACCTTTTCGGCGCTCGTCAGTGCGCGGTTCGGGGCGAAGGCTCCGGCCATTCCGGGATTGGGCGGAGGGTGAAACGGAACGGGATCGACCGCGACCGGCCAGAACAGCAGATAGGCTGCCGCGAGGCCGAACGCTCCCGTCAGGATCCCTACCAGCCGACGCATAGGAATGGCTCAGTGCCCAGCGCACATTCTTGCATGAATATCGCGCGGCCGTATGGGAATGTGGCGGCGATTCGGACGGTGTCGGCGATTTGGACGCCATGACCTCTTCCACGACTTTCCGGGCTCCACTGGACTCCGGATTCGCGGCTGAACTCTGCAGCGGAGTCCACGCACTTGCCGGTAGACGTTTTTGATGACCATCGAGCCCGACCGGGACGCTGTTAGCCTGCGGCATCGGGCTTGAGAGGCCGAACGCGAATCCGGTCCCTGGTCACTACACAGAAAGATCCGCTAAGATCCGCCTGCGATCCGACCAAGCCCAATGCCAGCTCCGCAGCCTCTTCGGGTGATTCTGGCGTGAACCGAAACAGGACGACCCCACTTCCCGCTGACAGCCCGCGTCGGAAAATCAGCTCACCGAAGTCCTTATCGAGCGTGAGAAGAATCCTGTGCTGCTGCGCGCAGAGGGCGGCAACTTCCTCATCCGAGATTCCCGGACACTCTTCGGCGATCGAGAGCACGTCCCAACCCGCCTTTCGCAGCGCATCCAAGGCCGGCCGCGGAAAATTCTCGTCGGCCAGAAATGTCATACCGTCTTGAGCGGATAGACCTTCTCTTCGCGGAGAAGTTCGCTTGCATAGGCGAGGCAGGCCCGGATGTCCTCCTCGGAGAGATGCGGATAGCTGGTGAGGATCTGCGCGTGGCTCCAACCCGCGGCGAGCAGTTCGACCACCAGTTCGACGGAGATGCGCGTGCCGCGTACAACCGGCTTCCCGGCCAGGACCTTGGGATCGACGACAATGCGTTCAGTCTGGGCCATACGACGCCCACCTCTCTAGCGGAACTCCTTACATGCTGAACCGTCGACGGGTAGAAATGCAAGCCGCCCCACCGGGGACCGCAGGGGACGCCGGCACTAGTCACAATGCGCCGTCGTACACTCCAGCCGGAAAAGGCCTCCATGAACCCGAGGGCTTTTGGACTCGACCCCTCAGTACAGCAACCCGGGCACCTTGCGTCCACAACTTGTTTTCCGTTCGCGGACGCCGGAGTCCGATCTTGCGATGCGGACGCCGGTTGCGTTCATTTCCCTGGCAGTGCGAACGCGACGTAGCCTTTGGGCAGGTCCGGGCGCACCGTCCGCGGTGCGCGGCTTCCCGGGTGCCCACCCCCTGCGTTGATGTTCGATGACGCCGGAACCACCAGGTATTGCCGTCCGCCGGCCTCGTACATTGCAGGGATGCCCTCCGAGCCTGCCGGCAGCGCGGCAGTCCACAAAACCTTGCCCGTGTCCTCATCGAGTGCGCGGATCTTGCCGTCGCTCGCCGCAATGAAGATCAGCCCTGTCGACGTCACGATCATTCCATGATGTTCGGCCATGAAGGCGCCGGTGTCGCGAGCACCCTCCGCCTCGGCGACGGCATCCTGCCCCAACGGAACCTTCCACTTGATGGTTCCCGCGTTGAGGTCGTAGGCGACCACCGACGACCAGGGAGGACCAAGAATGTAGGGTTGATTGGGATAAAGGCCCCAGTCCGTGTAGTAACGAACGCGCGGCGTCTGGCTCCCCGGCGGATAAGGCGGGCCGCCGAGCGGCGTGTACTGATCCGCATTCCCTGGGCGGACCTTGAGCCCCCCTGGCGCTCCCCCGGAGGCAACCACCGGCCCGCGCGTGGCCGTCCTCTTTGCCGGCCCTTCCTCGGCGGCACCCGCCGGTAGATCGAGGGTTCCGAGATACTCGAAGAGTCGCTGGACGGCGGCATCCTCCAGATCCCGAAACGCGGGCATCTTCCCCCGTCCGTTCCGGACCGACAGGCGAAACGAATCCAAGGTGCGACGCTTGCCGATGGCGGCCAGCGGGGGGGGACCGGATCCTGAGCGCACGCCGTTTACGCCGTGACAGGCCTGACACCGGGCCTCATAGACCGCTTTGGCGCTGGTGTCGGTGGCGGATTTCGCCAGTGGATCTTCGAGACCCAACTTGTAGATGGTTGGCCAATCCTGCGTGTTTAGGTACATCAGTCCCTTGGTGGGATTGACGGCTCCGCTGCCCCAATTCGATCCTCCGCGTGCCCCCGGCATCGAGATCGTCTCCGTAAATCCCGGCGGAGTATACAGCCCTTCGTTGCGCATGGCGGCAATCCGCTTCTTCCATGCGGCGCGCTCGTCGGGCGTGAGGATATAGGGGTTCACATCGTCAGCCGTGGCTTTTTGGCGTGCGAACGGCGGGGGCGCCGTCGGGAATGGCTGCGTCGGCCAGGCCTCCTCACCCGGCACCAGACTTTTGGGCACCGACCGTTCCTCGATCGGCCACAGGGGCTTGCCGGTCACGCGATCGAACACGTACAGGAATCCCTGTTTGCTCGACTGCGCCACCACGTCCACCGGTTTTCCGTCGTGCATCACGGTGAGCAACTGCGGCGCGGCCGTGGTGTCGTAGTCCCACAAATCGTGGTGGACCAACTGGAAATGCCATAAGCGCTTCCCCGTGCGCGCATCCAGCGCCACCAGGGAATTGGCGAACAGGTTGGCCCCGATCCGGTCGGCCCCGTAGTAATCGTAGGTCGGAGATCCCGTGGGGAAGTACGCGATTCCCCGCTTCGTATCGACCGTAATCTCGCCCCAGGTGTTCGCTCCCCCCGAGTATTTCCACGCATCTTTCGGCCAGGTGTCGTAGCCGAACTCACCCGGATGCGGAATGGTATGAAAGGTCCAGACCAGCTTGCCGGTCATCACGTGATAGGCGCGAATATCGCCGGGAGGCGCCAGGTAGGCTTCGCCGGGCGTGGAGCCCAGCAGAATCAGGTCTTCGAAGACGCGCCCGGGCGTGTCGGTCTGAATGCGATTGATGGTCTTGGGATCGCGGCCCAGACCTTGCCTCAGGTCCACCAGTCCACGCTTTCCGAACGTCAGAATCGATTTGCCGGTCCGGGCGTCGATCTCCTGGAGGTAGTCGTTGATGGCGAAGATCAGCCGCCGGTCCTTGCGGTCCTTGCTCTCCCAGTAAGCGATGCCGCGGTTTGACACGCCGGGAAGGTTCTCATGGATCCAGATTTCCTTTCCCGTGGTTGCGTCCAACGCGACCAGCGAACTGTTCCTCGCCAACAGATACATGATGTGATCGACAACGATCGGATTGAACAGGTAGGCCGTGTCATCTCCCGTGGGATACACCCAGGCGACCTGTAACTGGCTCACGTTGGACTTGTTGATCTGGTCGAGTGCGATGAAATGGGATGAATCCGGCCCCCCGCCGTAATCCGACCAGCCTCGATGGTTCTGCTCGGCGGCGCCCAGCCAAACGGTCATTCCCACCGGGAGCAACAGGAGTGCGGCCTTCAGGTAGCGGGCGAGGCTGGCAGTGCGTACGGGGTTGAGGTCAAGCATGGATGTTTCTTTGTATGATCCTCTGTTTCCGCCCGTTTCCGCTATGACCCACTAGACTCTCAGGGTTCCCGGTGTCAAAGACTATGGTTCCGATTTCGTGAGAGGACGCTGGTCTCGCCCCACTCTCCTTATCTACCCAGACCTCCCGAATCGTCGCTCCGGGCCTCGCTCACCATGTCACACAGCGGGGGGAGACCCGTGGCAGCAGCCCCTTTGCAGGCTTTCCATCACTGGATCTGTCAACGGATGGCAGTTCTCCAGTTGGCTCAGCCGGCACCGGCAACCTGGGGACGCGCTTCTGGTAGGAAACTCACGGTTGCGCGGACAAACTCGTCCGCTCACGCGCTCACGGAACGATCCGCTGCCAGTCCTTGGCTGCAAACGAACTGCGAAAGGCGCCTCGCGTTGGAAGTCGCGCTTTCAGCGCGGATATCGCCTGACAGCGCGCGTGCTGGATTCAACCGGCCGCCCCATCCGCTCCTGGTACTTTCATCAAGAGCACGGGAAGACGCCGTCCGAAGCGCAGCAGGGGATGGGGGAGGTGGAACCGCTCGCGCAACCGATCCGGCTCGTCGCCGGAGAGAGCGAGCGAGTGGTGTACAACCCTCGATTCGGTTTCCTGGGCCCCCTGTCCCTGCGGCTGGGAGAATCGGCGTTGACCCGCCAGGATCCGCTCGACATCCGTGCGAAAATGAACGCCGGCGTAGTTCCCGGGCAGATGCGTTGCGTCCTGCGCGTGACTGCGGGATTCGCGGCGTCGGCTCGACGGCCTTCCGGGACCTCCGCGTGTGCGGCCTGCGAACGTGGCAGTACTCGGTCATCATGGCCGCTCAAGCGCGCACAGGGACTGCATCGCGCCGGCGTCGACGGGGTCAATACCTTCGAGACCGAGGTGCTGACATGGACGGATCCGGTCTGTTTTGCGGTGGCGCTCTATGGGCATCCGGCGGAACTCGACCGGTTCCTCGAAGAGTCGAACCTTGAAGCGGTCCATCCGGTCGATGCCGGCAACGCGGCTGCACGACAACCACTCCCTGTGGCGTGCTGGCTGGACGTGGTCCATGATGGGTCTTGGCGGGAGGTCGTTCTGATGGCGCCGCTTGGGATTGCCTGGAGACAACATGGACAACATGGAACCTGGAGAGAGAAGTCTGACGCGCCGGGCGCTCTGTACCGCGGGGATCGCCGCGTTGGCAGGTCATCGAGGCATGGCAGGCAACGTCCAGGCCCGCGCCTTCGCAGCGGACACCGCGGCCAAGGACCTGCGGAAGAGCCAACTCTTCCTCGACGACACCTGGATCGAAGAGACCTACCGGCTGGAGAGATCCTGGGAACCCGCCGAGATCTTTCCGGAACCGGTGTTGCGGCCGGAGACCGCATGGGAAGGCTACCAGATCGTCATTGCCGGCGGATCGGTGTTCCGTCTGGGCAACGAATGGCGGATGTATTACATGACCTACAACCGACCGGACCCAATGCGGCTTTGCATGGTGGTGAGCCGGGACGGAATGCGCTGGGAGCGGCCGAAGCTGGGCCTGTTCGAGCACGGTGGCAGCAAGGCGAACAACATCGTGTTCCATCCGCCGGGCGAGCAGTCATTCACCGCGGCCACGGTTTGCCACGATCCCACGGATGCCAGTGCACCGTTCAAGTTCATGTTCTATGCCGCCGGGGGCGGTAAACCGACCGGGACGTATGTGGGCTTCAGCAAGGACGGGCTCGAGTGGAGAATGCATCCCGAGCCCGTCCTGACGGCCACCGGAGATCAGACCAACCTGATGGGCACGCGAGACCGCAGGGGAAAGTTCGTCGCCTTCCTGCGGCACAAGTTCATGCTGCAGCGTCACCGCGCGCGCACGGTCTGGCGTACCGAGAGCGACGATTTCGTGCATTGGAGCGAGCCGGAGCCGATTCTCCGTCCGGACCTGATCGACGACCCCAATGTCGAACTGTACGGCTTTACGGGCTTCCCGTACTCGGACATGTACCTGGGTCTGGTGGAACGGTGGATGGGCAATCCGGATGTTTTTGAGATCCAGCCTGCCTGGAGCCACGACGGAGTGCGCTGGCATCGTCCCACCACACGAAAGCCGCTGATCGCGCCGCAATTCCCCTGGAACGAGCGCTGGAACAGCACCGTGAACACGGCCCCGATCCGCGTTGGCAATGTGTTGCGCTTCTACTTCGGCGGGCGAAGCCGCGCGCACGGCCGGGAACTCGGCCAAGTCTACGGAGCGGTCGGCATGGCCGTAGCCGCCGTGGATCGCTTCGCGGCGATCCGCGCCGATTTCAAAGAAGGCCAACTGATCACGAAGGCGATGACTTGGCCGGGCGGCGATCTGATCCTGAACTGCAATCACACCCGCAATCCCCAGGGTTTCTACAACGCGGGAGGCGGTTCGATCGAAGTGGAGGTGCACGATGAAGGAGGCAACCCCATCCCTGGTTTCGCAGGCGATCAGCGGGCAAAGTTCAACCGGCTGAATCCGTTTCCCTGGGCGGAAGAAGAGAAGCCGGTCCGCTGGCCGGCCGACCGGTCGCTGGCCGAACTGGCGGGCAAGCGAATCCGGTTAGTGTTCCTGCTGCGGGATTCGAGGCTGTATTCGTTTCGAGCGAGAGGATGAAGGCCTACGCCAGAATCTCCCGCACAACCCGCGCGGGGAACTCGTCGGTGATCCTTTCACCGCGCCCTTCGCGCTCGAACACCAGGTTGCGGTGATTCAGGCCCAGCAGATCGAGGACAGTGGCATGGAAATCGTGGATGCTCACGCGATTCTCCGCGGCGCGGTAGCCGATCTCGTCGGTCGCTCCGTAGGTCACCCCTCCTTTCACCCCGCCGCCGGCCAGCCACACGCTAAAGCCGGAAGGCCCGTGGTCGCGGCCCGCGTTCGGCCCCGGATCCTGGGCAATGGGGAGACGGCCGAATTCCCCACCCCACACCACCAGGGTTGACTCCAGCAGGCCTCGCTGCTTGAGGTCCTTGAGGAGCGCCGCCGCGGGCTTGTCGGTCTTGCCGCACGCATACTCGAGACCCTTGCGGATCTGGCTGTGGTTGTCCCAGATTTGTCCCTCGATATAGATCTGGACCAGCCGGACGCCGCGCTCCACCAGGCGGCGGGCCATCAGGCAGCGGCGGCCGTACGAGGCGGTGCGTTCATCATTGAGGCCGTACATTTCGTGCGTCGTGGCATTCTCCTTCGACAGATCGAGTGCGTCGGTGGCGGCGATCTGCATGCGCGCCGCCAACTCGTAGTTGGCGATACGAGCCTCCAACTCCGCGTGGCCGGGATGCTGGTCGCGGTGCTGCGTGTCCATACGGTGCAGCAGGCTGCGGCTGAGATCGACAATGGCGCTGGGATACTCTTCCTTGGCGTGGAGGTTGAGAATCGGCGATCCTTCGGCCCGCACCCTGGTGCCTTGATACACGGCGGGCAGCCAACCCGCCTGCCAGTTCTGAATGAAGTTGACCGGAGGACCCTTGGGATCGTCCAGCACGACATACGCCGGCAGATTCTGGTTCTCCGAGCCCAAGCCGTACACCACCCAGGCGCCCAGCGTCGGCCGGGTGGGCAGGATGCGGCCGCCGTGCATCAGGAACAGCGCCGCCTCGTGCGCCAGGTGAGTGGTGAACATCGACCGGACGATCGCCATGTCGTCGACGCAGCCGGCCAGGTGCGGAAGGATCTCACTGACCTCCGCTCCGGACTGGCCGTGCTTGCGGAACTTGTAGGGCGAAGGCATCAGGCCGCCTGTTTCGCGCACCGCGCGCACCTCCGCCGCCAGGTCGCGGCTGGGAGGCTGCCCCGCGTATTTTTCGAGCGCCGGCTTGGGGTCGAACAGGTCTACCTGGCTGGGACCGCCGTTCATGAACAGTTGAATCACCGATTTCGCCCGCGGCGGGTGATGCGGCGGCCTGGCCTTGAGATCGTACAGCCGCGGCCCCGCCGCCGCCAGCGCCGGATTCACCTGGAACAGATCGTTGCCCAGCAACGTCGCCAGGGCGGCCCCGTGCAGGCCGTCCGCCACGCGGTTAAAGAAACTACGCCGGGAGTAGGTGTCCATCGTCTTAGTCCACGTACAGAAATTCGGCCGAATTCAAGAGGGTGTGGCACAACGTGGAAAGCGCCAGCCACTGCGCTTTCCGGCGGATGGGTTCGGCGGGCGGATTCGCCTCCAGGTGGCGCGTCCACTCGCGTTCCATCGATTCCAAGGCCTGCCGCGCGCGGTTGAGTTCTTCGGGCGTTGGACCGCGCGAAAAGGTCAAGCCGTACAGACGCTCAATTTGAGCCTGATGATCTTCGCCCGAATGATCGATGATCCGCCCGGCGAGATAGCGCGAGGTCTCGCGGACCAGGTCGCTGTTCAACAATTCGAGCGCCTGCGACGACACCACCGATTCGGCCCTCTTCACACAGTTGGGATTGAGGAACGGCGCGTCGAACGTCTCGAGCAGAGAGATGGGACGGGTGCGCCGGATGGTCAGATAGATCGAACGGCGGTCTCCGATCTTGCCGGGTTCGGTCACCGTTTCGCCGTCCGGCATCACCTTCAGTGCGACTGGCGGTCCGTACGCCGTCGTCTCCAATCGCCCCGCCACCTGCAGGATCGAATCGCGCAGCGCATCGGCATCCAGGCGCCGGAGCGGGAATCGGGACAACAGGACATTCGATGGGTCCAGTTCCGCTGCCCGATCGGTCGACTGGGTGCTCTGCCGGTACGCGGCGGAGGTCATGATCAACCGATGCATTGCATTGATGTCCCAGCGGCGATCCACAAATTCAGTGGCCAGCCAATCGAGCAGGGCGGCGTTTGACGGCGGCGTTCCCATTCGCCCAAAGTTCCCGGCCGAGGCGACCAGTCCGTTGCCGAAATGATGCTGCCACAACCGGTTCACCATCACGCGCGCGGTCAGGGGATGGTTGGGCTGCGTAAGCCAGCGGGCCAGCGCCAGACGGCGGCCGCTCGTTTGGGTCTGGAACGGGGGCGCCTCCACGCGGTAGGGCGGCAGTCCGGCGCTGACCACCGACACCACGCCGGGAGCGACGAGCGGTCCGGGGTTGGTGGCTTCGCCGCGAAACAGAATGCGAGTGGGTGGCGGCTCGGATCCCAGGTCGAACAGGGCGCGGATCCTCGGGACGGCCTTCAGTTTGGTCTTGGCCTCGCGGATCTCGCCATCGAGCGTTTCCTTCTCCTTCTTGAAATCGGCGTAGGCTTCCTCGATGTCGCGCGACTTGATCGAAAGCGCGGACTCGTGCTGGAGAAGCAGGCTCTTCTGCGTTTGTGACCGTTGGCCTTCGGGAGTGTCGAAGGCTTGGCGAACGGTTACCCGGACGCCGGCGGGAAGCTTTTCCAGCCGAGCGTCGATCAGTTTGTTCCGGTAGGTGGAGGTCTTGTCTTCCAGTTCCTTCTCGGCCGCGGCGACGCGGGCGAGGATCGGCGCGTTGTGCGCTTCGATCGCCTGGGCTTCCCCGGCGATTCGCAGCGGCAGATACCGGGTGTTGTGGTCGTCGCATTTGGCGCCGACGCCGCCGCAATTCAGGCTGGGGGCTCGCCAGGCAAACGGATCATAGGCGGGCATCAGGATGGCCGCCAGACGGTAATAATCCCGCTGCGGGATGGGGTCGTATTTGTGATCGTGGCAGCGCGCGCAGCCGACGCTCAACCCGAGAACCGAGCCGCCGAGAATCTCCAATTGCGCCGCGATCACGTCCATCCGCTCGGGAATGAAGTTCTGCTCGGTGGAGTAGGTGGAGTCGGGGCCCATGCGCCAGAAGCCGGTGGCAGCGAGCAGGTCCACTTGCTCCGGCGTGTATTCGGCGGGCGCGCGGTAATCGAACAGTTCATCGCCGGCGATCTGTTCGGTGAGGAAGCGGTCGTACGGCTTGCCGGAATTCAGGCTGCGGATCACATAGTCGCGATAGCGCCAGGCGTGGGGGCGCAATTCGTCGGCGCTGGTGCCACCTTCGGAATCGGCGTAGCCCACCGCGTCCAGCCAGTAGCGCGCCCAGCGTTCTCCGTACCGGGGCGACTCGAGGAGCGCATCGATCATCCTCTCGTACGCATCCGGGGCCATGTCCGTCATCAACCGGGCCAGTTCGGCCGGCGCAGGCGGCAGGCCGATGAGGTCCAGATAGGCGCGCCGAATCAGGGAGCGGCGGTTCGATTCCACGGCGAAGCCGAGCCCCTTGGCTTCGAGCTTTTCGAGAAGAAAGGCGTCGACCGGGTTCCGCATGCCCTTCCCGTTGCGGACTTTGGGCACGGCGGGGCGTTGGGGAGGACGGAACGACCAAAACTCCCGGTCTTTCGGCTTCACCAGCGGATCGGCACCGGCCTCGATGTCGAGCGGGGTTTCGTCGCCGGCGGGAGCGCCGCCGGCGATCCAGTTCCGCACCTTGTCCAGTTCGTCCGAGGTCAGGCCGCGAACTGAAAACTGCTCCTGCAACTTGGGCGGCGGCATCTCCTGCGCCGTGACCCGCCGGATCAACAGGCTCTCCCCCGGATTGCCAGGTACGATTGCCGGACCGGATTTACCGCCTTTCAGCAAACCCGCCCTCGACCGCAGGTCGAGACCCGCCTGGCGCGTGATCCGGCCGTGGCAGACCCAGCACTTGGCACTGAGGATGGCCTCGACATCGCGCTCGGCGACGGCCGGCGCAGGGGCCCCCGTCTCTCCCGCGCGCAACGCACCGGCTTCGATCCAGTCACGAAGTGTCTGGATCTGGTCCGCTGCAAGGGGTTTGCCGCCCATCGGCATCTTGCCGGAAGAGACCATGGTGAGCAGCAGACTCTCGGCAGCCTTACCGGGAACTACCGCGGGGCCGGACTTGCCGCCCTTGAGAACCTCGTCCCGCGAGGTGAGGGAGAGGCCGGCCTGGCGCGACTTGGCATCATGGCAGGCGAGACACCGGGACTTGAGGATCGGCAGCACCTCGCCGTCGAAGCGCGGCGGCGGCGCACCCCACAAGGAGATGGCCGAGGCGCCGGCAATCACGACCGCGAGGGTGCAGGTTCCTGACATCATGCCCGTAGCTCGAAGCTTACTATAACGGGGGCCTGGATTGCCTTGTCTTCCGGCCGTGCCGGCGGGCGGGATCTATTTCGAGCACCTGCGCTTCGGCTCGATGCCGGAGGCTCCTGAGCACTGGGGCTAACGCGGCTGTTGAGGCGGGGGCGGCTTGACGGCCGCCGGCTTTGCGCCGTAATCCGTGTTGCTGGTTTGGCGGATCCGCGGGGTAGCCTCCGGCGTGATGCCGGCGGCGAGGAGAACGCGACGGATGGCGGCGGCCGTCTCCGGCGAAGGCTTGAAGTTCCCAAAGCGGCGCCCTTCGGCGATCGTGAGCGGGGTCCAGCCCTGCTTATTGGGGCGATTCCACACCTCCGGCCTGGCTCCACGATCGGCGAGGAGTTGCACCACCGCGGGGAGATTCTTGTAGGCCGCGCCGTGCATCGCGGTTTCCCCGTTGTGGTCGACCGCGTTGGGATCGTTGCCGAGGTCGATGGCGGCCTGAACGGCTTCCAGAACTTCGGCCTCGGCACCTGCGTCCTCTCCAGGCGAGCGGGTGCCGAGACCCGCCGCGACGATCAATGGAGTCGCGCCATCGGCGTTGGGGATCAGCGGGTCGGCTCCGAGTTTGGCGAGCAGGCGCATCAATTCGGCGTCGCCGGTGCGCGCGGCCAGCAGAAAAGGAGTCGCGCCCTTCGTGTTGAGGCTGGTTAACCCCGCGTTGATCCGCCGGGTCTGCCGGGCGTTGAGGTTCGCGCCGTGTGTCGCGAGTTTCCTCACTAAATCGAGACTCGAGAGAGTTCCGGAGCCGCGAGGAGCAGGATCATTGTCACCGCCGCCGGGCTTACGCACCCAAGTGATGGCGTGCAACGGGGTCCAACCAGGACCTATGGCGTTCGGGTCGGCGCCCGCATCCAGAAGGACGCCCGCCAATTCGAAGTGCGCATTGCTGACCGCGAGGTGAAGGGCGCTGACGCCGGAGCGCGGAGCAATCCGCCCCTGGTTGGGCGCCCCGCCAGGGCTCTTGACGGTTTCGATGGTCTGGTTGACGTCGACTCCGCGTTCCAGCAGCGCGCGAACCACGCCGATGCGGCCTTCGCGGACGGCGAAGAGGAGCGGGGTGAACCCTGACGCCAACCGGCGATCACGGGTGGCGCCTGCCTCGATCAGCATCTCGACGACGGCGACGTGGCCTTCGGCCGCGGCCCACATGAGAGCCGTCTGCCCGCGCGCGGCTTCAGTCGAGTCGACCGTGGCTCCGGCAGCGAGCAAGGCGCGGACAGGTTCGATCCCGCCGGTTCGCGCGGCTTGCATGAGCGGCGTTTCGCCGCCAGGCAGCAGGCCGTTGGGGTTGGCGCCGGCCTTCAGAAGCAGTTCGACCATCGGCCCGCTGCCGTTGGTGCAGGCGAGCGAAAGGGGCGTGATGCCGTAGCGGTTGGCCGCGTCGGGTGCGCCGCCCGCCGCGAGCAGTTGACGGGCGGCCGCGACATCGTCCTGGTGAGCGGCACGGTGAAGCGGTGTCGTACCGTCGCCTTCGGTGGCCGCGCTGAGACCGGCTGCTACTATCCCACACAGGAGCAATAGACGCTTCATAGGTGGTCTACAGCGAGAGAGGTTCCAACAATTCCGGGATCCTGCCCTGGCTGTCGGCAAAAGAGTTCAGCCGGACACCCATCTTGTCGAGCAACGTCAGGTGCAGGTTGGCCAGCGGGGTAGGCTGCCGGTACTGAATGTGCCGGCCCCCCTTCATCTTGCCGGCTCCGCCTCCGGCAACCAGGATGGGCAAGTTGACGTGGTCGTGGACGTCGGCGTTGCTCATGCCGCTGCCGTACAGATAGAGCGAGTGATCGAGCAGCGTGCCATCGCCGTCGGGCGTCGCCTTCAGCTTCTCCAGGAAGTACGCAAACAAGGAAACATGGAAGGCATTGATCAGGGCTACTTTGGCCAGCTTCTCCGGATTTCCGCCGTTGTGCGTCAACGGATGGTGTGGCTCGGCTACCCCAATTTCCGGATAGGTGCGGGTGCTGGTTTCGCGGGCCAACTGGAACGTGATGACGCGAGTGACGTCCGCCTGAAGCGCGAGCACCTGCAGGTCGAACATCAGGCGGGCATGGTCGGCGTATTGTGCAGGGACGCCGACAGGACGGTCGAGATCGGGAAGTTGCGAGCTGCCGGCCTCGGCTTCCGCCTTTTGGATCCGGCGTTCGATTTCGCGGACAGAGTCCAGGTAATGGCTGACTTTCGTACGGTCCGACGGGCCGAGTTCACGCTGGAGCCGCGCGATGTCGGTGCGGACCCAATCGAGAAGACTGGCGCCCTTCCGGAGTTCGGCGATGCGTTCGGCGCTCGATCCGCCTTCGCCGAACAGACGCTCGAAGGCGATGCGGGGGTGGGCTTCGGCGGTCAGCGGCGTCGTCGGCGAGGACCAGGAGAGATTGTTCTGGTAGACGCAGGCGTAGCCGTTGTCGCACTGGCCGACCGTCGAGAGCAGATCCATGGCCAGTTCGAGTGAGGGCAGCCGGGTTTCCCTGCCGATCTTCTGGGCGGCAACCTGATCGACCGTCGTGCCCAGGTAGTAGTCTGTGGATTCGGTCCACTTCGCCCTGGCGGCGCTGAGGAAGGCCGCGTTGGACGTGGCATGAGTCCCCGGGTAAGCGTTCTTCAACTCCAGGTTGGTGATGACGGTGAGCCGGTCCTTGACGGGCTCCAGCGATTTGAGTGTGGGAGATAGTTCGCCGAGGGTATCCTTGCCCGCCGGAGTCCACCTCGGTATGTGCGCGCCCATGGGCACGTAGACGAAACCCAGGCGCCGCACGGGCATGGCGGGAGTGGCCGCCAACGCGGTGAGCGAGGGGACCATCGCATCGAGCAGCGGCAGGGCCACGGCGGCTCCGGCCCCGCGGAGAAAAGTGCGCCGAGGCAAGGCTTTCTTAGTGATGATCACGGGGATCTCCTCATCTGAAAGGGGGTGCTTTGGACAATGCCCAGGATGAGCGACGACAGCTTGTAGTCAGCATGGGCCGACTGGGTGACGATGGATCGGATGGCAGGCGCGTCGCGGTAGGTGACACCGCGGCCCAAACCGTAGGTCATCAGCTTTTCGGTGAGCGCGGCGGCGAACAGTTCGGGGCGCTGCACCAGCGCCTTCTGGAGTCCGTTGACGCCCTGATAGCGGGTGCCATCGGGCAAACTGCCTGCGGCGTCGATCGGCGTTCCTTCGTCGACAGTGCGCCAGCGGCCGAGCGCGTCGTAGTTTTCGAGCGAAAACCCGATGGGGTCCATCAGGTTGTGGCAGCCCGCGCACGCCGGGTTGGCGCGGTGCTGAGCCAGGCGCTCCCGCATAGGGAGCGGCTTCGACCCGCTCGAGTTCTCCTTGAGCGCCGGAACCGAGGCGGGAGGCGGCGGAGGCGGCATGCCCAGGATGTTGTCGAGAATCCACTTGCCGCGAAGGACGGGCGAGGTTCGGGTGGCGTACGAAGTCACGGTGAGGACACTGCCCTGACGCAGCAGGCCCCCCCGCACGGCCGCGTCCCCGAATTCGATGCGCCGAAAACGGCTGCCGTAAATGCCGGCGATGCCGTAGTGCTTCGCCAGGCGCTCGTTCAGAAAGGTGTAGTTCGCGTTGAGCAGATTGACGACACTGCGTTCTTCGCGCAGGATGCTTTCGAAAAAGAGTTCAGTCTCCTCGAGAAACGCGCGGCGAAGGTTGTCGTCAAAATCCGGGAACAGCCGCATGTCGGGCATGATCGAAGCGAGATTCCGAAGGTAGAGCCACTGCTGGGCGAAGTTGGTGACCAGCGCGCGTGCGCGGCGGTCGGCCAGCATGCGGCGAGCCTGGCGTTCGAATTCCCCGGGCTGGCTGAGCTTCCCGGCGACGGCGGAATCCAGGAGCGGGTCGTCGGGAATGCTGCTCCAGAGGAAGAATGAGAGGCGCGATGCGAGTTCCAGATCGCTGACACGATAGGCCGTGGCGGGCGCAACCCCGCGGGGATCGCGTTCGATCCGGAAGAGGAAGTGGGGGCTCACCAGGATCGCGCTGAGGGCCATTTCAAGCGCGCTGTCGAACGTGCCTTGTTTGCGTGCGTCCCGGTAGAACCTGAGCAGGGTTTCGATGTCCGCGTCCGTCACGGGCCGGCGGTAGGCGCGGCGGGTGAGTGTGGAGAGAATCCGCCGTGCGCAGGGCTCCTCGTCCGGAGGAGAGGCGGGCCGGCAGACCAGGATTCGGCGGCGGCTGGGAGTGTCGCCGGGACCTTTGGTCTCGTAGGGGCCGAGAACCGACAACGAGTAAATGGCAGGCTGGATCCGCGGATGGCGGTCCATGTTGAAAGAAGCAAACCACGGCTGGCGCTCCGATTCGATAAGAGGCGTTCCCCGGGTAGGGAACGTGGCGGCGAGAAGGTGGGGCCCGGCCGTCACCGGAAGGCGAATCGCCAGCCCCTGGTCGACCGTGTGATGGTCCTGTCCCGAGGGCGGAGGCTTGACGGTGAACAGGCGGACTCGCGCCCCGTCCATGAGGAGTTCGACCTCCGTTGATTCACGCAGCCCTTCCACGTGCTCGTTGCGATCGCGCTGGAGCCGGAGGTGGATTTCGTAAGTGCCGTCGACAGGAAAGGTATAGCGAAGGGCCGTTCCGCCGCGGGTGCCGATCGGGAGGTTTTCGAAGTGGCTTTCCTGGGTTAAGTCCGGCGGCAGCGTAAAGGTGTCGCCCCCGGCCGAACGGGGAGGCGTGCCGAGGGCAAGCCGGCTGATCTTGCGCGCGGCGGAAAGATAGCGTTCGAGCAGCGTCGGCGAGAGGTCGCCGACCGTTACATTGTCGAAGCCGTAACTCAGGTCGTCGTTGGGCAACAACGAAGAGACATCGACCTCCAGGGCCAGCAGGTCGCGGATCGCGTTCTGATATTCGGTGCGATTCAGCCGGCGAAACGTGTCCGTGCGTCCCGGGTTGGGAGACGCGGCGGCAGCCCGATCGAGGGCTGTTTCCAACCGGTTGGTGACTGCGCGGTAGACCGCCTCGTCCGGGCGAGGGAGTCCGGCCGGCGGCATCGAGCGGGCGCGGAGCTTACGGACCACTTTCTCCCAGAGTTCCGGTTGAGCCGCCGGGTCCTCGAGATGAGCGGTGTCCAGCGCCAGCCCACCGGTCTTCAGGCGCGTGTTGTGGCAGCCAAAACAGTGACGCTCGAAGACGGATCGCTCTGTCGATTCCGGCAGCGGTCCGCAGAGACCGGCATGGGTCGCGAGGACAATGAAAACCCAGGTATAAGTTACCCGCATCTAACCGACGGCCCCGTGGCCCTAGTTTACACCTGGATCACACTACGCTTAGAGATAGAACGCATCATAGTCCGTCATCGACAAAGCGATCGGCACCCCGGCCGGCAGGGTCCGGTTCCGGTCGAGCAGGAAGACCTGGTTCGCACTCATCTGCCGGAGGCTCATTTGTTGCAGTGCCGCGCACACCAATGGGTCGCCACTCATGGTGTCCGCAACCAGGACTCCCGGCAATTGCGCAACCGAGCGAAAGGCCAGGCTGTAGGCATATCGCCAAAGCTCGATCCGATCCGAATCGATCCAGAGGTCGGAGATGCGGCCCGCGGGCGGCACCACACTCAGCAGAAAGTAACCGGTGATCTGTCCGTCGCGCACGAGCAGATAGCCCTGCGTGCCGGCAATCGGACACCGCAACCAGTAGTTCAGCAGGTCGACGGTTCGCTCCGGGACCACGATGTTGCGGTGGGAAGGCCTCGGAAGGACAGGCGTCACGCTGTCGTCGAAACGGCTCACCGGCACGGCCTCCCATGACGAAGGCACGTGGGGAAGAGGGGGCAGTGCGTAGCGAAGAGCCCGGAGAAAGCGGGCCGGCAGTTTCCAGTCCTTTCTGCCTGTTAACGTGAGGCCGAGCGGGTTCACCACCCGTTGAAACGAAAACACCGACTGGTGTTTTACCGCGCCGATCAGGGGCAGCAGTTCACGGGTGCTGGCAGCGCCACCGATCCCAATCGCGCTGCCGGCGCGCTCGGCGATGGCCTTATAGAGGCGAATACCGGCGCCCGGCACGCGCCGGGTGGCTGCCCAGTCAATCACATGGCCACTGGGGACCGAACCATGCGCCGTCAGGAACCGCAAAGGGATCAGCCCACCGTAGGCAACGATCTCTCCCCCGCTTCGCCGCAGAAAACCCCGGCTCTCCGGCCAGAAAGGATGGGGTTCGGTGCACTTCCAGCGCCAGAACGCATCGGTTTGCTTCCTGGGCTCGTCGCGACCGAACTCCCCCTCGAGAAACTTCCGGACTTCGGAGAATCCCGCTTCCCGCAGGAGTTCAAGTTCCATGCCGCCTCAGGAAGTCCAGCATTGATCCAAACGAGTGCATCGTCTCAATTTCGTCGTCGTCGATCGTGACGCCAAATTCCTCCTGGACGACGGTCAGCAAGGTCAGGAAGCGCACGGAGTCCCAGTCGTCAACGGTTTCGGGCGTCGCGGCGGAGATGCGCTCCGGCGGCAACTTGGGGAAAACCGCTGAGAAGCAGCGGGTCAGTCGAGCCTCAAGATCGGTCATGGGTGATTTCGCGAACGGTGTGATATAAAGGCGGACATTGTTCCGAGAAGGAGGCGCGGGTGATTACGTTTGGCTCCTCCTCCAAATCGCGGAGGAATTCCCGGAGAACGCCGTTCTTCGTGGTTGCCTCGAACGCCAGTTCGATCCGGTCGAAGCCGAATTGATCAAATAGATAACGCAGACATCGGTGCTCGATATTCCGGGAAAAGGCGCGGCAACTCATCACCCAGGTATGGAGCCGAAGGGTGGCCCCTCCGCGTTCTCCCGCCAGCACCGCGATCTTCCCAAGAGGGCCGAACTTGTCCTGATACGACACGGCCAGGGCGACGCCCGCCGGGTCGGAAGCGAGGCGCCGCCACTCGGCTTCCGTTCTCCTGCGGCCATTCAGATTGAACTGATTGGTCTTGTTGACAAGCTCAAGAGCCCGGGTGTCGGCGGCTTCTAACGGATACTCGACCTGGAGGATTGCTTCGGCCTTTGCGAGAAAGTCGTCTCTTTGCGCGCCCGGCGCGGCGAGACTTTCCTTCCACTCTGAGGCAGTGCGCAAGCTCTCCAGGCGTAACTTGTCTTCCTCGGAGATGTTCTCCTTTCCGAACAGGTCCCGAAGCTGTCCGAACAGAAGCCACGCCGCGTTGGCATCTTTCGGCGGGAACGCCAGCGTGGTGATTCCCGGGTGAGCCTCGGCCACCTCCGCCAGTTCTAACGGGCTGTCGTCGACAAACACAACGCTGTCCGCGGAGACATTCCAGGCATCCAGAATCCGCCCGACGGCTTCCGACTTCCGCCCCCATCCCACTTCCAACGGGAACAACCGCTCGGGAGCGATCCGCAAGTCCGGTCTTTGGAAGGCCTCCCGCACATTGGCGGGCTCATTCTTACTGCATACCGCGACGAGTACTCCGGCATCGGCCAGGGATTGCAGCAGAGTCTGGTAGATCCCGTGAACCTGCGCTTTGCCATCGAGATCCCACTTCACCCCGGATGCTCCGATCTCCCCCAACAAGCCACGCCACAGCGTGTCATCGAGATCTGTGATGAGTCCCTTCTTAGGCACGGCCGGAAGAAGCAATTGCGCGGCAGTGGCGGCGATCTGCTCGGCAAACGCCACTTGGAGCGGGAACCCGGTCGCCAGTTCAGAGAGAAAGTCGAAGTGCTCCATGGCGGGCAGGTGTGCCGAGTCGAGTAGCACAACCCCCTCTTCGGCAACCTGAGCCACAAACACCGCCATGTCCGCCCGGAGACGGGCAGCGTAAGGATTCATTTGCGGGCGAACCGTGTAGAACACCGGGGCTGGTTCCAGGAGCGGAGGGCAGAGAACCACTCGACAGACTTTGGCTGCGCGGGACAGGGCAGTCCGGAGCGTCTGCAATCGGAGTTGTACGGTTTCGACAATCCCCGGCAAAGCCGCCGGCGACCAACTGCCAAGTTGGCGCAAGCCAAGGCGGGGATCCAGGTCGCCCCACTCCAGCATCACCAAAGCCACATTTGGCTTGCGGCCTGGCACCGACGAAACGGTGTTCACCAAATCGCCATACAACCCGGTCCACAAGTCGATTTTGGGCTCAGGCCTCCGCAACTGGAGATGAGCGGCCAAAAACGTCGACAGATGAAGGGGTGTGAATCCGCAAGCCAGAAGAACCGGGAAATTCTCTCGCGATTCAGGGATCCGATTGATGATCTCGAGTGCTTCGCGAAGCCGCATCGTACAGGTTTTTCACCAGTATAGCTCTCATGAATCGCGGCTTGGCGAGGTGGGCACCCGAGGCCCAAGGGGTAGTTGGCGCGTGGATTCGTCTCTCGGCCGCACGTTCTGACCGTATTGCGGATGACTGAAATCGTGCATCACATACATCTGTTCGTGCCAGAAGGCGGGCCGCGGACGAATATGCCGGAGATGCCGGACGGGACATAGTTTCATGCTGGCGCTCCGCTCATTGAACTCACGGATCGCGAGCATCTCACCGACGTAGTCGTTTTGGAATCCGTCCTCGGGAAAGATCAGATCGTCAAAATAGCAGGGCAGACGCGGTAGACGTGTCGTTGGGGGACCCAGAAACACCTCGAACGCATCCACCGTCGAACTGTAGTAGTCCAGATCGAACGAGATGAACCCGATTGGCTCCTGGCACCTTTCCCGCAGGAACACGCCAATCGTCTCAGCCACCGGTCCCAGAATCAGTTCCGCGCGGGTCAGGCGGCGGCGAAGTTCGCCGGCGTCCATCCGATAATCCCCGCTGGACCAAACGTGCGGCAGATCACGGTAGTCCACCGGAGGGGGCAATCCCTGGCCCGAATCAAATCCAATGACCCGGATGTCCAGATCCCAGTGGGCTCCGATCTCGCGGGCGAGGTTTTCAAGGGCCAGAAGTCCGCGCCCTCCGGCCACCCCGAATTCAATCGCCGAGAATCTGGGAACGCCTAGCGACTTGGCTAACCGGGCAGCCTCAAACAGACCGTATCCGTAAGCAGGCCGCATCCAGATGTCATACTGCGCACGCTGAGCGACCGAGCCGAATGGATAACGCTGCCACAGACCGACCACCCCGGGGACTCGGGTCAGCCAAGCCGCAAGATTCATGAGAGACCATACTAGCAGGCTGAAAGAGAGGTTCGAATAATCCGGGCTCTTGAACCGTGTCGTTGGGGGGATGTGAAAACAGCCAGCTATAATCGAGATCCTGATGCGCAACCATGAACGGTGGAGGCCGACAAAATACGTCTTCGATTCCCGGGGAAAAGCATGGGTAGCAAATCCTGGGCACATTGTTGCCGGCTCCAGATACATTGCCGGCCTGCAGATCGTTGCCTACGAAAGAGTCATCCGCCAATACGCGCGAGGAAGACTGCTGGACTGTGGATGCGGACGTGTTCCCTACTACGGGATTTACAGGGATCTTGTAACGGACAACGTTTGTGTCGACTGGGAGAACAGTCCCCATTCGAACGAATTCGTGGACGAGAGTGTTGACCTCAATGGCACGCTGCCGTTCCCGGAGCGCTCCTTCGACACCGTACTGCTCAGCGACGTCCTGGAACACATCGCGGAGCCAAAACGGCTGATAGGAGAGATCAGCCGCGTGCTGCGTCCGGGAGGGTGTCTCCTGTTGATGGTTCCCTTTCTGTACTACATTCACGAACAACCTTTCGACTTCTACCGCTACACCGAATTCGCCTTGCGCCGTTTTTGTGACGATTCCGGGCTCGAAGTGGTTGAACTCTCGCAGTACGGCGGTTGGGTGGACGTGCTGTTTGACCTGATCAACAAGACGCTGATCCGACACGAATGGAGTGTTGCCTTGTACCTGAGGGTCGGCGCATGGATCCAGGGAACCAGGAAATACCGGCGAATCCGCGCTTCGTCGATGGCTTTCCCGCTCGGTTACTGCCTCGCGGCCAGGAAGAAGCCGGACGCCTAGCGTTGGGGCCAGCGAGGCTGACCGCTCGCGTCAGGTTCGCTGGCCCTTCAGAAGACGCGTTAGCCCACGCGAGGTTTTGATCGTCCGAGGGTAGTAGTAGGATAGCCACGCACGGGGGTTCTGGCGCGCCCGTTTCGCTTCGTATTCATAAGCTGCATCGAGCCACGGGGTTTTTTCCTCGGTCGACAGTTTGCGGGCCGATTCGAAGACGCCCGGGATCACCGTGGAGTTGGCGGCCCAGTCCAGATGCGCCTCGGCGTAGGAACGCGCGCTCCGCTTGTCCGCTTCGATGCTCTCGCCCCGCTCCACGTAGAATTGCATCTGCTCAACCAGATGATCTTCGTCGACAAGGCACAGCGGCCAGTAGTGGCCGTCGGAGCGCGCAAAGTAGCGCACGATCCGAACTTTGCGCCCGCAGCTTTCGTCGAGGAATTCGGTCATCGGGGCGTTGTCCGGGACCACTACCGGCAGGCCGCATGCCAATGCCTCAGGCACGGTCAGGCCAAGCGTATCGATGCGATTGGGGTAGACATAGACGTCGCCAAGATGGAACAGTCCGGGCGCCCCGACAGTTTCGATTCGCCGCGTGAGCAATCCCTTCCTCTCGAGGTCTTCGACGATGTGCCAATCGTTTTTCAGGAACGGCTCCAGGGGGACCTGCGAATGAAGAACCAGCCGCGCCGGGCCACGAACTCGAGCGAACGCCCGGACCAACTGGTCGGTGCCCTTTCGGTACGGGTTCATCCCCGCCGAATGGAAAAAAGTAACCACACCCCGCTCGACCGGGCCATACTGGCGGGGACGAAACACGTCCAACTCCGCTCCCCACGGAAGGAAATGCGCCTGCGGATGCCATTTGAACAGATCGTAGTACTGGCGGGAATTGCACGTCAGGAAATCGAAGGCTCCGTAGAACGGGATTTCGTCCTCGCGGTAGAAGACCATGTACCCGCCGGTCTTGACCCCGAGACGGTGACAGAGCAGAACGGGCGCCCACCAATACTGCTCGTTGAACCAGACCAGGTCCAGCCGGTTGCTTCGCACCCAGCCGGCAAACTCTTCGAGATCGATAGATGTCCCGACAGGCATCACTCCGGGCTTCGCCCAGAAGACGTTCGGGTCCTCCCACACGGGATCCCCTTTTGCGTACAACTCGCCGCTCCGGGCGTAAATAAAACAAGTGTGCTTCGGTTGGAGGGCTCTGCGGTACTGGCGCGAGACGTACGCGGCGCCACGCTCGAACCAAGTCGTGACAATCCCAATGTTCATCAGAGTGATCTATGTGGATCGATGGGATACCCAGTGTACCATCCGTGGTTCGGCAGGCTTTTCAGGCTATGCGTCCGTGTGCAGGGATCCCGTTCAGCGGGAAGGAAGCGATCGGATCATTAATGGCTTTCGGCATCGGAGGGCGCCCCGTATCGCGCCGCAAAACGCCGGGCGACAAGGAATCGGGAGTTCTCCAGCGGTTGCAGAACATCCGCCAGGACAGGAGGGCGAAGATGCAGCACAAACGCCGCATAGAGGGCCATGCCGAACAATACGGTCGTGAACAATACAAGGACGGGATTGGCATGAATGAGCGACTGCATGAGAACGCGCCAGCCGAAGGCGGCGAGGGCCATCGTGGCGGCTGCAAGGGCAATGGGCGCCAGGCGCGTCGCAATATCGAGCACTCGCAGTTGAATCAGGCGATAGGGGATCGCGGTGCAGAGATAGACCACGGCCAGCGTTCCAATACCGTAACTGATCACGACGCCCTGCAATCCCCAGGGGACGCCGGCGACATATGACAGAACCTGAATGACCATCGAAGCCACCCCGACCCGAAGCATGAGGTCGGTTCTCCCGGTCGCAAGGAAAATCTGGCCGCTCGGATTGGCGACCGACTGCAGCAGACCAATCGGCGCCAGGATCGTCACGAGAGGAGCCACAGGCAACCACTTGGGCCCAAGGAAGACTCGAATCAGCGGCTCGGCCGTGATCATCATGCCCAGCATGAGCGGGAAGTTCAGCAGCGAAGCTACGGACAGAAATCGTGCGTAGGCGGAACGGAGCCGTTCCGGCTGGTTTTGAATTCTGGCGAAGGCGGAGAAGAGCACCCGGCCGAGAACCCCATTGATGTTCTGGAGGGGATATATCATCAGGCTGTAAGCCATCTGGTAATAACCGAGCATCACTTTCCCCAGCAGGGCTCCGACGATCAGGTGGCCGGCATTGCGCGAGAAGTAGTTGACCAGCACGAAGCCCGTAAGGTTCATGGTGAAGGAGCGAATCGACCGGATATCCGCCCGGCTGGCAGAGAGCGAAGGCCACCAGCCCGACAAGAGCCAGTAAAGCGATGCGGATGAGGCGGTCAAGGCCAGAGACGCTGCCACCAGGCTCCACGGTCCTGCGCCACTCCACGCCATACCGATCCCGACACTCGTGGAAACGAGAGTGGCGACAACTTCGACGATGAACAGCTTACGGTACTCCATGTTTCTCACGAGCAGCGACTGGTGAACGATGCCCAGGCCCGCCAACGGGAAGTTGAGGGCAAGAACGGAGAGAATCAGGCTGACTTGCGGCTCGTGGTAGTAAAGGGCCGCAAGGGGCGAGACCGCCGCGAGCAAGCCGCCCGCGACCAGGCCGAGGGCTACGTTGAACCAGAAGATGCTCGACAGAAGCCGGGGCGTCAGTTCCGGGCGCTGGACCACCGCGGACCCCGTCCCCATGTCTCCGATTTGCTGCAGCAGATTCACGAACACGCTGGCCATCGCCACAAGGCCGTAGTCTCCGGGCCCAAGAAGCCTGGCCAGGATCGCAGTGGAAGCAGTTTGGATCAGTTGTTGCGTCGTCCGCGAGACGGCGGACCAGGCAGCGCCCCGAGCGGTCTTACTGCCCAGGCTTTCGGTCGGGGTTTCGCTCATCGGACACGACTAGGGTAACAGTCTCCGGCGAAAGACCGTTCTGCGAGCCCACTACGTCGAAGGGAGAGTCCAACCGGCGGGAACCCTGGGGATTTGCACAAAGGGCGGCTTGGCGTGCGCCCGCAGTGAGCCGCGGGACGTGTGTCAAAATAGACTGATGCGTACTCTCCACGCGACGTTGTGTGCTTCGTTCGTGGTGGCTTCGCTCTGTTGTGCGCAGTCCCCGGTCAGTGTGAGTCCCAGCCAATTGTCGTTTTCCATCGCTCAGGGCGGTCCCCTGGGCCCCAGGCAGACCTTCACGGTGGCGACAACGCGAAAGTGGACGGCCAAGCCAGACGGTAACGACCTCTGGATTTCGTTGAATCCGGCCGCCGGGACGGGTCAGACTACCGTCACCGCGGCGCTCGGAAATTCCGATTGGCGTCCCGTGGGGAATCTCTCCACGCGCATCACTGTCACCACAGAGGATGGCGCTACGGCCGTTGTTGCGGTCACGCTGCGCATTGTTGCGCGGTTGCCTCCCCCGCTGTTCTCCTACATCGACGGACCCCACCGATGCACTCAGCCTCCGGGGTACCCCGACGCCGCCACGTGCACGGTTCCCGACGAGCGTCCAACGGGGACTTTCGAGCCGCCGCCTCAAGGCGGCACCTACGTCGACCCGAATTTCGGGGCCAAGGTGCGGATTCTCGGCCCGGTGCGGTCGCTTCACGGCTATTCGACGCCGAGCTCTTTCAGCGCTCACAACAAATACGCTCTGGTCTCCATCGACGGAGTCACGTCAATCGTCGAGGTCGCGACAGGCAGGGTTCACAGTCGCCCGCAGATCTCCGTTGAGGGTCCCATGTGGGACGCCGCCGACGAGCAGGTCTTGTACCATGTGGCTGGCGCCACGGTGCGAAAATACGACCTCCGCTCACAGAACTCGACTGTGTTGGTTGATTATTCTGGCGCTCCTTACCGGTTCACCAATATCTCGACGGGTTCCATCGCGGACACTACCAAAGACAACTGGTTTGCCTTTCTCGCGCCGGCGGAACGGAGCATCTGCGCGCTCGATCTGAAAACGCAGCGTACCTATTGCGCCACGTACAGCCAACCCTATGGCGGTGTCACTCCCAACCCCGGCAATGGGGGAGCGCTGATGTCCAAGGGCGTGGATAGCGCCACCGGAAAGCGGTACGTGGTCCTGGAGGCCCGCCCGGTCGTGGTTTATTCGGTCAATCAACTCTCCGGTACGCTGGACTACGAGTTCGTCGGACCGGAGCTTATGGACTGGGGTGGCAACAACGATGGAGTTTGTAACCCCGGAGAAAAATGCCTGCCAGGGGACCACTTCGATACGGCTGAAGACTCAGCGGGCGTGCAATACCTGATGGGCGGGTTGGAGACGCCGACTCCCTGTGAGTATAGCCTGAACAGCATTCAACTCAACAAGGGAACTCGCGGGTCTTGGCCGGTTGAGCTGGGAGGCGGTCTCCGCCGTATCATGACTTTGTTCCGTTGTGGCGGGGGGGATGTTTGGACGGACTGGCACCTCGGCTGTGCCAAGTCCGGCAAGCATTGTGTCGTCTCGACAACCTATGACGCCTTCAATAAGCAGCGGGACGCTCAGACTCCGATCCGCCGTACCCCGCACCTCGGAGAGATTTTTGTGATCCGCGACAACGGCGCCGAAGTGCGGCGCCTGGTCCAGCACCGCAGCGTACCGCTCATCGGCGAGGAAGCCCGCTCGTATTGGACAACCCCCCGCGCCTGCATTTCTCCTGACGCAAGCTTCGTGATCGCCGACTCCAACTTCGGATTCCCCGACAAGAACCGGGTCATGCTGATCGAAACGGGTTTTGGCAAGACCAAAATGGCTTCGGATCCGGGGGTGGTCGACGCGGCCAGCCTGGAGCCGCGGATTGCACCGGGCAAGTACGCCACCATTTATGGCGAGAACCTCGCCCACTGCCGGGCCTCCGCCGGCCGCTTACCGTTGCCTGATTCTCTGTGCGGCACAACCGTAAAGGTCAACGGCTTGAACGTCCGGTTGTCCTATGTCAGTCCAAGCCAGGTCAACGTACTCCTGCCGCAGGCGCTGCCGCCGCAAGAACCGGCACAGGTGGTGCTGAAGCGGGGCGATCGGGCCGACGAAGGCGACACACTGCTGGTTCCGGCAACGGCACTGGCAGCGATTGCGCCGGCGGTTTTTTCCTATTCACTCGAAGACGGCCTCGAGCGGGCGATTGTCCAGTATCCCGGGGGTGAGTTGAACAGTCCTGCCAGGCCGATGCAGCCCGGCGAGGCTGGCACACTCTATGTCAACGGGATGGGACCCGTCGCGCCGGCAGTGGAGGACGGGTTCCCGGCATCTGACAACCCGCTATCTCATACGGTCAACAAGGTACGGGTGCTGATCAACGATAGGCCGCAACTTGTCCAGTACGCGGGCCTGGTTCCTTTTCTGGCAGGTCTGTACCAAGTGAATTTTGTGCTTGATGCCGAGACTCCCCTGAGAGCGGGGAACGATAACCGGGTACAAGTAGAGGTTAAAGACACCGTCAGCTCCGCACTGCCGATCAGCTTGGGCATACGTTCCGAGGCTGGTTCTGGCGAGGGGCGCTCCAGCCCATGGTTGACCCAGAGTGGTCTCATGGCAGAATCGCATAGGCCATAAGTCACTTTAGATCTGATACTTGCGGCCAACGGCACGGTCCCTTTAGCGAGGTCCGGAGCAGTGCCCTTGAAGAGGATACGTAGAAATACCTCTCCATATGGCTTCCGATGGGCACCCTGGATCCCCTGCGCGGTTTTCAATCAACAAACACCTGGCGGGCGATCGTTTCAATCGTTTGTAATTTATTTCTCCCATCTTTTCGGGCACATACGGAAATCGAAAGTTTGGGTGTGTCGAGTCACCGGCTATTGTGAAAGCGGAAAGGTTCCCTCGTGTCCAGGAATTGCACAGATTCACAATGGCGGGTGCCACCGCCTCCGCAGACCGAAAACCAGGGCCTGCGGTCTTCGGCGCTGCATCCCGGTCCCGTCTCGCTTGTTTCGTTATGTTTCGATTCGATTTGGACCGGTTTCGCCGCTATGTATATCAACCGACACTACTTGAGGGAACTCTAATCCGGTTTTGTTTCGATAAAAAATAGTTTCGAAACAGTGCCCTTCCCCCGAGATTGACGGAATGGGCGCCCCTTCCGGCGTGCGCGATCGAGCCGCGCCTCGACCTGCCCTGCCGAGGACAGGAAACCTGTTACAGGGGTCGCCTACGATATTCTTGGAAGAAACATACTGAGAGCTGATAGTGACACCTGCGGAGACATGGAATTAATGAAAACTTTAACCGACAATGCTAACCAGTATCCGGCCGAACACGAAGTGACCCGGATGGTGGGTCGCCCTGACGCCGGGATCAACGCTGACGAGTGGATGTTCGAGGGGAAGCTCATTCTCTGGACACTCGCGCTCCTGATACTCGGAACCGCTCACGCGGCGGTGACGAACATCCGCGTGTTGGGGGTCACCAACACTCAAGCGGTCATTCAGTACACGGCCCCCGATATGTCGGCCTGCACGTTGGCGGTGAGCGAGAGCGCCAGCTATTCACCGGTAGTCCACGACGTGAACGGCACGTACTTCACAGGCGACGACCTCGACTCACGCACTGGAGCGCTAACTCGCGGGCGCGAACGTACCGTGGTCATCGGCAAGCGCTCAATCGAACGGGCTACATCGGGTGTTGCCTATTCCCGTGCGCTTCAGACGGCCACCACCCATTACTACCGGATCTCGTGCGGCTCGGATATGGCTACCGGCACGTTCTCGACGGCGACGATTCCCTTTGGCGATACCCACGGCGATCCCTTCATCCCCGATCAGCTCATCCCTGGCGAGCCCATGCGCATCACGCCGGTATGGGAGCGCAATTCAACATGGATCGATCCGCACACCGGGGCACTGCATAAGGCGATGATGCAGCCTCAAGATAACGGGCTGTACCAGAATTTTCTCGATCTGGCGTTCTCGTCCGTGCTCGAATCGACGAACTGGACGGACGCCGGGAACGTGCTGGCGGTCGATGCCGCATACGCGACCTACTCCGGCGCGTCGTGCGGAGGCACCTGCGACTGGCTTAAGCTCTCCCGTAATGCGCCGCTACCCCCCATCGGTTACAACCGCCTTGATCTGCTAAAAGTCTCGCTTCTTGGCTCGGGTGACGACGCAACCGCCGCTAACCGCACGGTAGAGATTTGCCCAGTGACTATGGGCGCAACTACCATCGATGTGGACGGCGTCTGTAAAGACATAATCCTCCCGCAGACCACGCCCGCGAAAGTCACGACCAGCGTCTCGGGCTTGGTCGATACTTGGCGAGTGGCTGGCAAGCACGAGATTACGATCACGCAAGCGGTAGCGTCTGGTCACTACCGGTTTGCCGTGCGCAAGAAAAACTCCACCGGCAACATTTCAATCGATGCCATCCGCATCGATATCCACCATTCGACTTCTGGCGATGTCGGAACTGGAGGCATGTTCGACCGTTGCAGTGCGAATACACGCACCGACAACGACGGGGAGCGTTATCTTTGTAGCAACCACAATCCTGGCGGCATGATGTCGCTTTACTCGGTGCATGCTATTACCGGGGATTCGCGGTTCCTCGGGGCGATGTGGCAACCCGGCCAAGGCGGTATGAATTATGACCATACGATATGGGATTCGACAAACCCTAACGTATTGTATGGTCATGGTGGAAGCGCCACAGAAGAGTACAAGATCACCTACACCGGTGACGGCAGCGCAAAGGCGATCAACACGCTTGCGGACCTAACTTTCGTGGCGATTCGGACGGCTGGCGCTAATGAGAAGTTGGGTCCAGGAATGGCCGCTTTTGTAGCTGCGCATTCGGCGGAGTATGGTGGACGAGTTTTTGACCCCACTGCTTTCAATTGTAATGTGGGGTCGGCCCAGGGCGACTATTTGATTGTTGACTGCCAGGGGCAGCAAGATACCTTGGACTGGATTGGCGTCTACAGGCTTTCAACTTCGACCATTGTTGCCGTCCAGCCCCAATTTGCCAGCCCGGGGTCCCGTTGGTGCGTGGCCCATACGCGTAGCGTCCCCGGCAACGTGGCCGTCAGCGAAAGTGGCCCGACGTTTGCCAAAGACTACAGCAACGGCAACGGGATTTTTCGCTCAACGCTTGTTGGAAACATCACCAGTGGCACGGTGAATGTCACGGTGACTTCTACATGTGGTGGCGATGCTTCTTGCGCTGCACACGTTACAGGAGAACCGGTGAGCACGTTTACCCCGAACTATCTCCAAGTAGCGGAAGTTGGCGATCTGTTCTACATCGGGACGGAGTTTGTCCGGATCACGGCAAAGACCGATGCTACTCATTGGACCATCGAGCGTGGCGTCGATGTTCCCGGACTAGCGACGAACGCGGCGGCGCACAATAGTGGTGCGACCTTTGACGCGCATTGTTCACAGAAGCCGTCATCCGGCCCGTGGTCCGCTGGCCAGTATGAAGCTATGTGGGACTTTATTGGAGACCCTTACGGCATGGACGCCACAGGCACCTACGTGTGGGGGAACGCGAACAATGGTGGCCACTTGATGTCAAGAAACAACGTGTATGTGGTCAACAAGTCCGTGGCCACAAGCGCGGAGGGGACATCAATTATCACGACGCAGAAAGACCTGGAGTTCACGCAATTGATGCCCGAGGCCGGTACCTTTGCCGGTAAGCAGCCCCCAGGGCCGGGGAACACCTGGGAGCAGCATCCTTCTATCCATCAAGAGAAGGCCTCAGAAGCGGAGCGCCAGTTCTTTTACGACATCCGCCCCTTTGTGGGTGCCGACGGCATTAGTCCGCAGACTCCTGGTTGCAGTCCAACAGCGGCTCCGTATCCGACTGGTTGCGCGGCGGCGCGAGTCGCTGGCCTGAGCAACGTCTACCGGTTCATTACAAATGACACCGACGGCATCACGCCGAAGCACTTGGCGTTGTTCGGGGTCTCGAACAGGTATGTCCTGCGGGACGTGTCTGGACCGGGCTCCTCTTTGGATGATTCAGCCGGAAAAGACCTGACGTTCTGCCACGTAGTGGTTGCTGGAGAGTGCGTGGCTGGCTCCAGTGCTGGTCAAATTTACGCACAGGTCCCGAACCTGACGACGTACTTCTATTGCGTCGTCAATCAAAATTATGATGACCTCTGCATCGCGGACTACATGGCCTATGGCAACGCGCTCGTACAGTACGGGTTCATCAACAACATGGAGGGTCTCTACAACTCCTGGTACGCGTCCCCACCAGCCGTGCACCCAACCGGCCTGGGGTGGACTCGCAAGCTGTCGGCCCACGGTCTCAATCAGCCGTATCGGCGCGTGTCTGGATTCCTGACCGGTAAACCGCTGGCGAATGGCCGGTGGCTCCTCGCGACGGACTGGGACCGTGGATTCCTGGTGCTCGTCAAGATTCCGCCAATCATTAAGGACACGGTGAACCGGTCGACTTTCTTGCCGGTTGCCCACAAGATCGGCTCCGCGCCTGCCGGGACGCACAACGTCATCGTGGAGTTCGGGTACGCAGAGCACGGGACGCCGAGCCAGTTCTATTGCACCAGCCGTGCGGAAGCCTGTGTCGCGGTGGGAGCGGCCGTCAACGAAACGACGCCGTTTTACTGGTCGAGCGAGTCCTACAGCGGCCTGGCGTGCGCCAGCGGGTGTACCATCACCATCCCAGTTTACCCGTCGCGCGTGGTTTACTACCGGGTCAAGTACCGGGACAGCGCCGGCACCGTGCTGCTGACCGGCCCGACCGAAGTAGCGGTTGCGTACTGACCCCGGTTAGCGGGGTATGGCCGTCTTCGGGGCCGCGACCGGCAAGACAGACAGCCACCGCTCCCTGACGGTCGCGGCTCCTTTTACGGTTTCGGGACCGTCAGGTCTGGGCCTTCAGGAATGTCCCCTGTTTCAACTCCGCGAACGCCTGCTGAAGCTGTTCCTGCGTGTTCATGACGATGGGGCCGTACCAGGCCACGGGCTCGCCGAGCGGTTTGCCGGAGATCAGGAGAAACCGGATACCATCCTCCCCGGCGTGGACGGCGACCTCGTCGCCGCGGTCGAAGAGGATCAGCGAACGGTTGTCGGCCTCGGAAGGCGGCTCCGTGTCGGCCCAGCCGACCGATTCGGTCGGAACGGAGAGGGGGCCTGACGCGTTGCAGAACTTCCCATTGCCCGAAAAAACATACGCGAACGAGTGGCGGCTTGTCTCGACCGGCAGGGTCCTGGTCCGGCCCGCCGGGATCGTTACATCGAGGTAGATCGGATCGGAAGCGACGCCACTCACCGGACCGGCCTTTCCCCAAAAGGTCCCGCAAACGACGCGAACCTGAGTCCCATCGTCATCCTGGATTACCGGGATCTCGCGCGCCTTCACCTCCTGATAGCGGGGCGCCGTCATCTTGAGCGAGGAGGGAAGGTTGGCCCACAACTGGAACCCGTGCATCCTGCCCGCCGGGTCGCCCTTGGGCATCTCCTGGTGGATGATTCCGCTTCCGGCGGTCATCCACTGGATGTCGCCAGCCCCGATCACACCATGATTCCCCATGCTGTCGCCGTGCTCGACCGTTCCGGCCAGAACGTAGGTAATGGTTTCAATTCCGCGATGCGGGTGCCAGGGAAATCCGGCAAGATAGTCGTCCGGCACGTCGTTGCGGAAGTCGTCGAGCAGCAGGAAGGGGTCGAAGTCCGTGGTGTTCCCGAAGCCGAACGCGCGGCGCAGATGGACGCCGGCGCCTTCGATGGCCGGCTTGGCCTTAATCAGTCGTTTCACGGGACGAAGGGACAAGGGAGCCTCCTCTCCAGAGGATAACCTCTTCCGGCGATGTGCCTGGAGGCGCCACCGTCCATTGAGCGCTAGCGAAGGGCACGGTCTTCAGGCGTCCGGCTCACCAGGAAGGAGGTGCTGTGAAGCCAAGGGGCATTCAGGCTTTGGTCTGCCCAGACGGACTTAACCGTAGCCATGCCTAAGTCGATGGCACTGGCCAACCTTCAGGCTGTTCGGCGGCGGCGAAGAACCCATCCTGCCAGGCAACCAACAGCCAACAGGCCCAGCGTTCCCGGCTCAGGCACCAGATCCGGCTGGAACGCAATCGCATCCAGCCGATCGATGGATTGGCCAATCGACGTGATCGCGCCGGTTTGAGTGTTGATCGTGACCAGGTAGGAAGGCGCCAATCCGCCACTTTGCCCGACTACCCCAAAAAGGACTCCTTCCGGAGAAAATTCAAGGGCACTGACAGAGCTCCCGCCGCCGGCGGGCCCGGCGTCCAACGCCGCCCCCAGCGTCGCCGCACCCGTCCCAGCATCAATGGTGTGAAGGAATCCGCCGGTTCCGGTTCCGGCAAGGAACAGGACACCTGAGCCATCGGCGGCGAGACCTGAGCCAAACGTGCCGAGTCCGGAATCTCCAATTAACGTCGCCACCCCGGTTGAGGGATCGATCGAATACAAATCATCGCCGTCCGGCTCCAGCCAACCGTACAGGGTACCGCCCGGGTTGAACGTAAGGTCGGCCATCGTTTCCCCCGCCTGACCATACGAACCCACCAACGTCACCAACCCCGTCAACGGATCGACCGTTACCAGGCTTGCCGGGTTGGTGGGAGACGTGCGATTGGCCGAGCCATAGAGCACACCCGTGGCAGAGTCAAACGCCAAGCCGGTCAAACGGTAATTCTGGCCCAACGCGTCATTCGTCGGACCAATTGCCGTAGCGACTCCGGTTGTTGGATCAATGCTGACCAGTGTTCCGGTGCCGCCGCCCGTTCCCGTTGCGCCGAACAGGGGAGCCGCCTGTGCAGGTCCTCCCGATGCGAGCGGCACAACGATTGTCAGAGCGAGGCACGTTATAGCTCTGGCGTAGGTCGAGGTCATTTTAAGATTCTACTAGGAGTACTAGCCCGAGTCAATTAGTTGCTCGAACCGATACTGTGAGAAACAGGTGACAGCCAGCTCTGATTTAGGTTGCCGGCTCTTCTCCCAGGCGGATGATAGACTGGCCCCTGTGCGCCGTGCAAATCGAGCGTTGCTAGCCTGCGCCCTGCCGCTGATGGCAGCGGCCAACCCGCCCCAGATCCAGTCGGTGTTTCCTATCGGCGCCGCGCGCGGGGAAGCCGTCGAGGTTACGGTTCTGGGCGATCATCTGGAGGGGACGACCAAAGCGTGGTTCGATTGCACCTCGATCACCGGAGAAGTGCGCCAGGCCCTTCCAAAAGAAGTAAAGCTGCGGGTACGAGTCGCGGGCGAAGCCGATGCCGGATTCCACACGCTACGCCTGGTGACGCCCCGCGGCGTGTCGGGTGCGATCGGATTTCGGGTCGGTGCCGAGCCTTCGATCAACGGAGAGGCCGGGCAGCCAGGCTCGCTTCCGGTCTCGATTAACGGACGGCTCAAGGAACCGGGCGCCACGGGCCGCCACTCGCTGGAGGGTCGGCAGGGTGACACCTGGCGTCTCGAGGTGATTACCGGAAACGGATTGGTCGAGGCGGATCCCGGACCGTTCGGCTCCCCCGTCCTGACCGTGTACAAAGCCGAGGGGAGTTGGCTCGATCCGAACTATCATCCGCGGCTGCCGTGTGAGAACCAGACGCGGAACTTCGAGTTCCCACGGCTCTCGTTGATCCAGCATCGTCTGCCGCGATTCGTTTGCACGCTACCGGCCACGGGCCGCTACTTGATCGAGGTGGGCGCTCTGGACGGAGCCGGGGGCCCTCATTTCACCTACCAGCTTCGGATTGCCTCGGGAAAGCCCGATGCGTGGATTCCGCGCATTGTCGCGCATCCGGACCCGTACGACCTTCGCCAGACGAGTTTCGCACGGCCGCTGGAACCGGAATGGGCATCGCGGCTGCGAAAGCGTAACGGACAGGACGCCGGACCGCCCGCCACGCGGATGGCCGAGCGAGAGCCGAACGACTCAGCCGCCGTCGCCCAGGTCCTTCAGCTCCCGGTCCTGATCGAGGGCGCAGTGGCGGCACCCGCAGACGTCGACATGTTTCGGATCGACGTCACGCGCGGCCAGACCCTGGTGTTCGAACTCGAAACCCTGGACACGCCCCCGCCCTACTTCAACCCCCGCCTGAAGGTGGTCGACGCCGGGGGATCGACGCTGGTCGAAAACATCTATCGCCGCGTCGATGGCGACGGTGACGATTGGGTGAAGCTGATGGAGCCCAAGACGGCGTACCGCTTTGAGCAGGGCGGCCCGCACTACGTTTCGGTCCGCGATCTGACGCATCGTAACGGGTCGGAACGGTTCCGCTATCGCCTGTTGGTCCGGGAACCGGTGCCGCACGTGGGCCGCGTGACGGTTCGCCTGCTTGGTCTGGGATTCATGGATCGAACGCTCGACCGGCTGAACCTTGCGCCAGGCGAAGCGATCGAACTTCCCGTGGTCGCCGAGCTTGAAGAAGGGTTCGACGGCTCAGTGGCCTTGGAAATGGAGGATCTTCCGCCTGGAGTGCAGGCGGCGCCTGCGGCCGTCAAGCCCAGGAAGGGAATCTACCTGGTCGAGGGCGAAGTGTTCGAGGGCCGGTGGGAAGGGTTCATCAATGTCCACCGCGAGCGCTATCGCCCCAGGCGTCTTTTGATCAATGTACTGCTCAGCGCCGCGAACGACGCGCGCCCGATCAACCAACCGGTGATGGCGAGGATCACGGTGACCGCGTCGTCGAACGGCCGGCTGATCCGCGGGCTCGTGACGCAACAGATTCCGTTGATGGTCGTGGAGGGCGGGATGCCGCGATCGGAGAATTAGCCGCATGATCCTGGCTGGCTGGGTTCTGGTGATGCTGGCGGCGGCGAGCGCTCTCGCGGCGGACCGCCCGTTTCAATTCGCCCGCGATATCGGCGCAATCCTCACGCGCGAGGGATGCAATTCGAAGCAATGTCACGGGGGCGTGAAGGGGCGCGGCGGAATGCACCTGTCGCCCGAGGTTCGCACGCCGCGCGACGACTACCAGTGGATCGTCCGCGGCGGCCAGTTCCAGGTGCTGACGGACGAGGTTAAGGCGCCCGTGGTTCCGCGGGTCGACACGAAGGCGCCGGAAAAGAGCCTGCTGCTGCTGAAGCCCACGCTCACCGTGCCGCACGGGGGCGGACGCCGGTTTGCCGTGGACTCGGAGCCGTACCGCAAGCTGCTGGAATGGATCCGCAAGGGCGCGCCGTTTGGCGCCGACCGCGAGCCGTTGGAGCGGATCGAAATCGTGCCGCCCGAGTTGTTTCTCACCAAAGGCGGGAAGGTCCCGCTGCGGGTGGTGGCCGTCGGCAACGGTGGCTCGCGCGAGGACATCACGGGCGAGATCCGGTTCGAGTCGAATAACGACCAGGCAATGAAGGTTTCGTCCTCAGGTCTCGTGGAAGCGGTGGCTGGCGAGACGGCTATCGTCGCGCACGGGGCAGGTCACACGGCGACGGCATTTGCCGCTGTCGTCCGGCCGGACGCAGAGCCGTTCCCGCGGATCGCCCGGAACAATTTCATCGACGACCACGTGCAGGCGAAACTCCGCAAATTGAACCTGCCTCCTTCGGGTTTGGCGACGGACGGGGAGTTTCTGCGGCGAGTGTGCCTCGACATTGCCGGGACCCTGCCGCCTCCCGACCGGGTACGCGAGTTCCTCCGCGATCGCGATCCGGACAAGCGCCGAAAACTCATCCGCCTGCTGCTCGATTCTCCCCAATACACCGATCTCGTTACCATGCGACTGGCCGACGTGTTCCGTGTCGGAGGGGGCGAAAACGAAAGTGTCCACTGGGAGTGGGTGCGAGACCACGTCGCCCGGAATACGCCTTACGATCAGATCGCGCGCGAACGAATCGCCGCCCAGGGCGCGCGCGGGCCGATCGATCACTTCGGCGCGGGCGAGGCGACTGCGATGGAACGGGCCGTGGCCGAGGAGGCTCGGGTGTTTCTCGGCCGCCGCCTCGATTGCGCCCAGTGCCACAATCACCCCTATGATGGCTGGACGCAAGATCAGTTCTGGGGAATGGCCGCCTTCTTCGCGCGGATGACGTACGTCAATCGAACCGTCGCGTTGGTGCTGACGGACGACGAAGCGGGCAATGAACTGGATGTGGTCGATCCCTCCAGAAAGACTCCCGTCTTCGCAAAAGCGGAGCACCCGCGAACCCGGAAGCCGGTAACGCCGGTATTCCTCGACGGGCAGCCGCTCGACCCGCGATCTGCGGCCGACCCGCGGCTCGAGTTGGCCCGGCGGATCACCACGCATCCGTACTTCGCGGAAGCGATCGTCAACCGCGTGTGGAGCTACTTCTTCGGGCGCGGCCTGGTTCACCCGGTGGACGATTTCCGGCAGAACAACCCGCCGACGCATCCGCAATTGCTCGCGGCGCTGGCGGAGGATTTCCGCGCGCACGGCCACGATCTGAAGCGGTTGATGCGGGTCATCGCCGAATCCCGCACCTACCAGACGTCGGGCTCGCCGCTGCCGGCGAATCGCCAGGATGAATTGAACCACGCGTGGTCGCGCCCCCGGCCGATGGAGGCGGAGGTTCTGTTGGACGCGATTTCCTCGGCGACGGCGGTTCCTGAATCCTTCCGGTCGGGCAATGGGCCGGCGCGGCTTCCGGCGGGGCAGCGCGCGATTCGCATCCAGTATCCGGCGTCATGGGAACACCGGTTTCTGCAAGTCTATGGCTGCCCGCTGCGGGACTCGGTGCCGGAGCGGCGAGGCGCCCCGCATCTCGGACAGGCCATGCACCTGCTGGCCGGGGAAACCATCTCGGCCAAGCTGGGCGCGGCGGGCGGCCGCCTGGACACGCTGGTAAAGCAGGGGCTGCGAAACCGGCAGATCATCGGCGAACTCTATCTGGCCGCCCTGACCCGGCCGCCGTCGCCGAAAGAACAAGAGGAGATTGATCGGCGGATCGCGAAACGGCCGGACCGCCGCGAAGCGCTGGAGGACCTGTGGTGGAGCCTGCTGAGCTCGCGCGAATTCACGTACAACCACTGAGGAGGCGATGACGGTGAGACCTGTAATCAGCGGGCATCTGGGGCGGCGCGACTTCATCCGCGTGGGCGCGCTGCACTTCCTCGGCATTTCGCTCGGTGAGTTTCTGGCCTTCGAGGCCGCGCGCGGCGCGTCACCGGGGAAGGCTCAGGCCTGCATCCTGCTGTGGCTGGATGGCGGCGCCAGCCACATCGACATGTGGGATCCCAAGCCGGCGAGCCTGTTTCGGCCCATCTCCACCAACGTCCCGGGGCTACGGATCTCGGAGTTGTTCCCGAAGCTCGCGCGGCACATGGACAAGATCTCCGCAATCCGGTCGATTTACTCGCTTGAGAACGACCACGTGGCCGGCCATCATTACGCGATGACCGGCCACAAGCCGAATCCGGCCATGAAGTTTCCCAGCCTGGGCTCGATCATCTCCAAAGAACTGGGTGTGCGGAATCAGATCCCGCCCTATGTGATGATGCCCAGTCTCACTGGGCCGTATGACGAGGTGTTCAAGGCGCAGATCCTCGGCGGGGCGTGGGATCCGATGATTCTGGCGGGAGGCGAGGAGGCGCCTGAAGGCGAGGTGCGGGTGGAGATCAAGGACCTGAAGGTGCCCGATCTGAGCCTGCCGAACGAGTTGGCGGCCGCACGGCTGGACGACCGCCGGGGCTTCCTCGAGATCGTCGACCGGGCTTATCGCGAGCGGGCGGAGGTCGCCGAGTTCGCCGACATGGACGCCTACTCGGAGCAAGCCTACCGGATGATTCTGGCACCGCAGGTACGCCGAGCGTTCGATCTCTCGCAAGAGAACGAGAAGACCAAAGAAGCGTACGGGCGCAACGGTTTCGGCCAGAGCGTGCTGCTGGCGCGGCGTCTGGTGGAAGCGGGCAGCCGCTTTGTCACTGCCTGTGGCTATAAGACCGCTTCCTGGGACACGCACAATCAGCACAACACGAAGCTACGGGACCGGTTGGCGCCGCCGCTCGATCAGGCGGTCTCCGCGCTTCTCGTGGACCTGAAAGATCGCGGACTGCTCGATTCGACGGTGGTTGCGGTGATGAGCGAGTTCGGACGGACGCCGAGCATCAACTCCAACGGCGGCCGCGATCACTGGCCGCACTGCTGGTCGATGTTGCTGGGCGGGGGCGGCATCGCGGGAGGTGCGGTGGTGGGCGCGAGCGATGAGCGCGGTGCGGCGGTGGCGGGCCGGCAAGTCTCGATCGGCGACATTCACGCCACGCTGTATAAAGCGATGGGGATTGACTGGAACAAGGAGATCATGCACCCGATCGGCCGGCCGCTGTTTATTGCGAACGGCCTGAACGATCAGCCGGGCGTTCCGATCCGGGAGTTGGTGGGATAAGACACTTCCCGCGCTGGATCGGCGGGCGCAAGATCGAGACGCAGTGTCAGGGAAAGAAGGGTGGAATCGCGTTGGACGTCCCGGGTTTTTTCCGGGTTTTTTCCTTAAGAACCGCGACTCCTTCTACTACTCTACTCTGTGACCGCATGCATTTTCTTGCACTTGGGCAGGCCCTGCGCCGCGGTCTCTTACCGTTCAATCCGTCTCCGACGGAGGCCCCGCTGAGCCGCGGCCATGAGGGAGCGGTGGCGGTGCGTCCCCTGATGTGCCCGCGAGTCGAATGTTGCGCCGGAAAACAACTAGCCCGGATCTGCGCGGTTGACCGGTCCGATGACGAAGAGGGTGTTGCCGGACGGGTCGAGGAGGTCGAAGGTGCGGGCGCCCCACTCCTCGTCTTTCGGGGCTCGCCGGACCTTCACCTTCGCGCTCCA
>JBJXGR010000370.1:0-19052 GCA_046160045.1 Bryobacteraceae bacterium
GCGACGGGGAACAGCATCAGGTCCTGCTGGGGGTGACGGGTTCGGGCAAGACCTTCACGATGGCCAAGGTCATCGAGGAGATGGGCCGCCCGGCACTGATCCTGGCGCACAACAAGACGCTGGCCGCGCAGCTCTACCAGGAGTTCAAGTCGTTCTTTCCGAAGAACGCGGTTGAGTATTTCGTCAGCTACTACGATTACTACCAGCCGGAAGCGTACATTCCTTCGAGCGACGTTTACATCGAGAAGGAAGCCACCATCAACGACGAATTGGATAGGCTCCGGCTCTCGGCGACCCGGTCGCTGTTCGAGCGCCGGGATTGCGTGATCGTCGCCAGCGTAAGCTGCATCTACGGCCTCGGCTCGCCCGAGGCGTATTACGGAATGCTACTCATGCTCGAAAAAGGCCAGAAGATCTCGCGCAAGGAACTGCTGGGACGGCTGGTCGAGATCCTGTACGACCGAAGCGATCACGACTTTCGCCGCGGAACCTTCAGGGTGCGCGGCGACGTGATCGAGATCTACCCGACGTATGACGATCACGCCTACCGCATCGAAATGTGGGGCGATGAGATCGAGAGCCTCTCCCAGATCGATCCTCTGCTGGGGCAGGTGCGGCAAACCTATGTGCGATTGCCCGTCTACCCGAAGACGCACTACGTGCTAACGCGCGAGGCCAAGCAGTCGGCGATGGAGAGCATCCGCAAGGAACTGGAGTGGTGGCACCCCGAACTGGAGAAATCGGGCAAGCTCATCGAGGCGCAGCGGCTGTGGCAGCGGACTTTGTTCGACCTGGAGATGATCAAGGAAATCGGCTACTGCCACGGGATCGAGAACTACTCGCGGCACTTTAGCGGACGGCTGCCGGGCGAGGCCCCTCCCACGCTGCTCGACTATCTGCCGAATGATTCGATCATCTTTATGGATGAAAGCCATCAGACGGTGCCGCAGGTACGGGGAATGTATCACGGAGACCGGTCGCGAAAAGAAGTGCTGGTGGGGCACGGATTCCGCCTGCCGAGCGCGATGGACAACCGCCCGCTGACGTTCGAGGAATTCGAGCATCGCGTGCACCAGGTGATTTACGTATCCGCGACGCCGGGACCGTACGAGCTGACCAAGTCGGCCGGGGTGGTGGTGGAGCAAATCATCCGGCCCACCGGACTGGTGGATCCCGAAGTCGAGGTGCGGCCCGTGCGAGGGCAGGTGGATGACCTGCTGAACCAGATCCGGAAGAGGGTGGAGGTGAGCGAACGGGTCCTGGTGACGACTCTGACCAAGCGGATGGCGGAGGATCTGTCGGAGTATTACTCGGAAGTCGGCGTGCGGTGCCGGTACCTGCATTCGGAGGTATCGACGCTCGACCGGGTGAAGATCCTGCGCGACCTGCGCCGGGGCGAGTTCGATGTGCTGATCGGCATCAACCTGCTGCGGGAAGGACTGGACCTGCCGGAAGTATCGCTGGTCGCGATACTGGACGCGGACAAAGAAGGATTCCTGCGATCGGCGGGTTCGTTGATTCAGACCATCGGACGCGCGGCCCGAAACGTGAACGGGCACGCGATCCTGTATGCCGACGTGTACACGGACAGCATGCGCCGGGCGATCGACGAAACCAACCGGCGGCGGCGAACACAGGTGGAGTACAACGAGGCCAACGGCATTACGCCGCAGACGATTGTGAAGCCGATCGACGCAACGCTGGTGGCGTTGTGCGAAGCCGACTACGTCACCGTCTCGCTGGATGTGGAGGAGGAGGAAGGGGATCTGACGATCGAGGCGCGGCAGCGCCTGATCGTCGAACTGGAAGAGAAAATGCGCGAAGCTGCGCGGCAGTTCGAATTCGAGAGAGCGGCTCAGCTGCGGGACCGTATCAAATCGCTGAAGCTCCGCGAAGTGGCGGGCGTCGGCATCGAAGGGTAACTATGCAACTATTCGCGTTAGTGGGCGGCGGGCGCTTGGCGTCTTGTTTTGTGACGAAGATCTCCCGCCTTCCTTTGTTTCTGGGGCCCGTCGCGGCCCGTTCCTATCGGCTGGCCAGCAGGATTGCAAACCAGATCGGGGCCGGCTTTCCAGTACGGAGTTTTGCGGATTTGCGCGATACTCCCAACATACTCATCGCGGTTCCACCCCCGCAGTTGGAGCCGGTGGTCACGTTACTCAAATCGGCGTTCGACTGGAAGGGAAAGACGGCGCTGCTGTGCGGCGTGGGCGACGGCTCGGCTCTGTCTCCCCTGATGGAGCAGGGTGCATGGGTCGGATCGATGCATCCGGTGGCGGGATTCCAGTTACAACGGTTCATTGCGGAGGGGAGTCCCGCCGCGTTGCGGGCGGCGAAGTTTCTGGCCCAGGAGTTGGGCGCGCGGATCGAGGCGGTGGACAGCACGCAGATCGCCACGTACGCGGCAGTGCATTCGTTCAGCAACGGGATGTTTGTCCCGCTGCTCGAAGCAGCGATGCGGTCGCTGCTGGAGTGCGGATTTCACAAAACGGCGGCGGCGGCGATTGTCGAGCGCCAGTTTCAGCAGGCGATTCGGGGCTACTGTTATTCCGGCAGCAAAAGCTGGAGCGGCGCCCTGGCAGTGGGGGATCGGGAGCAGGTGAGGCGCGAATGGCAGGCACTGGACAAGGCGAACCCGCGGCTGGGACGCTTCTACCGGTACGCGGCGGCGTCGGCGCTGGAACTGTACGGCCGTCACCCCGAGTTGAAGGAAGCCCTTCACCCGTCAGAGGACGCGGCTGCCTGAAACAGGCGGATGGCCGCGATCCCAGCGGCGCCGGCTGCAAGACACTCCGGAATTTTCCGTTCCTCGATACCCCCCAGGGCGAGCACGGGGATTCGTGCGGCCGTTGCCGCCTCGTGCAGCACCGCCAATCCGAGCGGCCGGCCAAACTGACGCTTCGAAGGAGTGTCGAAGATCGGGCCGAGAACCACGAAGTCGGCTCCTTCCCGCTCGGCGGCAAGGACGTCGGAAACGGAATGGCACGACACCGCGATCAACCCGCCGGGCGGCAGCAGCCCGCGGAGCGAGGCCGGCGCGATGGCCCCTGACGGGAGATGCACGCCGCCGGCGCGTGCGGCAATCGCGACATCCGCGCGATCGTTCACGAGGACCCTCACACCGGACGGACGAGCAATGGCCAGAACCCGCGAGGTCAGATCCAGCAGTTCCCGCGCGGTCAGATCCTTCTCGCGTACCTGGAGGTAGTCGATCCCAGCAGCACAAACCAAAGAGATGGCCTGAAGGAGCGCCTCGGTCCCGCCTAGGGCGAGGCGGTCCGTGATGTAGTAGCGCAGCATCTACAGCGGCTCGTAGTAGCGTTCGCCGGCACAGGCTTTGCAGAGCGTGGCGCCGGCGCTGATCACCTCGCGGCGGAAATTGATGCCTTCGCCGCACTGCGCGCAGATCACACGCGGCCCGCGATATCCCGGAAACTCCTCCGGACCCAGGTTCACGCGCACCCACTGGTGGTCGAACAGGTCGCCGGCCGGCATCTCGCGATAAGCGCGCATCTGCTGCTGGTTCTTGTCAGCGATCTCAGGGTACATCTCGCGGGCTTTGGCCTTGGAGGACTCCCTGGCAACGACGCGGACGGCGCGCTTGTCCCGGAGGTCGCAGAAGGTGGCGGCCATCTTGCCGAAGTCGCGGAACTTGAGGGCGCGCTTGCCGAGGCGGCAGCCGGTAACGATGGGAATGGCGTCGGTGGCGCAGCGGTCGATCTCGACAAAGGTCACGAGGCGCTTGCGGTCGGCGCCGGCGGGATCGTCGATGCCGAGCAGTTCGAGACCCCGCAACGCGAGACGAAGGCCGAGAATCTGGCCGGCGCACATGTGGCCGTGGGCGGCCGCGGCGATATCGACGTACTCGTCAAAGCTTCTGAGGGGCATGATCGACCGTTACAAAAGGCGGATCGCTTCCGGGGGGAACTCGACCAGCCAGTCTCCATTATCCGCCCCGGCGGGCGGATTGGCGGTCTCGACGGTGACGCCGCCATCGAATTCCAGGCGCACCAACGAGGGGCGGTCGACGCGCCGGATCATCCGCAGGAGAATCTGGTTGCGGCCGGGCGTGCCCGCGTGCATGACGCGAAGGGCGGAAGGGGAAGCGGTGATCCACACTTCGTCGCCGAGCAGGCGGCCGGGATAGTAGGGGCCCTGCAGATCGAACCGGTCCAGCCGCAGACGGCTGGTGTTCTTCCCCGGATCGAGCGCGAGGATCCCTGCGCGCAGGAGGTTGGGAATCCCGAGGAGGCGAGCGACGTCGATCCCGGCGGGCCTCGCCGCCACTTCGGACGGCGTGCCGCGCTGCACGACACGGCCGGAGTCGAGGACAAACATCACGTCGCCCAACTCGAAGCACTCGTCGAGGTCATGGGTGACGAGCAGCACGGGGATGCGGTAGTCAGCCTTGACCTGGCGAAGAACCGCGTAGAGTTCATTGCGCAAAGGGGCATCGAGACCGCGTGCCGGTTCATCGAGCAGCAGGGCCTTGGGGTTGGTGATGAGCGCGCGAGCGATGGCGCAGCGCTGGCGCTGCCCGCCGGAAACCTGGTGGGGGCGGCGCCCGGCGGACTCGGAAAGGCGGAACCGCTCGATCATTTCCTTGACCCGCCGGTGACGTTCGACGTGGGGCAGGCGTTCGGCGGCGAATTCGATGTTCCCGCGGAGGGTCATGTGGGGGAACAGAGCCTCGCGCTGCTGGACATACCCGCAGCGGCGAGCGCCGGGCCGGCGAAATACCTGCGCATCCGCGTCGAACAGGATTTCGTCGTCGAGCAGGATGCGGCCGCTATCGGGACGGGCGAATCCGGCGATCGCTTCGAGGATCAGGGTCTTGCCGGCGCCGCTCGGGCCGAACAGGACGGTGACGCCTTCCCGCGCCTCGATCGCGGCGTCGAGTCGGAACTCCGCCGAGTCAGGCCGCGCGGGAAACCGTTTTACCAGGCGCGCGTGAATCATCCGAAGGTCCGCTGCCGCTCCAGGCGGTTGGCCGCAGAAAGGATGGCAATCGCAACGGCGGAGACCACCAGAACCAGGACGCGCGCGAGTTGCCCATTGCCGGCCTCGACCGCGTCGTAAATGGCAACCGCGACGGTCTGGGTCCGTCCGGGAATGTTGCCGGCAATCATGATGGTGACGCCGAAATCGCCGAGGGATCGGGCAAACGCCAGAACGGCCGCGGCGACAATCGAACGCCGCGCCAGGGGGAGAGTGACGCGCCAGAAGATGCGCCATTCGGAGGCGCCCATCGACCGGGCGGCTTTCTCGAAGACCGGGTCGACGCTCTCCATCGCCGCCCGCGCGGACTTGACGAGCAGAGGAGTCGCGTGGAGCAGCGCCGCCAGAACGGCCGCCTGCCAGGTGAAGACCAGGGGCGTTCCGAACACGTGCTCGTACGCGCGCCCGAAGACGCTTTCCCGCCCCAGCAGGACCAGCAGATAGTATCCGAGGACGGTCGGCGGCAGAACCAGCGGCAGCGTGACCGCGGAGTCGAGGATCTCTTTGCCGCGGAACTCGCGATTCGCCAGAAGATAGGCGATCCACAGACCGATTCCCGTGGCGATGGCCGTGGCCAGCGCGGCGACTCGCAGGCTGAGCCACAGAGGAAACCAGTCGATGGCCATGAAAGGACGATTATAGCGGGCGGAATCGGGCGGAGAAGTGGCGGAGGAAGGGGGGCTCTTCCACGATCTCCAGGCCGCGGAGTTCGTGCTTCCGCTGGTTGACTTCGAGAATGGCCTCCACGACGTAATCGATGTGGCTTTGCGTGTAGACGCGACGAGGAATGGCCAGTCGCAGCAGTTCGTGGCGGGCATTCGGGCCGAACATCACCGAGCCGATTTCCACGGAACGGATTCCGGCATGGCGATACAACTCGACGGCCAGCGCCTGCGCGGGGAACTGGGTACGTGGGATGTGCGGCAGCATCCGCGCGGCGTCGATGTAGACGGCATGACCGCCCGGCGGTTCGACGATGGGAACACCGTTATCGGCGATGTGCCGTCCCAGGTATCCGACCGAAGCGATGCGGTATCGCAGATAGTCGAGGTCCAGCACTTCCTCAAGCCCGGTGGCGATCGCGTCCAGATCGCGGCCGGCCAGGCCTCCGTAGGTGGGGAAGCCCTCGGTCAGAATCAGGAGGTCCTTCTCCAGCCGGGCGAGGCTCTCGTCGTTGGTGCAGAGGAAGCCGCCGATGTTGGCGAAGGCGTCCTTCTTGGCCGAAAAGGTACACCCGTCGGCATAGGCGAACATCTTCTGCGCAATCTGTTTCGGCGTCAGGCCGTGGCAGCCGCGCTCCCGTTCGCGAACAAAGTAGGCGTTCTCGGCAAAGCGGCAGGCATCGAGATAGAGCGGAACTCCGTGGCGCAGGCAGATGCGCTTGACCGCTTCCATGTTCTCGAGCGAGACAGGCTGGCCGCCACCCGAGTTGTTGGTGACCGTGATCATCACCAACGGAACGCTGCCGGCGGGTTGCTCGTCGAGGAGCCGTTCCAGGGCGGTGGTGTCCATGTTTCCCTTGAAGTCGCCGCACCATTGGGTGTCCGCGGCTTCCGGGAGCGGAAGGTCGACGGCGCGTGCGCCGGTGGCTTCAATGTTGGCGCGGGTGGTGTCGAAGTGCGTGTTGTTCGGAACCACGTGCCCGGGTTTGCAGGTGACGGCGAAGAGGATGCGTTCCGCCGCCCGTCCCTGGTGAGTGGGGATGACGTGCGTGAAGCCGGTCAAGTCCTGGACCGCGCGCTTCAGGCGGAAAAAGCTCTCGCTGCCGGCGTAGGACTCGTCGCCGCGCATCATGGCGGCCCATTGCCCGGTAGACATGGCGCTGGTGCCGGAGTCGGTGAGGAGGTCGATGAGGATGTCCTTGGCCTGGAGGAGGAAGAGGTTGTAGGAAGCTGAGCGCAGATGGTCTTCGCGCTCGCTGGGCGTGGACTGGCGGATGGGCTCGACCATCTTGATGCGGAAGGGCTCGATGATGGTTTTCACGATTGTCGTTCCAGCGGCCAGAGCCGGCCGGGGGGCCGGCGGCGGGCCCGGGGGCCCGCCCCACTCCGATACTAGTTGACCCGGTTGCCGGCCACCCAAACGCTTTCGATCGACCGGGTGTTGCGGATGTTCTCGAGCGGGCTCTTGCCCAGGACCAGCAGGTCCGCCCACTTTCCCGGGGCAATGGTCCCCAGGTCGCGGGCGCCCAGAAACTCGGCGGATTTGCCGGTGGCCATCGTGAGGATCTGGCTGGAAGTCAGGCCCGCTTCGGCCATCATTTCCATCTCCCAGTGCTCACCGAAGCCGAGAAAGCGCCGCGGCGGACCGGTGTCCGTGCCAAAGCCGATCTTCACACCCGCGTCCGCCATCGTCTTGAGGTTCTTCTTGGCCATCTCCAGCCACTGGGGTCCGTGGCCGGTATCCGGTTCGGACTGCGCCTTCTTCTGGAAGGCCGGATCGCGCAGGGTCTTCAGAACTTCAGGCGAGACGGCCCGCTGGAAGAACGGATCGTCATAGAAGGGCTGCGCCTTGGCGGCGAAAAAGGTGGAGGACTCGCGCTCCAGGGTCGCCGACGAGAGCCACGCACCTTTCTTCTTCATCATGTCGATCAGTTCCTTGTCCACCGGCTTATCGCGGACGCTGTGGGCGAGACCGTCGAGGCCGTAGGATACGAGTTTCTTGGCATCGTCCAGGTAGAAGATGTGGGCCGCGACTTTGAGTCCTTTGGCGTGGGACTGCTCGACGATGGCCTTGCAGAGATCGAGCGGGATCTTCTTCTCTTTGCCCAGATGATCGTCGACCCAGATCTTGACGATGTCGACCTTGACGTCGGCGAGGTAGTTGACGCCCTTGCGGACATCTTCGACCGTTGCCACTTCAAAGGGAACACCCTTCATGCCCGGTGCGGAAGTGGGGTAGCCATTGATGCCCGTGAAGCCGCGGCGGGCGGCATAGATGCGCGTCATCTTCGGGCGGCCGGCGCGCTGCTCGGCGCGCATTGTCATGATCAGGTCCTGCTCGCTGCCCATGGTGACGACGGTGGTGACGCCGTAGCGCGCGTAGGTTTTCAGGTGGTCTTCGAGATTGGCGCGCGTGAAGTTGGCGGGGTCCTGTACGAGGCCTTTGGTATTACCAAGGTGGCCGTGCAGGTTGATGATGCCCGGCATGACGAACTTGCCGGCCAAGTCGATGGTCTGCGCGCCCGCCGGGGGCTTGAGCTGCGCCACTGGGCCGACCCACGTGATGCGCCCGTCCGTCATGATCAACGCGGACCTGGCGGCGGGAGGCTTTCCCGTGCCGTCAAAGAGGGTGAAATTCTTGAGAACGGTGGTTTCCGCGGAGACGAGCCCGGCGGCGATCGCGGCCGCGGCCGCAAACCGGATGATGTGCTGCATAGAGGGAAATGTATCACGGGGGGGAAGTTCGCCGCGTCGCGCGACAACCAACAGCGGCAGGGTCAACATGCTAGCAGCAATAGAAGTTCTTCCGGAAATCGCGCGCTATCCGCTGGCGTGCCTGGAAACGTGGGGCGGGAATCACCTGGTCTCGACCGCGGTGGATCTGCCCGGGATGGAGGGGTGGGTCCACTCGGTCCCGCTCGACGCCGACGAGGCGGGAGGCGACCTGCACTACCTCTCGGTGTGTAACGAGGGAGTGATGTCCCGCATCGTTCTCGCCGACGTCAGCGGCCACGGCGTCTCGGTGGGCGCGAATTCGTCGACGCTGCACCGGCAGTTGCGGCAGTACATCAACTATTGGGACCAGACGGAACTGATGCAGGCCATCAACCGGGCTTTCGGCCAGGCCATGCCGGGTTCGAGGTACGCCACCGCCATGGTGTTGGGCTATTACATGGAGCCGCGGCAGCTTGTGTTTACAAACGCCGGCCACCTAGCGCCGCTGTGGTTCCACGCGGCGGAAGGGCGGTGGCAGGAACTGATGGAATCCGGGGAAGACAAATGCCGGTCCGGCCTGCCGGTGGGGATGATTCCGGGGACGACGTACCGGCAGAGCGTGATGCAGTGCTGCGCGGGCGATGTACTGGTGCTCTACACGGACGGCATCACGGAGGCGGAAAACGAAAAAGGCGAGGCCATTGGTTCAGAGCGGCTGCTCGAATGGGCGCGCGAGGCATGGAGCACGGAGCCGGAGGAACTGGGGAGATTTCTTCTCAGCCGGGTGGCGGAGTTCCGGGCGGGGCCGCCGGAGGACGATGAAACGATGCTGGTGCTGCGCTGCACGTAGTGAGGCGCGGCAGACAGGCTCAGGAGCCTATCGTGGGGCCGGACGCCCTGTCCGCGGCCTTCCGGCCCCGGTTCGGATTTCGCAGGGGACTGAACGACGCGCGGCCGGGCTTCCCAATGTAAGATAGGAGGTTCACGAAAGGCACCTTCGTATGACCTCCCGATCCGTGTTGTCGCAACTTGTCCCAGGCACTGCCCTGGCGTTGACGCTGCTGTTGTCCGGATGTTCCTCGCCTCCGCCGGCCCAGAAGGCCGCCGAAGAACGCGCTGAACCGGCCAAGGAGCCGGTGGAAGCGCCGAAGCCGCCAGAGCCGAAAGCCGAACCCGCCAAGCCTCCCGCCGAGGAAGCGAAGAAAGCCGAGCCGGCCAAGAAAGCGGAACCGCCGAAGAAGGCCGAAGCTCCCAAGAAAGACCTGACCAAGCCCTCGCTATTTACCGAGAAGGCGCCGGCCTCGTTCAAGGTGCGGTTTGAGACGAGCAACGGAAACTTCGTCGTGCAGGTGACCCGGGCGTGGGCGCCGAAGGGCGCGGACCGGTTCTACAACCTGGTGAAATACGGGTTCTTCGATGAGTCGCGCTTCTTCCGCATCGTGCCGAACTTCATCGTGCAGTGGGGGATTCCCGGTGAACCCAAGGTGGCGCGCGCCTGGGACAATGCGCGGATCCAGGACGATCCGACGACCCAAAGCAATTTGAAGGGCTATCTCACGTTCGCCACCGCGGGGCCGAACACGCGGACGACCCAGCTGTTCATCAACCTGAAGGCCAATCCGTTTCTGGATTCGCAAGGGTTCGCGCCGTTCGGCGCGGTCGTGGAAGGGATGCCGGTGGTGGAGACGTTCTTCAACGCATACGGTGAGCGTCCGAATCAGAACCGCATCACGAGTTCGGGCAACACCTACCTGAAGGGCGAATTCCCCAAGCTCGACTACATCAAGAAGACGGTGATCTTTTAAGTTCGAGGCGCGAAAACTTGTACCGATCCGCCCAACTGGCAGCCTGCAAATTGCGCCGGCTTCTGAGCCGCGACCGTAAGGGAGCGGTGGCCGCGACACATTTTTTCACGGAGAATGAGCCACCGCTCCCTCACGGTCGCGGCTCAGAAGGAAGGTCGGGCTCAGAAGGAAGGATGCCGGTCGGAGACCGGCTCCACGCTAGCATCATGCATCCGGGCCGATTGGCGGCCCAACCATTTCAAAGAAAGGCTCCCCGATGAAGCGCCGCACGTTTGTGATCTCTTCCAGCGCCGCCGCGGTCGCGGCGAGTTGCACCCCCGCACCGCCACCCGCCGCTCCGGCAAAAGCCGAAGGCAAGAAACCTCGATTCGTTCTCGGCTGCCAGAGCAGCCCGACGGACGACAGGCGAGTTCAGTTCTTTGCCCGCCACGGCGTCCGTAATATCTGCGGGTACCCGCTCGAATCGAAGGAGCGCGGGTATCCGACGGTGGAAGAGCTGAGCAAGATGAAGGACGTGTGCGCCAAGTGGGGCGTGTCGGTCGACTTGGTGCCGCCGTCGTTCCTGTCGTCCTCGCACATCGACAGTACCGAGCGCGGGGCCATCATGCTGGGCAAAAGCCCCGAGCGCGACCGCGACATCGAAAAGATCCAGAACCTGATCAAGAACTGTGCGCAGGCGGGCATCCCGGCGGTGAAGTACAACATGAGCCTGCTGGGTGTGCTTCGCACCGAGCGGACTCCGGGCCGCGGGGGCACGACCCTGTCCACGTGGCGGCTGAAAGAAGCCAAGGAACAGCCTCCCCTTACGCGCGCGGGTAAAGTCACCGCCGATATTTACTGGGAGCGTATCGACTACTTCCTGTCGAAGGTGGTTCCCGTGGCCAACGAGTACAAGATCCGGATCGCCTGTCATCCGCATGACCCCGGCGTCCCGCCCATCAAAGGATATCAAGGGGTGGATACCGTGCTGGGTACGTTCGAGGGCATCAAGAAGTTCGTCTCCCTGCACGAGAGCCCGTATCACGGCCTCAATTTCTGCCAGGGCACCGTCTCGGAAATGCTGCAGGACCCCGGCAAGGAGATCTTCGACGTGATCCGCTATTTCGGCTCGCGCAAGAAGATCTTCAACGTTCACTTCCGCAACATTCGCGGCAAGCGGGACGATTTTCAGGAAGTGTATCCCGACGAAGGCGATATCGATTTCGTCGAAGCACTCAAGGTCTATCGCGAGGTGGACTATCCCTACATGCTGATGCCGGACCACGTTCCCCATCACGAAGACGATCCGGATGGATTGCAGGCGTTCGCCTTCTGCTACGGCTACATTCGGGCGCTGATTCAGGCCGCGGACCGGCTGGCATAGCAAAATGCGGATTGTGATTCCCGACGATGCACCGCCCGTAATGGCGCTAAGCCGGGCGTATCAGGAACTCATCGACCGTTGCGCGGTGGAATACTACGACACGCTCCCAGGCTCGGAGGAACGGCTGCTCGAGCGGATCGCCGGCGCGGAGGTGGTGATCAACATCCGCTCGTCGGTGCGGTTCACCGAAAGCGTGTTCGCGGCGTGCCCGGGGCTGCGGCTGGTGTCGATCTGGGGAACGGGCACCGACAACGTGGACCTGGCGGCGGCGCGGCGTCACGGCGTGACGGTGACGAACACCCCCGGGGTCGCGGCGCCGGCGATCGCGGAGCATGCCCTGATGCTGATGCTGGGAGTGGCGCGGCGGATCGTGGAGGTGGACGCGCGAGTGCGCCAGGGGGAGTGGCCGCGCGCGCAGGTGTCGCTGCTGCGCGGCAAGACGCTGGGCGTGATCGGCCTGGGCGCCATCGGGCGGCAGATGGCGTCCCTGGGCCAGGGGATCGGCATGAAGGTGATCACCTGGACGATGCATCCGAAGCCGGAACTGGGTTTTGAACACGTACCGATCGAGACGCTCTACCGCGAGAGCGACGTGGTCAGTCTTCACCTGCGGCTGTCGCCCGAGACGCGCGGGTTCCTGGGCGCCAACGAGTTCGCCATGATGAAGCGGGGCGCGATCTTCATCAATACGGCGCGGGGGCCGATTGTCGACGAGGCGGCGCTCGCCGATGCCTTGCGCAGCGGGCAGTTGAGCGGCGCGGGCCTGGATGTGTTCGAGACCGAACCGCTACCGAAGGAACATGCGATCAAGTCACTGCCCAACGTTGTGTTGACGCCTCACTCGGCGGGGGTGACGCCGGAGACGCTGGAGGCAGGGCTCCGGCTGTCGATCGAGAACGTCTGGAAGTTCATCGAAGGGACTCCGCAGCACGTGGTGGTGTGAATGTCCTCAAGCGCGGGAAGACAAACCAGTCGGCGGCGAAGTAGTTGACGAGATAACAGGCACAGATGGAGATGACGTTGGCGGGGAGCGGCGGCAGGCCCGCGCGGTCCACCAGCCAGTACATTCCGGCCAGATTTCCGATGACGGGGATGAGGCCGTTGGTCAACTGGAAGCGAGCGAGTGCCCAGATGACGGGGCCGCGAGCCCGGTCCGCCCAGGTCCAGCGCCAATGCCAATAGAAGTTGTGCAGGACGGCGGCTTCGACGGCGAGTAGCGTGGCCTCCAGGTGGTTGCCGCCGTTCAGACGCATCAGCAGCCATAGCAGCGACAACTGCACGCATACGCCAGCCGCGCTCACCGCGTTAAACCGCATCCAGCGCAACATCAGATCCTCTCCGCGCGAAACAGCGTTCGCGTGTTGTCAGCCACCGAGTACAGCAATGCTCCCGTCATCCCAATGATCGCCCCCACCCCACCGATGTCGAAGAAGAGGCGCTCTTCTCCGAGGAACCGGACCGCGGGGCGGGCCAGGACAAAGCAGTTGCCAATGGCCAGCAGAATCCGCAGTTCGGTCGGGCTGAACTTCCAGAACGAAATCTGGAACGAACCGATGGTGTAGGTGGCGAGGTAGGAGTTGATGGAGAGCAGGAAGTAGACCACTACCAGGGCGAAGGCGACGGGAAGGCTCATGTAGCCGGACAGGCCCATGCCTCCGATCAGGAAAAGCGTGCCGAAGGCGTCCACCATATGGTCGACATAGAAGCCGTAGCGGGGCCGAAGCTTTTTGCGCACGCGCGCGAGCGTGCCGTCGAGCGAATCGCCGAACCAGTTGACGGCGAGACAGACGTTGACCGCGAGGAGCGCGAGCGGCCATCGAGCCGCAAGGGCATACAAGACGCCGGCGGCCAGCATGGAAGCCAGGCCAAGCGCCGTCAGGTGATCGGACGTCACCCAGGGCGGCATTTGCCGGGCCAGCCAAACCAGGCAGGTCTTCTCCAAGGGGGCCAGCAGGCTATGCTGGGCGCGGGCGGCTTCGCGAAAGGTTTCTTTGTTCATTTAGGTTGCCAGTCGTAGTCGAAATAGTCGATACCCACCTGAGCCTTGCCCAGGAGTCGGAGTTGCGCCTGCGCGCGATGGCGGGTCTGCAGCCAGAAGGGACCGAAGGGAGTGAACTCGTGCACGAATCGAGTGCGGCTCACCAGCGCCGAGGGAGGCTGGGCAGGCTCGCCCTCGATGCGGCGCACGGCGAATTGGCGGGGGTCGATCCAGATGAGACCGCGGAACAGATAGCGATTGGCGGTTCGCGGCTCGGCGCGAAAAACAAAGGCGCCATCGGGATCGGTGCGGACCCAGGTGAACTCGTAGTTGCGGCGGCAGACCTCGACCGCCTGGCGTTCGGTTTCGGCATCGTTCAGCGTTTCCGCGTCCATCAGCGGCTTGAAGACCTTCTGGTGGATTTCGGAAGGCCCGTGACGTTCCAGCACCTTGAACGAGCGCTTTCCGTCGCGGTATTCCTCGGCGACAAGGATGGACGTGTCGGCCGGCAGAAGCGGATGCTGCACGAAGTAGCGACGCTTTCCCTGAAACGTGCGGAGCGCTTGGAAACGTTGATCGGTGGTCTGTTCCATGCGAGCCAGCACCACTTCGGGGGAGAGGGCGGTCGAGTCCGCCCAAGCCAAGGCAGCCAGAGTTAGAACCAGGTACCGCATCCCATGGGGGCACAGCACGCCCCGGACCAAACCAGATCCTGATTGGAATCAGCCGGTTGGCCGGAGCCAGCGCGGCAGGTTCTCACGACAGGGTGCAGGAATCTCCTGGCGCCCGGCAAATCCTTCCCCGCGCTTGCAATTCACGCCTGGGCCTAGTACAGTTCGGTGACGGAGGGATTCATGCCGTTTTGCCAGAACTGCGGCGCCGAAGTGACCGGGAGATTCTGCGGGAAGTGCGGGACCCCGATGGCGGCGGAAGGAGCACCCAGCGCGGGGTTCCCGGCGCAACCGCAAGCGAACTATAGCGCGCCACCGGCACAGGCAGGCGCCGGACTTACGGACAACGTTGCGGGCGCGTTGTGCTACTTGGTTGGACTCGTCACCGGGATCATTTTTCTCCTGATCGCGCCGTACAACCAGAACAAGAAGATACGCTTTCACGCGTTCCAGGCAATCTTTCTGCACCTTGCCGTCATCGTCCTGAGTATCGGGCTGTCGATCCTTGGGTTCATCACCAGTGGATTTGCGTTCATGCTGTATCCAATAATCTGGCTTGGGGCGCTAGTCGTCTGGGTCTACATCATGGTGATGACCTACCAGGACAAGCGGATTTCACTGCCGATCATCGGCCCGTTGGCGGAAAAACAAGCGTAGCCTCAGGGGCCGATTCCGCGTCTAACCATTGTGCTCCCGCATTTCCGGAAGGTCCTGGCGGCCTTTGCTATGAGCGCCGCGATCGCTCAGGCGCAATTCCCGAAGGTCGAGTCGATCGATTTCTACGGCGTCAAGAAGACATCCCGCGAGCGCCTTCAGAAAGCCTTGGGACTCGGGGAGAGCGAGCGGTTGTCCGCTTCCAAGACCACGTTGGAGGAGCGTCTGGACAAGGTCTCCGGCGTGGTGGCGTCGCACGTGGAGGCGGTCTGCTGCGAGAACGATGGCATCCTTCTTTTTGTGGGCGTGGAAGAGAAAGGCGGCACGCACTTCGCGCCTCGAAGCGCACCCTTCGGCAAGGCCGATCTGCCGCCGGAGATTCTGGAGGCGTACAGCGACTTCACGGAAGCCGCGGCGCGGGCGGCGCAGGCCGGGAACCTGGCGGAAGATCTGACACGCGGACATTCCCTGATGGCGGACCTGACCGCCCGTGGGGCGCAGGAGCGCTTTGTGGGACTGGCCGAGTTGCACATCGCCGCCCTTCGCAAGGTGCTGCGCGAGTCGGCGGATGAAGACCAGCGGACCGTGGCCGCTTTTGTAATCGGGTACTACCCGACCAAGCGCCTGGTGGTGGACGATCTGCAGATCGCGTTGCAGGACCCTTCGGCCAGCGTCCGGGCCAATGCCCTGCGGGCCTTCGGCGCCATAGCGGTACTGGCCGTCAGCGATCCGGAGCTTGGAATCAAGGTCCAACCCACCTGGTTTATCGAGCTTCTCAACTCCGTAGTGTGGAGCGATCGCGTGAAGGCTGTCAGCACGCTGCTGAACCTGACGGATGGCCGCGAGCCGCGAATCCTGGAGTCGATGAAGGAGCGTTCGGTCGAGTCGTTGATCGAAATGGCCCGTTGGAAAAGCCTGCGCCACGCCATCGGGCCGTTCACGCTGCTGGGGCGGATGGCGGGGTTCCCGGAGGAGGAGATCCGGCAGGCCTGGACGGAGGGAGACCGCGAGATCGTGATCAAGAAACTGCGCAAGGACATCAAAGAAACCAAAAAGCAGCGCGACATGGGTCCGCCGCCTTTGCCGGCGAACTATCCGGGACCCTTCCCGACGACGCGGCCGGCGCGTTGACGAGACCGATCGGCTTTTCAGCGGGCCGTTTTCAGCGACAGCAAGCAGCAATCAGCCTTTCAGCTTTCAGCAATCAGCCACCGCTCCCTCACGGTCGCGGCCCAGATGCGCGGCTCAGAAGCGCGACTCGGCCTGCTGATGGCTGACCGCTGATAGCTGATAGGATGACGAGTTATGCCCACAGGAGCCGAACTCTTCGTCCAATCCATCCGTAAGTTGGGAATCGAGCACATCTTCACACTGGTCGGCGATCACCTGAACGACGTCCTGCCCGTGGCCCAGAGGGAAGGAATCCGACTGATCGACATGCGTCATGAGTCTGGCTGCACCCACGCGGCCGACGCGCTGGCGCGGGTCACGCGAAAGCCGGCGATGTCGCTGGTGACCGGCGGACCCGGCCACACCAACTCGCTCACCGGCATCGCCACGGCACAACTGGCCGCCAGCCCGTTGATTGCCGTCTCCGGGAGCCGCGGCACCTTGCTGGGCGGACGCGGGGCGTTCCAGGACATCGAGCAGGTGGGCATGGCCGCGCCCGTCTGCAAGTACGCGGCGGAGGTACCATCGGCGTCGCAGATCCCGTTCTACTTGGGGCGGGCCTTCAAAGAAGCGTCGTCGGGACGGAAAGGCGCGGTTCACCTCTCGATCCCCGTCGATGTGTTCGGCGCTTCGACTGAGACGCCGTCGGCGCTGCCGATGCCCTTCACGGATGCGGTGTGCGCGCCGGGATCGCGGGAGATCGGCGACGCGCTAGCTTTGCTGAAAAGCGCCCAAAGGCCGATCATCATTGCCGGCAGCGGCCTCTGGTGGGGCGATGCCGGCGCGGAGTTGCAAGCCTTTATCGAGAAGTCTAACCTGCCGCTCTACACCATCACGATGGCCCGCGGAGTGGTGCCGGATTCGCACCCGCTGTGCTTCGGCTACGGGGACCCCGCGCTGAACTACGCGGTTCACACTTCGTTCAAGGAAGCCGATGTCATCCTGATGCTCGGCAAACGGATCGACTACCGGATGGCGCTGGGCGGCCCACGGCTGTTCTCGCCGCAGACGCGGTTTATCCAGGTCGATATCCATCCTCAGGAATTGGGGTTGAACCGCAAGCTGGACGTCGCGATCTGCGCCGACGTCAAAGCGACGCTGCGCGCCATGGCCGGCGAGATCGGCGCGCCCTGGGCGCCCAAGCCCTGGCTCGGCCGCCTGAGAGAGCTCAAGGCCCAATGGCAGGAAAAGGTGGAAGCGACGGCACTGACGCAATCGAGCCCGCTGCATCCGGCGGCATTCTACGGCGAGCTGCGAAAGTGGCTGCCGAAGAACCTGTGCTATGTGTGGGATGGCGGCGACTTCGTGCATTGGGGCCGGGTCATCCTGCCCGCGCTCGATCCAGGCCGATGGCTGCGGCTGGGCCCGCTGGGGACGATCGGCTCGGCCCTGCCGAACTGCGTGGCGGCGAAGGTCCAGTTCCCGGACAAGCCGGTGGTGATGATTACCGGCGATGGGTCGCTGGGTTTCTATCTGGCGGAACTCGACACGCTGGTTCGCCACAATCTGCCGGTGGTCCTCATCGTCGGCAACGACGCCGGATGGGGCGTGGAACGGGAACTGCAAGGCGGCGGCGCGAACACGGTGGTGTGCGAACTGCGCCGCACCCGGTACGACCTGGTAATGCGAGGCCTCGGCGGGGGCGGGGAGACGATTGACACGCTCGATCAGGTGGGGCCGGCGGTAGAGCGGGCGTTCTCCTCCGGGATGCCGTACCTGCTGAATGTGAACGTGGCCGGAGCGGGCTCGCCGTTCACCCAATGGCAGCTTATGGGGAAGAAGAAGTAGTCGAAGCCCGGAGGGCCTGAAAATGCCCTATACTAGGTGATTGCGGATATGTTGTTTGTACTGTTGGTCACGATTCACGTACTGGTCTGCCTGTTCCTGATCGGCGTGGTGTTGCTGCAGAGCGGCAAAGCTGCGGATCTGGCGGGCGCGTTTGGCGGCATGGGATCACAGACGGCATTCGGGCCGCGGGGTTCGGCGACACTTCTGTCGAAGCTGACTACCGGCTCGGCGGTGATGTTCATGGTCACGTCGCTGTCGCTGTCGATCCTCGAAACACGCGAATCCGGCAGCGGGACGGGATCGAGTGTGCTCGACAGGACGGGCGCCACCAAAACGGCGCCGGCCAAGAAGGGCGCGGCGACTCCGACCCCGACTCCAACGCCCCCGGGCGTTCCGGCCGGGCAGCCTCTGAGCCAGCCGTCACAGCCTTCAGTGACACTGATGGACGAGAGCACGGGTGAGAAGAAGACTCTCCCGCTGAACCTTCCGCCGGTCGAGCAGGCGCCCCCCCAGGGCAAGCAAGCGCCCGCGCCGGCAAAGAAGTAGGGCGCGGTTGGCGCCCTGGCAGCCACTCAAATGCGGAGGTGGCGGAATTGGCAGACGCACTAGCTTGAGGTGCTAGCGAGTAACATCGTAGGGGTTCAAGTCCCCTCCCCCGCACCATTTTTTGAAAAGGCCTCCCGGGAACGGGAGGCCTTTTTCGTTATAAAGTGGAATCATGAACAAGATTGCTTTCACCTTTGTGCTCGTCCTATCGCTTTCGCTGGGGGCTTTCGCCCAGGCGAAGAGTTGCTGCAACGGCTCGGCCTGCTGTACCAACAAGGTCTGTTGCAAGAGCCACAAGAAGTAGACCGCTGCCAGGTTTTTCGCATGGCCACTTTTGTCCTTGTCCATGGAGCCTGGCAGTCAGCCGGCACCTGGGATCTTCTCGTTCCGCTCTTGCGCCAGCGCGGCCACCGCGTCATCGTGCCCCTGCTTACCGGGCTCGGCACTCATGAGGCCCAGCTCTCGCCGACGGTTTCCCTCTCGCAGCACATTGAGGACGTGGCGGCGGTCGTCGCCGAGTCCACAGCCCCCGTCGTGCTGGCTGGACACAGTTACGCGGGGATGATCATCAGCGGCGTTGCCTCGCGCGCGGCGACGGGGCAGATCGACAGCCTCGTTTACCTGGATGCGTTTGTTCCCGAGGATGGGCAGTGCGTGTTGGACCTCTTGCCCACCACCATCGGTGAATACTTTCGGACGGTC
>JBJXGR010000371.1:0-13048 GCA_046160045.1 Bryobacteraceae bacterium
ACCCAACCAGACGCCGATTCTTCGGGGATTGCGCCCGAGCCGGGCTGGCGGTCACCGCGGGCGCCGCCGCGCCTTTTGCCGGAGCACCGGCCCTGGGCGCTCCCGCGGTCGTCGGGCTGTCGAACACCGACGTCAAGAACGTCGAGCGAACTGTGGTCCGGCTGAAATACAAGCCGACCCCCGCCAAATACTACACCCCGTACCGCGAGGCCCACGCCGGAACGGTGAAGGAGATCTACCGGGTCACCCTGGCCAACGGAGTGCGGGGGTTCGGCGAGGGGGCTGCGAACGCAGCCGCCCTGAAACGGGTGATCGGCCGCCCGGTGGCCGACTCCATGTGGGACGACTCGATCGGCGGCGGCCTCCAGATCGCCCTATTCGACGCGCTCGGCCGAACGCTCGGCGTCCCGATGCATCGCCTGTTCGGCCGGCAGGTGCGCGATCGCGCTTTCATGAGCTGGTGGGCCGGCGCCATGCGCGGCCAGGATTGGGTATCCGAGTGCAAAGAGGCTCTCTCGCTCGGGTTCACGGCGTTCAAAGGCAAAGCGCGGCCGTGGTACGACCTCTACGAGCAGTGCCGGGAGCTGTCGGCGGTCCTGCCGCCCCATTTCTCGATCGATTTCGATTTCAACGCCACGCTGCTCGATACCTCTCGCGCAGCGCGCTATCTGATCGGGTTGGAGAAGTATTCGCAGATCGCCGTTTGGGAGACCCCGATCCCGCAGGAGGACGTCGCGGGCAACCGCTTTCTGCGAACCCAGACCCGCGTGCCCATCGCGATGCATTTCGGCAGCCCGCCCGTCATGACCGCGCTGCGGGAGGACGTGTGCGACGTCTTCGTGGTCGGCGGCGGAGTGCGCGGCACGCTCGATACCGGCGCCCTCGCGGCCACGGCGGGCAAGTCGTTCTGGCTCCAACTCGGCAGCACTGGCATCGTCGCCGCATTCTCGATGCAGCTCGCGGCTGTGCTTTCCCACGCCCGCTGGCCCGCGGTCACGCAATTTCACCTCTACACCGAGTCGCTCGTCAAACCGGGGATCACCGTGCTCAACGGCAGCGCGGCGATCCCCGAGTCTCCCGGGCTCGGCTTCGATCTCGATGAGGATGCCGTCGCACGTCACCGGCTCGACATGCCGGCTTCTCAGGCCGCCCCATCGGGCTCGAGCGCCAATCGCGTGGTCGACTACGGGTGGCAGGGACGTTCGCCCGACGGGCCTCTACCGGCCACCCGGAATCTGATGGTGATCCGATGGCCCAACGGCGCCAGGAGCTACTACGCCGCGGAGGAACGATACAAGCAGGAGTTCCTCGCCGGCCGGCTGCCTCCCTTTCAGCCTGGAGTGTACGTGGAAGAGGTTCCGGACGATGGCAGCAAGGACTGGCGCGAACTCCAGGCCCGTGCCGGGAAGGGCGGAGTTCACATGGGCCCTCTGCCCAGGTAGCGCCGTTTCCTACGGATTTGCCGGCGCGTTCGGTTGCATCCAGTACGGGCCCTTTTCGGTCAGCTTCCAGATTCGTTCGAATTCCGGACTGCCCGTCTGATCCCAGAAATCGGTGACGACGGGCTTTCGATACGTGGGACCGGTTCCCGGAAGGCGCGCTGCGATCTCATCGAGCGGATACCCGCCCGCGCTCAACTGATAGGGGTGGTCCGCAAACCGGAGGTAGACCGTCAAACCGCTGCGGTAGCTCATGCGCGCCAGGAAGCGGTCGCGTTTGAGCCGGGGCGCCTCGACGTACTTTCTCAGCTTCTCCCGGTCGATGGTGACGCCGAGCCCTGGACCCTCGGGAACCTGGACGCTCCCGTCCACGAGGGGAAGATGTTCGACGGTCACGTCGTCCTTCCAGATGTGGCAGCAGTTGACGTGCGCGAGCGTCGCCATCCGGAACACCGACGCTTCATGCGCCAGGAAGGCGAGGGTGAGGTTTCCCCCCACGTGTTGCAACATGAACGGGGCGTTGGCCGCCTCGGCCAGATGGGCGACCCGGGAAGCCTCGGGCACCGCCGCCCGGCTCGCAATGCACCCATCGGCCGCCTTCTCGGTGAGGTAGTCGGTTCCCGGCCCGTGCGCCAGGATCGGCAGCGAGGTCTCCCTGCGCAACAAGAGCCAGTCCTCGCGATCTCGTGTTTCGCGGCCGCGGATCGGGTCTTCCACGCGTCCCGCCACGGGGAACTTCTCGAGGTCTTTCAGGATCGGCAGGACGGTGGCCAGGTTCTCGTCGCCGTTGAAATCGTAATGGAGCCGGAACGAGGGCGGCGCTACTCGCTGCACGGCCTCGGTCTGGTCGACGACGTTCTGAAAAACATCGACGTGATACTTCATCCAGTGGTATCCCCGCCGGGACAGCTGCCTCGCCTCCTCCGCCATCGCTCGAGGAGATTGCGACATGGTCCAGCCCGACAGCGGCACCCAGGTGCGAACCTGCGGGCCGATGAGTTGCCACAACGGTACGCCGAGGTACTTGCCCATCAGATCGTAAAGCGCCATGCTGATGCCCAGGTGATCGGCCCGGGTGAACTCCCGAAACGGACTGCGTCCGATCAGGTAGGCGAACTTGTCGCGGGAGGGCGCCGGGCCGCCGCCGGTTTCCCCGTAGCCTTCCAGGCCCACGTCCGTGCGGACGATGAACACGGCGCGCGTCTGAAACCCGAGTGCCTGGTAACGGAACAGGTGGCTGGCGTTGTAGTCCTGATACGGCGGGACAATCTCGTGCACCTCCACGTCGGTAATCTTCATCGGCGCGGGGCGGAAGGTTTCCGGTGCGGCCTGTAAGGGGAGCCGCGCGGTGGCCGCGGCGCCGATGGCCCGGACGTAGTGGAGCAATTCGCGTCGAGTGAAGATTCCCATGGCGTCTCCTTGCCGGCGAGGTTTCTATTGTAGTGCAAGCCTTTCCGAAGAGACGAAGACCCGAGCGGCGCGTAGACGATTAGGGTCCATCGTTCGAGGCACGACGACCCGACGGATCTGGCCCGCTCGGATGATGGTGTCGAGGCTACAAGAGTTCGAGCACGGCGCGATTCGCGAGTGTGAAGGCTGAGTTGCCCGACCGAGTTCGCTGCTTGAGCGAGCACCCGTCCGACTGTTCGACCGGCAAGCTGACACCTACTTCGGACTCGTCACCGCTCCGCTCGCTTTGCCTTTTCGCACATTGCCCTGAGACTCCGCTTCCTGCTGGTCCTGCAGCGCGATGCTCCAGATTCTCTCGGCGTTCTCCAGGTGTGCCCTCATCGCCTCTCGCGCTTTCTTCGGATTCCGGCTTCGGATCGCGCGCAGGATCCGCTGGTGATCTCCCAGTGTCTGCTCCGGCACGGTCGGCAGGTCGGTCGCCCGCGCCAGCACTTCCGTCAGGCGGGTGGAGATGGTCTGCCACACCGTGGCCGCGAAGGGGTTCTTGGCCGCCTCCACCATGGCCGTGTGGAACGACAAGTCTGTCGAGCAGTCCGCATGCTTCTGCTCGACCTCGGTCTGGTATTTTTCGAGCGCGGTTTGCATCGCCTCGATGTCCGCGTCGGTCGCCTTCTCGGCCGCAAGCGAGGCCAGTCCGACCTCTAGGATCCGCCGGAACTCGAGCAGCGAATCGGTCTGGTGCCGCTGGATCGCCGCCGACAGATACTCGGCGTGCAGCAGGTTCGACGCCGACGGCTGCAGCACGGTCGCCCCGATGCGCTGCCTTACCGAGATCAGTCCCAGCGTCTCGAGCGACTTGATCGCTTCCCGCACGCAAGTCCTGCTTACGCCGAGGGTCTGGGTCAATTCGTTTTCGGTCGGAAGTCGCTCGCCAGGTTTCACCTTGTTTGTCTTGATGAGATCGACCACGTAGTCGATAGCCTGCGAGGTCAACGTTTTTCGACGAATCAAGAGTTTGTCCGGGGCCTCCACTTGGATTGCCCGCGCCCAAAGGGGCTGCGCGTTCCTTTCGTATTATCCCATCAGTCGCCCCGCTGTCGGCGCATCATCGGGTCAAACCGGGTCCAGCAGGTGGCCGAGCTTTTCCTTCTTCGTCCGGAGGTAGGCTTCGGTAAACTCCTCCGGAGGCGCGACGCACGGAAGGCGCTCGGTGACGATCACGCCGGCACGTTCTACCGCTTGCACCTTTTCCGGATTGTTCGAAAACAGCCGGACGCGCGTAAGACCGAAGTAACGCAGAATCTCCCCGGGCAGGGAATAGTCGCGCAGATCGGGCGCAAAGCCCAGCCGTTCATTCGCTTCCACCGTATCGGCGCCGTGGTCCTGCAATTCGTACGCCCGCAATTTGTTCAGAAGGCCGATTCCGCGGCCTTCCTTGTGCTCGTAGATCAGCAGCCCGCGCTCCTCGTCCACAATCTTCTCGAGCGCCATTTCGAGCTGCGACCGGCAATCGCACCGCAGGCTGTGGAAGACGTCGCCGGTCAGGCACTGCGAGTGAATGCGGACCAGAGGAGGCGGGTCTCCGGCGAGTTCCCCGTGCACCAACACCACGGCCTCCTCCGGATGACCCGCCGCGTAGATACGGAAGCCATAGATCCGGAAACGGCCAAATCGGGTTGGGAACTCCGCTTCGGCGACCTTCTCGAGGCGCGCGGAGACACTATTTTCCATGGGGCGCTAAGATGATTGGAGTCTGCTCTCATTATAGCGAGGCGGGAACGTCCGGGACTTGCATGGCGGAACAGTCGCTGGTTCCATTGCTGGTGAAACTGGGTATTGTGGCGGCCCTGGCCAGTATTCTGGTTAGGTCGGCGGGCGTCAAGAAGATGCTCCTGCGTGAGGTCCGCACCCTCTACCAGCGGCTCCAACTCGCGTTGTGGTTCGCCATGGTGTTTGGAGCGGGCGTGGCCACGAGGGTGGTCACCGGGGGATACCCGGCGATCGACCTCGGGCTGGAGGGATCGCTGCTGGCGGGCGTGCTGGGCGGCTACTTTACCGGGTTGCTGGCGGGCGTGCTGATCTCCCTGCCCGCGATCTTTGATCGGGAATACGTGAGCATGCCGCTCTATGCGGGGCTGGGCGTGCTTGGCGGGCTGGTCCGCGATCTGGCTTCCGACCCCGAAGATATCTGGTCGTTTACACCGGCCATCGATCTGAATTTGTACCGGCTGCTGCGGGGCGTGCGGAACCGGCACCGCGCGATCTTCCACCTGGTTCTGCTGGGCGCGATTCTGCTGGCCGAGTTGCTGCGCCAGTTGTCGGTGCTGCTGTTCGGTACACCTTGGCTGTTTCACCTGGATATGCCCGCCGACTCTGGCGCGTGGGGAATGGCCGCGTTGTACTTGAGCACCCTGTTCGCGGTGACTCTGCCGCTGAAGATCTGGAACAACACGCGCAACGAGGTAAAGCTGGAAGAACAGCAGCGGTCGCTGATCGAGGCTCGTCTGGACGCCCTCACGCGCCAGATCAATCCACACTTTCTGTTCAACACGCTCAACTCGGTGGCCGCGCTCATCCGCACCGATCCCGCCCAGGCGCGAACCATGGTGACCCGACTCTCGAACATCCTGCGCCGTCTGCTCCGACGGACCGAGAATTTCACGACGCTTCGCGACGAAATCACGTTCATTGACGACTACCTTTCGATTGAGATGGTGCGCTTCGGTGAAAAGCTGCGGTTCCTCAAAGACATCGCTCCGGAGACGCTGGGCATGCAACTGCCCAGCATGGTGCTGCAGCCCCTGATCGAGAACTCGATCAAGCACGGGTTAAGCAGCAAGATCGAGGGGGGAACGGTGACGTTGCGCGCCCGACGCGGCGACGGCAGACTGGTGGTGACCGTGGAAGATGATGGTGTAGGCATCCCCCAGGACCGGCTCGCACACATGCTGGAAGAGGGAGTCGGGGTGAGCAACGTGAGCGAGCGGTTGAAGGTGCTGTTCGGCGCCGAGTACCGGATTCGCATCGACAGCAGACCAGGGGAAGGGACCCGGATCGAACTGGAAGTGCCCGAACTTCAGGCGGCCACCCCACCGAAGGACCTGGCAGCGGTATCCTAATGAGTCTGTGTCCCGGAGGTCCCCGGGGAACGGGATGTCCACCGAGGAGGTGGTGTTGACCAGACTCGAACTGACAGCGCCGGCGTGGCCGGCCAACGAAATGCCGGCCACGCTGGCGCACAGGACGCGGCGGTTGTATGATCGCGTCGCTCCTTTTTATTCGATTTCATCCCAACTGTTTCATTCACGGGCGCACGAGAAACTGCTGGAGATCTGCGGCCTGCGGGACGGGATGAAAGTGCTGGAAGCCGCGACCGGATCAGGAGAAATGTTCCGCCGCCTGGTCGCGGGCAATCCTTCGGGTGTGACCGTCGGGATGGACTTGTCTCCCAATATGGCCGCGCGCACTCAACAGAGAGTCCGCAGCCGCTATCCTGGAGCGCGGGCCCGATGCCACGCAGTGGACGCCCGTTGGATGCCCTACCGGGACGGCGCCTTCGATCTGGTCGTCTGCTGTTATCTGCTGGAACTCCTGTCGGGCGATGACATCATCCGCGCCGTCGAAGAGTTTCATCGGGTGCTGCGCGTCCACGGGAAGCTGGCGCTGATCGTGATCGGGGAGAACACCGAGTTTTTCAACCGCCTCTATCGGGTTGCCGGATCGGTGGCGCCCGCTTTCTGGGGGCGGCAGGTGGAGAGCCAGATCACGGAAGTGATTGAGGCGACAGACTTCGACTTGATCGAAGACTGTCCTGTCCAGCAAGGCCTCTATCCTTCGCGAATCCTGGTGGGACGACGCTGAACCCAAAAAAAAACATAGCCCTGGCAGGAAGAAGCGCCAGGGCCATTGTTGGACCAGCAATGTTTCGCCAACTCAAGGAGGCAACTGCACCAAAAGCGGACCGGTAACCAGTGCTGCATTCCAGTTGCCACTTTCTAACTGACTGATTTCACGTTTGTCCCTGCGACGCGCTCTCGTTTTCTGAAGACGGCCGGTCCCGTTGTCCGGAATTTCGGATGTTAACAGGCTGGCCAGCCTTCTCCAGAGCGTCGCGCGTACAATAAGGGAGAGCGTGAACCCAACCCGGACCTTCGCAGGTGAAGAAGCGCTGAATGCCACGTGCGCGCGGCGAGCCCTGGCGGGTTTCGCTCTGTCCGGATACCTCATGGCGCTGCTGGGCGCCATCTTACCCGTCTGGGGATACCATCTCAGCTTCGACTTCTCGACGGTCGGCGATTACTTTCTGAATCTGGCGGTGGGACTGGTGCTCGGGCAACTGGCGGCGCACCCGCTGATCCGCCGCAGGGGCATCGCCTTCGGCCTGGTGGCTGCCTGTGTCGTCGCGTGCCTGGCACTACTCGGGTTGGCGTTTGCCGGCCCGTCCGCGCCCCCAGTCTCGCGTAAACTGGGCCTGCTCTCGATCGGCGCTTCCACGGGGCTGTTGAACCATAGCCTGTTTCTGGCCATTGCCCCGGCTTACCGCCAGAACCCCGCCGCTACCGTGAACATGGGCGGCATCTTCTTTGTCGCCGGATGCCTGCTGGCCGCCATCAGCGTCGGAGGGACGTTCTACGCCTACTCGACCACTCAGATCCTTCTGCTGATGGCGATCGTTCCGGCAGTGTTTGTGGCGATTTACCGCAACACGAGCTTTCCTCCGGCCCCGCCCACGCAGGAACCGGCGTTGAGGATGAGCCTGACCGACGTGCAGAACCCGGCCGCCGTCCTGCTGGCGCTGTTGTTGTTCTTTCAGTTCGGCAATGAGTGGTCGATCGCGGGATGGCTCAGCGTGTATCTGATTCATCAACTCGGAATCAGCCCGGAATCGTCTTTGTCGTTGCTGGCCCTGTACTGGATCTCCCTGCTGGCGGGGAGAATTGGCGCCATCGCGGTGCTCCCTCGGGTCGCCCACGGTAGGTTGCTGATGGGGAGCGCGGCCCTCGCCATGTTTGGCTGCATTATCCTGATGTCCACCAACAACCGCTTTGGGGCGGTCACCGGCGTGCTCTTCACCGGGTTAGGCTTCGCCAGCATGTATCCGCTGGTGGCGGAAAAGATCGGCCACCGGTTCGAGTATTATCGTCCGGGTCTGTTCAACGGGATCTTCTCGTTGGCTCAAGTCGGCGCCACCCTGGCGCCGGCCAGCCTCGGGTATTTGGCGGCGTCTTATGGCATGGGCGTAGTCATGCTCCTGCCGATGCTCGGCACCGTGATGGTCGCGCTCCTGATCGCGCTCATCTGGCTGGAATCCAAGATCGGACGCTGAATGCGGGCGCTGGCGCTGATCCTTTGTTGCGGCATTGGTCTCGCCGGCGACCTCGCGGAGAAAGTACAGCAGGCCATTGACAGTACGCCCGGGGCCGGACGCGGTCACTTCGGCATCCTCGTGACCGACGCCGCTACCGGCGAAGTCGTGCTGGAGAAGGACAGCGCGAAGTTCTTCGCCCCGGGGTCGAACACCAAGCTGTTCTCTTCCGCCCTGGCGTTGTTCCGGCTTGGACCGGATTTCCGGTTTCGGACGCGAGTGGTTGCGAGCAGTGCGCCGGATCGCGCCGGCCGGATCCATGGCGACGTGTCGTTGGTGGGCGGCGGCGACCCGAACCTCTCCGGCCGCGCGGTGCCGTATCAACCGGATGCGGAGCCCGGCGATCCGCTCGCCGTCATGGAAGATCTGGCCGGCCAGATGGCTGCCAGGGGCGTGACCCGCATTGACGGCAGCATCGTCGGCGACGATACGATCTATCCGTATGACCCGTATCCGGATGGCTGGACCCTTGAAGATACCAACCGGCCCTCTGGCGCGCCCGTGAGTGCCCTGGCGTTCAACGACAATGCGGTCCTGGTGACGCTGCTGCCGGGCGATCCGGCCGGGATCCGCCTGACGCCGGCGATGGAATACTTTACCTTCGATAACCGGGTCTTCCGGGGATCGCCGACTCGGGTTCGGTGGGATCGCGCACCTGGATCGCGGCACGTTCGGATCACGGGCAGGCTGCGGCCGAACAGTGCGGGAGAAACCGCGAGGTTGGCCGTGGATGATCCGGCGTTGTTCGCGGCGGCGGCGCTGCGCGACGCTCTCCAGCGTCAGGGAATTGCCGTTGACGGCCAAGCCGTGGCGCGGCATTGGCTGCCGGGTCAGGCCGCGCCACCGAAAGCGGGTGGCGTCCGCCTGGCCGAACGGGAGTCGGCGCCGCTCGGGGAGTGCCTGCGTGTGGTCAACAAGGTCAGCCAAAACCTGCATGCCGAGTTGATGTTGAGCGCTGTGGCTTATGCGCGGCGCGGACGGGGAACAAGGGACGCGGGGATGGTGGAGATGCGGCAGTTCATCGCCGAAGCCGGAATCCCCCCGGAAGAATTCGGGCTTGTGGATGGCTCGGGACTCTCGCGGCGGAATCTCATCACTCCCAGCGCGGTGCACAAGTTGCTGCGCTACGTGTACGACTCGCCCTATCGCGACCTGTGGATGGGCCTCCTTCCGGTGGGCGGAGAGGACGGCACCCTGAAGAACCGGTTCAAAGGGACAGCGGCCCAGGGCGTGGTGCGGGCAAAGACCGGGACGCTGTCGCGCGTCGCGGCGCTGGGCGGGTATCTCGACCGGCCGGATGGTTCACGGTGGATCTTCTCGGTGATCGCCAATTTCCAACCAGACGCGCCCGCGGCATTGATTGATAAACTGGTATTGATACTTTTGGAGTAGACATGCCGATCTTCGAATACGTGTGTGACGATTGTGGTTCGCAGTTTGAGAAACTGGTCCGCCGCAGCGAGCCGGACGGCGTTCAATGTCCGTCGTGCGGCGAGAAGCACCTGACGCAGAAGTTGTCGACGTTCGCCGCGCATGCGAACGGCACGAGTTCGTCGAGCGGCGAGATGCCTGCTTGCCCGGGCGGCATGTGCGGCACGCCGGGTCTGTGCGGGCGCAATTGATAAGGCCGTTGGTCCTCACGCCGGCTGCACATCCACGTCCGCAGAAGTTGTGACGTGACCATGTGACCTCCGATCGGGAGTTCTGACACGATCTTCAGTCCGGCGCTCTCTCAATAACTTGGAAAGACGCTCACCGGGTTGGCCAATTCCATTGACAGAATATTCTGTTTGTGGAATAATCAGGGCGCGTGTGGGAAGTCGAGTTTACGGATGAGTTTGGTGATTGGTGGCGTAGCCTCGCCGAAAGCCAACAGGACGACCTTGCCAAGTCCGTCAGGCTTCTGGCAGAACTTGGTCCACTTCTTGGTTTTCCGCATAGCTCTGATGTTCGGTCGTCGCGGCACCGTCAAATGCGCGAACTGCGCACACAGTCCGGGGGACGGCCACTACGCACTCTTTATGCGTTCAACCCATTACGGACTGCGATTCTACTGATCGGAGGCGACAAGACCGGCGATGACATTTGGTATGAGCGATTCGTACCTCTGGGGCCGACCGTCTGTACGACATTCACTTGGCTGAGCTACGAAAGGAGGGCAAACTGTAATGCCGACCCGAAAATTTAGCGAACTTTTGGATGCGATGTCGCCGGAGCGGCGCGAGAGAATCGAACACGAAGTCCGAAAGACGCTTGCGTCGATGCCCCTGGATCAACTTCGCAGGGCCCGGGCAATGACCCAGGCCAAACTTGCGGAAACACTGGGCGTCAACCAGGGCGAAGTCTCCAAGATAGAGCATCGCACCGACATGTACGTAAGCACCCTGGCCAGCTACATTGAGGCGCTGGGCGGCACGCTTGAGATCCGAGCTGTATTCAAGGATCAGGAAGTGGTGATCGCCCAGTTCGAGGCCCTGCCGCGTTAGCCGCGGAGGGCCTCCAAGCAACCTCTTACGCCGTCTCCACCCACGCCCGGCTTGCCGCGCTCTCCATCACCGCTTCGATCAGCTTCATACCCCGCAATCCGTCTTCAAACGTCGGATACTCGATCGCCGAATGCGGGTGCAGGATCCGGTTGTAGAAGCGCTTGAACAACTGCTTGTGCGTGTCGTCGTACCCTTCGCTGTGCCCGCCCGGCAGATCCGCATAGCTGGCCGCGTGGCCTTTCAGCAACGACGGATCCTTAAGAATCACCTGGTTCGGAGAATTGCGATGGCCGATCCAAAGCTCGTCCGGCACTTCCTGGTTCCAGCGGACGCCGCACTTGGTGCCATAGATCTCCACCTGGAACCGGTTCTTGTTGCCCGAGGAAACCTGGCTGACCGTGTAGGCGCCACGGGCGCGATCGCCCAGCCGCACCAGCACCGACGCGAAGTCCTCCGTTTCGATCGGCACTTCGTCATAGTCTTCAGGGCTGAGCGTTTTGCCGGCGAACGTCTCGATGGACCTCTTGGGCTTCTTGCGCATCCTGTGGAACGTTTGGGTGTCTGCGCACAACGCCGTGATCGGCAGGCCCGTCAGGTGCTGGATCATGTCCATCCAGTGCGAGCCGATGTCGCCGACCACGCGCGACGGGCCATTGTCTTTCGCTTCGATGCGCCAGTTGTAATCGGTGTCGTACAGCAGCCAATCCTGGGAATACGTGCCCTGAACCACGAGGATCTCGCCAAGGTCTCCGGCTTCGGCCATTGCGCGGATGTGCTGGACGACGGGATAGTAGCGCAGATTGTGGTTGGTGGCGTTCGAGACCTTGTGTTCCTTCGCCAGTCTCACCATCTCGGCGGCTTCGGTGGAGGACACCGCCAGCGGCTTTTCGCACAGGACGTGCTTGCCGGCTTCCATGAAGGCTTTCGCCATGGGGAAGTGCAGCGCGTTCGGGGTGCAAAGGTGCACGGCCTCAACTTCGGCGTCTTCCACCAGGGATTTCCAGTTTCCCGTCGAGTGGGGGACATCAAAGTGGTGCGCGACGGCCCGGGCGTCGCGGGCCGGGGAGGCGGCCACCGCCACCACATCCACGTTGCCCAGGCGCCGTATCGCTTCCGTATGGACCTTGCCCATGAATCCCGAGCCGATAACCGCGGTTTTGATCTTCCGCATAGAAGAATAAGTCCTTTCCGATGAGGATTTTTTGACACCGCTAGTTTACCAACTGCGAGTTGCGGACGCCGCCCTCCGCGGGGAGTATAATGCTGCGGATGAAGCGCCTGATCTTTCCCGTCGTCGCGTGCGTGGTCCTGTTCTCGATGATGGGAGCCAACAAAAAAGCCATGAAACAATTTATGAACCTCGACGGCAAGCAGCCGCCGGGATACACCCACATCGTGACTTCGCCGCCGGGCAAGACGATTTACCTTTCTGGTATGGGCGGCAATGCGCCGGATGGAACCATGCCGAAGGACTTCCCCACCCAGGCCGGCAACACGTTCAGGAACATCGGGCGGGCGCTCCGGATGGCGGGCGCCGATTTCAAGGACATCGTCAAGATCAACTACTTCGTCACCGACCTCAAGAACCTGCAGGAGCTTCGTAGCGTTCGAGCCAGGTACCTCAACATGCAGGCGCCACCGGCTGCTACGCTAGTGCAGGCTGGTCTGGTTGGCGACTTACTGGTAGAAATCGAATGCGTGGCGATCGTTCCGGACTGAGAAAATGGAAGTAACACGACGAGTGCTCCTGGGGGAGGCTGCGGCTGCGGCGCTGCCCGCCCAGACTTCCATCCCAATTATCGATATCCACCAGCACACCCCCTACACCGGCCGGACCGCGGACGAACTCCTCCGGCACCAGGAGACGATGGGCATCGCCAAAACAATTCTCCTGCCCGCGGGCCGCGCGTATTCCCTCGCGGTGGGCATCGGCGGCAACGAGGCGGCTCTCGCTCTTGTGAAGAAGTTTCCCGGCAAGTATTACTACTTCGCCAACGAACTGCCCGACATCGAAGAGACCCGCGTGACTTTGGAGAAGTACCTCAAAATGGGCGCCATCGGTATTGGCGAACAGAAGTTTCACGTCCCCTGCGACGGAAAGGCGATGCAACTGGTGGCCTCCATCGCGCAGGAGTACGACGTGCCGGTCCTGATGCACTTCGAGTACCGGGCGTACAATCTGCAGTACGAACGCTTCCCCAACCTGTTGAAGCAGTTTCCGAAGGTGAACTTCATTGGACACGCGCAGACGTTCTGGGCCAACATCGACAAGAACCACGATCAGACGGCACTGTATCCAAAGACGAAAGTAACGGCCGGCGGATGGACGGACCGGTGGCTGGCAGACT
>JBJXGR010000372.1:0-16581 GCA_046160045.1 Bryobacteraceae bacterium
TTGAGCTTGTAGAACCAGGCATACCCGATCAGGAATGTGCCAAACCCCAGCGCGTATAATCCAGCCATGGCCTCCCACGACGGAGACTGCGCATCCAGCAGAATCAGACGATAGGCCTTGACCAAAACATACATCGGGTTTTTCGTCAGCAGCGGCGCGATCCCAGCCGGCAAGGATGACTCGGGATAGCAGATCGGGGTCAGAAAAAACCAGAGCGTCAGGAAAAAGCCCATCACCTGAGTGAGATCCCGCAGGAAAACCGCCAGCGCGGAGATGAACCAACATAACCCGAGGGTGAACAGGACCTGCGGGATCAGGATCGCGGGCAGCCAAAGGACGGTCCATGGCATCGCTCCGCGAATCGCGAGCAGGATACACAACAGCAACACGGCGGCGATACATTCGGTCACCACGCCCGCGGCGGTCACGTTTACCGGCAGCGTCTCCACGGGAAACACCAGCTTCTTGACGAAATTGCGATGCTCCCATAAGACATGAGGGGCGCGCCCCAGGGCTTCACTGAAGGCAAGCCAGGGCAGCATGCCGGCCAGGAAGTACAGGGCGAATCCGGTCCGGCTGGCGTCCTTGCCGAGACGAGCTTCCAGCACGATGCCGAAGACAAAGAAATACGTGACCATCAGCATCAGCGGGCTCAGCACGGTCCAGAAGGCGCCCATGAACGATCCGCTGTAGCGCGACAGAATGTCGCGGCGGACCATCGACTGGATCAACCGGCGATTGGCGAAGACGGACTGAAACGGCAGGGTGAACAGGCGTCCGAGAGCGCGCAGAAACCGCTCACCCGCCAGGGTTCGCCCCGTGGCTACCCTCACGGGTTTCAACCGGGCGTGCCCGTTCTCGACGAGCGCGTCCAGGACCAGGAACGGCCAGCCGCGGGAGTAATACCACGCCACGTTCTCGCGCATCGGCGAGACAAATACCCGATACCGTCCCGGTTCCGCCGGCAAGTCGAAAGTCACCTGGCAGGCGCTCGACTGACCCGATTCCAGATCACCGCCCAGCCGCGTTCTGGCGCCGTCGACCACCAGGGTGTCGGTAGCCGGATCGAAAATGTGAAAGCCGAAGGCGAATCCTTCGTCCCGCCGCCAGGGCTCCCGCGACCGGTTTTCGACGTCGAACGAAACGCGCACACGACGCTCGCCCTCCAGAACCGCGCGCGGGTTGGCGTAGCGGGCAATCATGAGTACAACCAGGAGGGATACCGGTGCCGCACCGGTCCCCGCTTGCGGCCGACCGCGTAAATGCCGTCTCCCCGGAGATGGGTAGGAAGGTTGTACTGCCGCAGGAGATGCTCCACCCACCCGTACTCCGGATGCGCCTCCTCGCGGAAGGGGCCCGTTTCGAGCAGAGTCACGGTGAAGCCCGAATTATCGAGCAGTTGGTGAATCTCCCGAGGCGTGTATTCGCGGTTGTGCCTGGCGTCGACGGCCCCGTCGGCCGCCGGCCTGATGTAGGCGTGGAAAAACCCCGGATGATAGCCCTCGAGCATCGCAGCCAACCCGCGCAGCGCCACAATGTTCGGCGTCGTGAGGACCAGATGGCCGTCCGGCTTGAGAATGCGATTGACCTCGGCCATCAGGTGCATCGGGTCTTCCCGCAGGTGCTCGATCAACTCGCAACACAGTACCGTGGAAAAATGCTCGTCGGGATAAGGGTAGATATCCTTTTCACCGTCGAAGTGGTCAATGTCACACTCGAACACGCGGCCGTCCGCGGACGTGACGCGCTTGTGATCGATGACGCCCAACGTGCCGTAATAACAGCCGCGCACGTACCCGTAGCCGAACTGATCGCGAAGGGCCGGAGTGATTTGCATGTACGCGCCCATCTCCAGGATGCGGTCTTCCGTTCCGCCGGCCGGGATAATGGAAAGCGTCTTCGAGATGCGGTCGAGATGAGTCTCCAGGTAGTTACGCGATTCCGGTTCTTCCACCCAGGGCAAGACCGTCTCGGCGGGGGGAGGCAGCGAAGGCGGCGGAACGGGCGCGGGCGGAGGGGCGTGCTCCTCCGGATCACGGTATGCCCGATTCCCGCGAACGGCATCGGCGAACGCGAGATAGCGGCGGGCCACCGCATCCCAATTGCACTCGCGTTCCACGTATTCTCTGGCTCTCTCGCCAAGCGCGCGCGCCAGGTCGGGCCGCGAGGTCAACGTGTTGAGGTACTCGAAGAGAAGATCTTCCTCGCGGGCATCGACCGGCACGCGGAGGCAGATGTCTTCCCCGAACTCGGCGAACGAGCCAACTTCGGAGACCAGCACCGCCTTGCCCAAGCCCAACGCCCGCAGCAGGCTGCCGGAACTCTCGCCCACGGTCGGATACCGGAGATTGAGGACGATGTCGCTGGCCGCGATGTAGCCGACAAAATCGTCGATGGGCACAAACCCGATCACCCGGACATTCGCGCTCAGGCCGAGCGAGTGAATCAGCGAACGGACGGGCAAGTCGGGGTGTTCCTCACCCGCAAGGATCATCTTGACGGCCGGGTTCAGCCGGACCAGACGGCGGAAGGCACGCAGCGACTCGGCGATCCGTTTGTACGGTTTGAGGAATCCGAAGATTCCCACCAGCGGCGTGGAGGGATCCAGCCCCAGACGCCGCCGGTACTCCTGCCGGTCGGCGCGGGGGATCCAGGCGCCGTGGGGGATGCGCGCAATCGGCCCGGCGAAACCGGCGCGGCGCATCTCCCCGACCATGAATTCGCTGTGGACGATGACGCCGGAAACACTCTCCAGCAGACGCTTGGTCATCGGCAGCCCCTCGTAGTCCGGGCCGATTTCAAGCCTGCGGACGCGCTCGGCGTGTTCGAGCGCGCCGGGGCCGCCCTCATACGCCACCTCGCGCACATAGCCGTCCCAATCGCCTCGTTTGATGGTCAAGTCGGCGATCAGGTGATGCAGATTGGCTTCGTGCATCACGGCAATGCGCGGCGTGGGCGAATCCTTCAGGGAAAGTGCGGTCTCGTAGGCGTGCAGGTGAAAGGCGTTGTTGCCGACCTGGAAAACCAGAGCGTCGTATTGCGCCGGATCGAACGGCCGCGCGCTATCTTCGAACACGTCGACTGGAGCGAGGGGACGCAAATGGGAAATGAGCGTGTGCGCGTAGTCGGCGATGCCGCTGCGAGCCGGAGGTAGCGGCGAAAAGAAGGCGAGGCGCACGGTTAGGGCTGAAGCTCCAGGGTCAGAGTCACGGCGGCAAGCGGGACTCTCATCAACAGGGGCGTGCGAGCCTCGTCCCGCGCAAAAACGAGCTCGAAGGTGCCGCCCGATTTTGGGCCTCGATAGGAACCGGCGACGCGGTCGCCCTTTTGCTCCTTACCCCCGACTCTTACTTTCTGGGATCCCGTTTGGTTGAGCTGAACCTGATACTGCGCTCCGAACACGACGGGTGACGCCGCCGGCAATTTGTCCTTGGCCAATTCGGCGCGGACCGCGTAGAGCATCGTCAAGGCATCCCTGGCACAGGGGGGAACGGCCATTTCCGAAGAACCACCGTTGCGGGTTGTCCGCACGGCGCGCCGCCGATCGGGGTAGAACACCACGAACTCGCCGCCCTTGCGGTTCAAATGCACCCAGTCCTTCTCAAACTCGGCGGAACAGAAGCCGGCGGAGAGGGACCGGAATCGATCGCGAACCGGGACTCCCGGCAGCGAGAAATCCGATAGGAGCTGGAAGTTCCAGGTGGCCTGGGTTCCTTTTACCCGCTGGGCCACAAACGTGACTGTCCCGATGGAAACACCACCGGTAGCCTTGACGGCGTAGCGCAGAGTCTCATCCTCGGCGGGAAAGCCCTTGGCCGCAGCCAAGGCCGCACCGCACCACAGGCATGCCAACCACAGGCGAGTCATCGGCTGGAGAGCGAGGCGGCCGGCGCCGCCGTGGAACGCTTCCCGCTCTGCGCGACGGCGTAATACACTTCGACCGTTTTCTGCGCCGTCGACTGCCAACTGAACGAGGCGCACCGCTGCTGGCCGAGCCGTTCCATGCGAATTCGCAGTTCCGCATCGGTCAGCAGGTCTCCCATCGCCCGAGCGATGTCGCCGACCGATCGGGCGTCAAATAGAATGGCCGCCCCGTCGGCAACCTCAGGTAACGCGGAACTGTTCGAGCACGCCACCGCGCGCCCGCAGGCCATTGCCTCCAGGACCGGCAACCCGAATCCTTCGTAGAGCGACGGAAATACGAAGATGTCGCAGGCGTTGTACAGGTGCAGCAGTTCTTCGTCCGATACGAAACCCAGCAGGCGGATGCGGTCGGACACGCCGGACAGGCGGACGGCTTCACGAACTTTGGGGCCGAACCAGGTCTCCTTGCCGGCGAACACCAACCGGTGCCTCAGTTGCGGCATATTGCGCACCAGGTCGGTGAACGCCCCGACGAGGCCGATCTGATTCTTGCGCGGCTGGAGATCGCCGACGCAGAGGATATACGGCGCCGGAAGCTGGAAGCGCTTCCGTACCGCGTCGAGCGCGTTGTCGATGTGCAGCGGCCGGAAGAAGGGACTCGCGGCGTTGGGAATGACGGCGATTCTGGCAGGATCCAGCCCGTAGGCCTTGGCGATCGACTTCCTTGAGAATTCGCTTCCCGTGAGCACTCGCGCGGCGTGTTTTACCGTGCGCTTCACCGTCACTTTCAACTGAAACGCACGCGGCCGCGTGAAGTACTCGGGATGCTCGAGGAAGCTCACATCGTGGACGCTCACCACGATCGGAACCGGGCAGCGCAACGGCGACGTGTACTGGACGTGGATGAGGTCGGGCAGATCTTCTCGCAGCTTGCTCGACAGGTCCCACCCGAGGCGGATAAACGGATTTGGCGATACGGGCCGAATCCGGAACCGCGAAGGAACCCAGGAGCGGGCGTCGGATACCGACAGATAGGTGATAAACTCAGAGTCCTCGTCAACCTGTGCGAACGCATTGAGCAGACTACGGATGTAGACTTCGTTCCCTGTCAGGTGCTGGCCGATCTGGTGAGCGTCTACCGCGAAGCGCATTCCAAATCCTTAGTATAGAAGGGATTCGACGGCGGATGCGACGCCGTGGTCATGGAACTCGTAAAATTTCGCATCCCATCGATGCTCTCCCGCGTTCCAGAATCGCATCCCCAAAACAAGGCCGCTTCGCGGCCAAGAACCGTTGATCTGTTGGATAATACGGAAACGACTTATGAAAGCCTGGCGATTTTACGGCTTCGGCGACATGCGCATGGACGAGGTTCCCACGCCGGAACTGCGCCCGGGGCACGTACTGGCCCAGATCCTGTGCGTGCAACCCAGCGTCACCGAGGCGCAACTAGCGTTCGGCATCCCCACCCTCGCCTTCGAACGAATCAAGAAGCGTCTGGAAACCGAAGCGCCCGTGCAATTGTTCGGCCACGAATACTGCGCGCGCATCGTGGAGACCGGGCCCGGAGTCACCCGATTCCACGCCGGGGACCGCGTCGCCGCCCGGGCGAAACTGCCCTGCGGCGATTGCCCCTTTTGCCGTAACGGCCGGGCGCACGTGTGCCGGGCCGGCCCGATCATCGGGTTCCAGCTTCCCGGCTGTTTCGCCGAGTACGCGATGCTGCCGGAAATCGCCCTGACCCTGGTCGACGAGCGGATCTCCGACAGCGAGGCGGCGTGCCTGCAATCGCTGAGCGACAGCGCGGCCGCGGTGGAAACCGCCGGCATTCACGTCGGCGATTCCGTCGCGATCTTCGGACAGGGCAGCATGGGCCTGGAGTGCATGCAGATCGCGCGGGTGGCGGGAGCGGGCCGCATCATCGCGGTCGACGTCCGGGAGGAAGCCTGCTCGGTGGCGCGCGAACTCGGCGCCGACCTCGTGATCAACGCTTCCCAGGACGACCCGGTCGCCGTGATTCGTGAGGCCACGGGCGGCCGCGGCGCCGACGTGATCTTCGAGTGCGCCGGTGGAAGTCCGAAACAAGGCCTGGCCGGCATCCGGACGCTGATGCAGGCCATCGATGCCATACGATCGGGCGGAGTGCTGGTGGGCGTCTCCTGGTTCGGTGCGCCCATCGAGTTTCCGGTCGACGTCCTGCGGGAACGGAGCCTCCGGTACGTGTTTCCGGACATCAGCACGCTCGAGCACCTGGAGTACTCCGTGCGCCTGGTCGCGTCGGGCCGGGTGCGGCTGAAGCCGACGATCCGGCATGTGCTCCACGGAATCGACAAAGTGAGGCAAGCGTTCGAGATCACGGCCAATAAGGGGAAATACAAAGCCATCAACCCGGCCCAGGTCGTGATATGCCAGTGACCCCGTCCCGCCTGCTGCGGCTTGGCGCGGCAGCGCTATCCGATGCGCTCGGCAAGACCGGCGCCATGGATCACGACATGAAGTGCGTGTCGTCGAAGCCGGCCATGGCGGGCCCGGCGTTCACGGTGCGCGTCCATACCGCCGACATCCTGATGGTGGCCCACGCGCTGGGCCAATGCCCGTGCGGCCACGTCCTGGTGGTCGATGGCCAGGGCGAGCGCAACACCGCCTTGTGGGGCGACATCACGACGTTGTGCGCGTTTCGCAAAGGCCTGGCAGGAGTGGTGATTGATGGCGCGGTGCGGGATGTGGTGGGCATCCGCAAGATCGCGCTGCCGGTGTTTGCGCGCGCGATCGTTCCGAACGCGGGCGGCGCGGAGTACCTGGGCGAGATCGGCGTGGCCGTCCAATGCGGAGGGCAGGTGGTGACGCCGGGCGACTGGGTGGTCGGGGACGCAGACGGCGTGGTGGTGATCCCGGCCTCAAGACTGGAGGCGGCTTTCGCCAAAGCCACGGCCATCATTCAAGCCGAGAAGAAAATCGAGCGGGCCATCCGCCAGGGCGCCGATCTTGCCGATCTGCTCAAGACACAGGAAATCATTGAGCGGAAGTCATCGGTCGAATTCATTCCGCAATTGCGCGGCGGCAATTCATCCCGGTAGTTTCGTTAGAAGGTGGGAATCGCCACGCCACCGCTCCCTCACGGTCGCGGCTCTGACGGCGGATGTCCGCTCCCTTCCGGTCGCGGCTCCGAAGGAGTATGGAAATCCAGATGTCCGCTCCCTTCCGGTCGCGGCTCAGAAGGTGGAGGGAGAGGTCCGCTCCCTTCCGGTCGCGGCTCCGAAGGAGTATGGAAATCCAGATGTCCGCTCCCTTCCGGTCGCGGCTCAGAAGGCGGAGGGAGAGGTCCGCTCCCTTCGGGTCGCGGCTCTGAAGGCACCTGGAGATACACTGGAGCCATGATTCGGTCTGTGCTCTTTCTGGCCGTCGTTCTGCCCCTCGTGGCGGCAACTCCGGTTCCCGTCATCTTCGACACGGACATCGGCAACGACATCGACGACGCACTCGCTTTGGCCATGCTCCATTCCCTCGAGAGCCTGGGCGAATCCAAACTGCTCGCCGTCACCATTACGAAGGACTGCCAGTGGGCCGCTCCCTACGTGGATCTGGTGAATCACTTTTACCGGCGTCCGGCGATTCCGATTGGCGCGGTACGAAACGGTAAGACCCCTAAGGACACTCCGATGATTCAGGCGCCCGCCGAGCGGAAGCGTCCGGACGGCTCCTACGTCTACCCCCGTAAGGTGTCCAACTCCGCCGTCGTGCCGGAAGCGGTGACCGTGCTGATGAACGCTTTGGAACGGGCGCCCGGCCGGTCCGTCGTCATCATCCAGGTCGGATTCAGCACCAATCTAGCGCGCCTATTGGATGCGCCGGAAGGGAAGAGGCTGGTTTCGCAAAAGGTCAAGCTGCTTTCCGTGATGGGGGGAGCCTTTCCCGACGGTAAGCCGGAGTACAACATCAAGACCGACATCCCGGCCGCGAAGAAGCTGTTTTCCGAGTGGCCGACACCGATCGTTGCGAGCGGTTATGAGATCGGCGAGTCGATTCTCTATCCCGGCCGCAGCATCGAGAAGGACTACCGCTATGTCGCCGACCATCCTATCGCCGAATCGTATCGGGCCTACATGAAGATGCCCTACGATCGGCCGACCTGGGACCTGACGTCGGTGCTCTACGGAGTTCGGCCGAACAGCGGTTATTTCTCGTTGTCCGACCCGGGACAGATTGTCGTCGACGAAAAAGGCAAGACCCGTCTCGATACGGCGCGCAGGGGAAATCATCGATACCTGACCGTGAATGCGGAACAACGGAAGCGCATCCTGGCGGCGATGGTCGAGTTGGCCAGCCGCCCGCCGGACCGATGATACGATGAAAGGGTCTATGAGTTCCAAACAAGATGCGACCGGCATCATGATCTGGGCGCCCGCCGTCCTGGTGGGATGGCTGGTGCCCGGCGGAGGCCATTTCCTGCTCAAGCAGCGAGGCCGTGCCTGGATGATCTCGCTCTCGGTGATCCTGATGTTCCTGCTGGGACTCTTCATGCGCGGCGCAATGTTCGTTCCCCAAACCGGAGACATGCTGACGACGCTGATCAACGTCGGCGGTTTTGTGGGCAACCTCTGTACGGGCATCCTGTATTTTCTGGCGACCTGGCTGGGGTACGACCAGCCGGATGTCGCGGGGCACGTCCATGATTACGGCACCAAGTTTCTGGTCTCGGCGGGGTTGCTGAATATCCTGGGCATGGTGGACGCCTACGAGATCGCCGTGGGGAAGAAGGACTGAATGCCGAAGGTCAACCTCAGTCATTTTGAAGCGGCGATTCTCTTCGCGCTGTTCGCGTCCGTCGTGATGGGCATCACTTCCAGGAAAGGCGACCGGGAGCGTTGGAATTACGGCTTGTACCTGTTCGGTTGTTTTGTCGCCGCGTTGGTTGGCCTGGCGTGGGTGATGAAGCTCGGGCACGGATAAACGTCCGCAATGAAGCGCTGGCGGCGGCTTCTCCTTTTCGTTCTGGCCGCCGTTCCTTTTGCCACCGCCGAAAACCACCTGGAGACCTGGCGGGTGGTTGCGGACCGCCTCATCACCACACCACCCGAATCGTACCCATGGAACTGGGGCGAAGGCGTCCAACTGATCGGCCTGATGAAGGTCCATGAACGCACCGCCGAGGCCCCTTACGCCGACTACGTCGAACGCTGGCTTTCCCGGTATGCTTCCGAAGATCTTCCGCGGTTCCTGCGTGACGGCGGCGGCGAAGCGAAGGTGAGGCCGGGTTATTGCGGGTTGTGGAGCCCGGCAACGGCCGCGGCATTGCTCTACGAGTCGGGAAAAAAGGCCGGGCACCTCCGGATGGCCGTCCAGGTGACCGGCTATATCGAACGTGTGGCGGAACGCAGCCCGGAATACGCTCTGGGCCATTGGCAAGGCAGCCATCAGTTGTGGGTGGACACCCTGTACATGGCCTGTCCGCTGTTGAGCACGGTCGGCAGATTGCAGCAGCGGCCGCGGCTGATCGAGGACGCCGCCAGCCAGATCATCGTGTACACCCGGTATCTTCAGGATCGGCGCCGGGGACTTTTCTTCCACATGTGGGACTGGGACACCGGGCAGCGCACGGCGGACTTGTGGGGACGCGGCAACGGCTGGGTGCTCATGTCGATCGCCGACACGATCGAGGCCATGCAGAAGAGCGACGCCCACTACGCGACGCTTTCATCGATCGCGGCGCGCATGGCACGCGGGTTGGTCGAGTTCCAGACGGCCGACGGATTGTGGCGGACGGTGCTCGACGACGGAACGAGCTATCCGGAGGTGTCCGCCAGCGCAATGATCGCCTACGGTCTGCTGAAATTGGTGCGGCTCGGCGTGCTGCCTGTCGATTTTCGAGACCCCGCGCAGGCAGCGTGGAAGACGATTAACCGTCAATGGGTGAAGGATGGCGTCGTCACCGGCGTCTCCGCGGGGACCGAACCCAAGGACCGCGGCTACTATCGGGCGATCCCACTGGGCAGGCAGACATGGGGCACGGGAGCGTACCTGCTGGCAGGTTCCGAGGTCGACCGGGCGCCCAAGCCTAGCCCCCTGCTGCGGCGGTAGTTTACATCCCACTCGCGGCCGGGCCAGAGACGTTCCCGCCATGGATCGTCCCCTGCTCGTCTCGACGCTTTGCCGAAGAACGGCTCCGAGTCACATCGGCCCCGGCATGGGCCCAAGCCTCAACTGGCGAGTTTGACCAAGAATCTGCCGAGAACATACACTGAAGGGAGTCTTGAGACCGTCGTCGGCAATCACGGCCACGTTTGCGTTGCTCCTCAGCTTCGCTCAGGCGCCGTTCGCCCACATGCATCGCCGCGATCCAGACCATCGGCATGCGACAGCGACGCCGCACTCCCATCTGCGATTGTTGTCAGATCAGCATCGGGCGCTGCATGGACCGGACGATGATGATGACGCTCAGGCGGTAGATTGGGTCCTCCTCGCTCAGCACTCCGGGCAACCTTTGGTCGCCGAGAAGAGCGAGCCGATGATCGTGTCGGTTCCCCCTGCGGGCTATGAGCTGTTGCGGGCCCCGGCGCCGCGCGCTCATGATCCTCCTGGCATCATCCAACTCCCGCCCCGCGCTCCCCCCGTCTAACCACCTCTCCGGGCACGCCTGACGTGTGTCCAGCCTGATCCTGTTCCTGCATCGAGGTGGAAAAATGTTCCCAGATTCAACGATACGGGCCTGTGTTGTAGCCTTCTTGAGCCCTGTGATCCTTGCCGTGACGTGCTCGGCACAGACGTGGACAGAAGCTCGTGTTCTCGAATTATTCGCACGGCAGAGCCCTCAAGCCGTGGCGGCACGGGCACAAGTCGGGGTCACGCGCGCCGACGCCAAGGGCCGCGGCTTGTATAGCAACCCCAGCTTCAGTTACAGCCGTGAAGCCGCCGGATTCACGGAGTTTTTTCAGGCCGAACAGACGTTGCCGCTCACCGGAAGGATCGGCCTCCTGCGCCAGGCTGTCGCGCCCGCCGTTGGCGCGGCGGAGGCGGCCGCCGAAGCCCTGATTTGGCAGTTACGCGCCGAGCTTCGTCTGGCATTCCATCGGCTGCTGGCGCTCCAGGATCGACAGGACGTGCTGAACGGGACAATACGGGACCTCCACGAGGTGATCCGCGTCCTGGTAACACGCGAGCGGGAAGGTGAAGGATCGCGCTTTGACCGGCTTCGATGGGAACGAGAGTTGGTGGAGCTTCGTTCAGACCTGGCGCTGGTTCAGGCGCAATCGGCCCAGGCGCGAAGCCGGATGCTTGAGTTTCTTCCGCAGGGCACCGAACTCGCCGAAGTTGAGGGCGCCAGCATTCCCACTCAGGAATTGCCGGATTTGTCAGAGCTTCAGAATCAGGCCCTGGCTTCCCGTTCTGAGATCCGGGCCGACCGCCAACTGGTTGCTCGTCTCCGGCTCGAACAACAGGCAGCCGGACGCCTGCGCTATCCCGAACCGGTGCTCGCGGGCGGCCTGAAGCGCGCGGATGCCATCGATTTCTCGCAACCGGGTAGGACGCCGTCGGAGCGAACCCAGAATGGCGTCGTCGTCGGGATCACAATCCCCATCCCCTCGTTTAATCGCGGACAGGCCGAAGTGGTCAGACTCCAGGCCGAACAGACACGGATCGAGGCGCACAGGCAGGCGTTGGAGCACCAAATCCGCGCTCAGGTTGCCGGCGCCTACCAGACCCTGAATCTGAGGCGCCAGGCGATCGAAAGCTATCGCCGGGAGCTGGGCGGTAGGAACGAGGAACTACTCAAGATGGCTCAGACAGCCTATCAGGAGGGTGAGGTCGGCATCCTGGAGCTTCTGGATGTTTTCCGGCTGCAGCGCCAGTCACAACAACGGCTGATTGAGTTGGGCTCCGCCGCAAGCGAAGCGCAGATCGAACTGGAAAGAGTCATGGGCCGGGAGGTGACGAAGTGAAAACGAACTGCATGTGGATTGTCTGCGCGGGGCTGGTCCTTTCCGCCTGCCGGCCGGGTCAGAACGAAGCGTCCGCGGTGCCCAAACTCGCCAAAGAGGAACCGCACAAGGAGGCAGTCAGCCATTGGACCGACAGGACCGAGATCTTCATGGAGTATCCGACACTGATCGCAGGAGTGAAGAGCCGCTTCGCTGTCCATCTCACAAGCCTCCGGACCTTCAACGCGCAGAAGGCCGGCAAGGTCGAGGTAATCCTCAAATCGAAAGACGGGTTGATGGAGGTGTTCAGCGCAACCGCGCCCTCCCGGCCTGGCATCTTCGGCGTTGACGTCCTGCCGAAGAACTCCGGTGAGTACGAGATGGTGGTCACGCTTTCGGCGGCCGACGTCACGGACCGGCATGAACTCGGCGCGGTGCGGGTATATCCGGACGCGACGGCCGCCGCACACGAAGACGAACCATCCAGGGAAGAGACCGTCGCCTTTCTGAAGGAACAACAGTGGGCGCTCGATTTTGCCACCGAAGTGGTAAAGGATCGTCCCGCGCGAGAGGTGATGCGGGTTCCCGCCGAGATTTCACCGCGCGTGGGAGGAGAAGCAGAAGTGACGGCGCCGTTCAGCGGCCGCCTTGCCTCAAGCAGTGTGCCGCCGATTGGAACCACGGTAGAGAAGGGACAGATCATGGCGACGATCGTGTCGCCGACAAGCAGTCCATCGGAGTTGCCCGCTCTCGAATTGGCCAAGACCGAGGCGGAGGCGGCCCTGCTGTTGGCACGCAAGGAACGCCAAAGGGCAGAGAGACTGCTGAGCGCGGGCGCCGGTCCCGCCCGCAAAGTCGATGAAGCGTGCTTTGCGGAGCAAACCGCCGAGGCGCGCGTCACGGCTGCCACGGCTCGACTGACTCAGTACCAGGCGAGCCGGGAAGCCTCCGGATATCCCTCGACCACGACACCGGTCCTGCTGCGTGCCCCCATTGCCGGGCTGATTACGGAGACCCACGCTACGTCAGGCTCTAATGTGGAGGCGGGTACGGTACTGTTCCGAATCATGGATGCGGATACAGTCTATGTGTCAGCAATCGTGCCCGAATCGGAACTCCCGCGTATCGCTCGATTCCGCGAGGCCGAACTGGAGGTGCCGGGCGGGCAAACGACTCGAAAGTTGAATCGCCTGGTTTCGGTCGGAAGACTCGTGGATCCGAATACGCGCACCTTCCGGGTCATCTACGAATCGTCCAATGAGGACCGCTCGCTGGCCATCAGGCAGACAGTCTTCGCGCGGCTTCTAGGCCCCGCGGGCAAACTCCAACCGGCCGTGCCGGAATCCGCTATCGTCGACGACGGCGGCCGTCCGGTCGTGTTCATTCAAGTCGATGGTGAGGCCTTCATACGAAGGCCGGTCAAACTCGGGCAAACCGAGGGCAGCTATGTCCAGATCGCAGAAGGAATCACGCCGGGTGACCGGGTTGTTTCGCGGGGCGCCTATCTGATTCGCCTCTCGGCCATGTCCAACCAAATCCCCGCCCACGGGCACGTTCACTAGTCGGGAGAACCATGATTGATCAACTGATTCGCTGGTCTCTCCAGTACCGGGCTGTGGTCGCCGCCCTTTCAATTGCGTTCCTGGCGTGGGGTGTCTACGTCGCCAGGGAGATGCCCCTGGACGTGCTGCCGGATCTCACCGCCCCGACCGTGACCATCCTCGTCGAGGGCAAAGGCATGGTCCCAACCGAGATGGAATCCCTGGTCACGTTTCCAATCGAGTCCGCATTGAACGGTTCCGCCGGCGTCCGCAGCGTGCGTTCTGCGACGGCCGTTGGAGTCGCTGTCATTTGGGTGGAGTTCGACTGGGGCGAAGACATTCACCGTGCGCGCCAGATTGTGACCGAGAAGGTGAACCTTGTCTCAGGTTCGCTGCCGCCCACCGTCGAGCGGCCCTACCTCGCCCCCATCTCGTCCATCATGGGCGAGGTTCTGTTCATCACGTTAGAATCCGCGGCGCATACCTCGCTCGAAATACGAACCGTGGCCGAGACCGTGGTCCGGCGGCGCCTGTTGGCGGTTCCCGGAGTTTCTCAGGTGATCCCCACCGGCGGTGGACAGAAACAGTATCAGGTATCGATCGATGCCAACCGGTTGAGGCAGTACAACGTCTCCCTGGAGCAGGTGGAAACCGCCCTGCGCCAGGCGAACCGGAACTCCTCGGCTGGATTCCGCGTGTCGGGCGGCCAGGAGTATCTGATCCAGGGCCTTGGCCGTGTTTCAACCGTGGATGAGATTGGACAGATTGCCGTCACGGCTCGGGAGGGCCGGCCCGTGTTCATTCGGGACGTTGCCGCCGTCCAGATCGGGCCTGCCCTGAAACGCGGAGAGGCGTCGCACAAGGCTGAACCGGCGGTGATCCTGGGCATCCAGAAACAACCTGGCGCGAACACGCTCGCACTCACCCGCTCGCTCGATCTGACGCTGGATGACATCGAAAGAACATTGCCCAAAGGCATGCACATCGAGCGCAATATTTTCCGTCAGGCCGATTTCATCGAACGCTCACTCGATAATCTGAGCGCCGCCATCACCGAAGGCTCGTTATTGGTCATCGTGGTCGTCCTCGTGTTCCTCGTCAACTTCCGCGCGGCGTTCGTCACGCTGCTGGCGCTCCCCCTGTCGCTCCTCGCCGCCATTCTGGGGCTCAAATGGATGGGCCTGACCATCAACGCGATGAGCCTCGGCGGGCTCGCGATCGCGATCGGTGTACTCGTCGATGACGCCATCATCGATGTCGAGAATGTCATGCGCCGTCTGCGATTGAACGCCCGGCTGCCGGAGGCACAGCGCCTCAGCCCGATCGAGGTGATTTATCGGGCCAGTAGCGAAATCCGCCAGTCCGTCGTTTTCGCCACGCTGATTGTGGGCCTCGTCTTTCTGCCGCTCTTCTTCCTCACGAGCGTAGAGGGGCGCCTGTTGCGGCCCCTCGGCTTGGCGTACGTGATCGCCCTGTTCGCATCACTGGTTGTCGCATTGACGGTCACGCCGGCCCTGTGCTCGTTCCTGCTTCCGAAGGCGAAATCGGTAGTGAGCGGACGCGAGCCATGGTTGGTGCGGAAGATCAAAGAAGTCTATCAGCCGGTTGTCGCCTGGTCTATCGATCACAGTATGGTCGTGATCGCGTTCGCCGTGCTCCTCCTCGGAACTGCCCTGGCCAGCTACCCATTCCTGGGTCATGCCTTCCTCCCAGAGTTTAACGAGGGGACGCTGACACTTAGCGCCGTCACACTGCCTGGCACAAGCCTGGCCGAATCCGATCAACTCGGCAATGGGCTGGAGCGCATCCTTCTTTCAGTCCCGGAAGTAGTCTCCACCGCCCGCAGAACCGGCCGGGCGGAGATGGACGAACATGTTCAGGGCGTCGAGTCGGCCGAGATCGACGTCAATCTGCGGATGAAAGGGCGGAACAAGCAAAAAGTGCTCGAAGAGATTCGCGAAAAGGTGACGCTGCTGCCGGGGATGAACGTCACGATCGGGCAGCCGATCTCTCACCGCATCGACCACATGCTTTCGGGCACGAGGGCGAACATCGCCGTGAAGATTTTCGGGGACGATCTGGTTGCACTCCGATCCCTTGCGAGGCGAGTGCAGGCGTCGATGGCGGCAGTGCCGGGCGTGGTGGATCTCTCCACCGATCAGCAAACGGATATCCCAACTCTGGGCGTCAAGGTTGACCCGGTTCTAACGGCCAGGCTGGGTTTGCAGGCGGGCCTGGTCGCCGAGACGGTACAGACTGCGTTCGTGGGAAAAGAGGTGGGCCAGATCCTGGAAGGGCAGGTGAGCTTTCCTCTCATCGTGCGCTTTCAAACCGGACCCATTGAGCACGTGCGTCAGGTCCGCGACCTCTTGATCGATTCTCCGCTGGGCCCGCGCGTGCCGATCGGTTCAATCGCGGAGATCCGGGAAGATCGCGGGCCAAACTTCATCACGCGCGAAGCCGTACAGCGGAAGATCGTCGTGCAATGCAACGTCGCGGGCCGCGACCTTCGCAGTGTTGTGAACGACATTCAAAAGCAGGTAGCTCGTAATGTCCCTCTCCCGCAGGGCTATCGGGTCGAGTACGGCGGCCAGTTTGAGAACGAAGCGAGCGCGTCCAACCGGCTCCTGCTGCTGAGCGGCTTCGTGATCGTGGGCATAGTGCTGATCCTGATGACCGCATTCAAGAGCTTCCAGGATGCCCTGGTGATCATGCTCAACCTGCCGTTTGCGCTCGTGGGAGGTGTGGCCGGCGTCTTCCTCTCGGGCGGGATCCTCTCGGTGGCATCTATCATTGGCTTCATCACTCTGTTCGGCATCGCAACTCGCAATGGGATTATGCTGGTTTCCCACGTCCGGCATCTGATGGAGGTGGAGGGAGAAACTGACCTCCGGAGGGCCGTCCTGCGTGGAGCCTCGGAACGGGTCTCCCCAATCCTGATGACGGCGCTCGCGGCCGGGCTGGCGTTGATTCCCGTCGCGCTGGGGGCCGGCAAGCCAGGAAGCGAGATCCAGGCACCGATGGCCGTGGTCATTCTCTCCGGGCTGTTCACCTCGACTCTGTTGAACATGATCGTGATTCCGTCGGTGCTGAGCCGGATCGGCCGGCCGAAGGAAACCGTGACCTCGTAAATGGGACGCGCAAACATTTCGAATTCGGTCCCGGAATCCGGTAGGTTCAGACCTCTCGCCCTGGAAGCCGAGCCGAAACCGGGGGTGAACCGCTCCTGGCGAGTTCATATCATGAAAGGATGCTCGCCG
>JBJXGR010000373.1:0-43627 GCA_046160045.1 Bryobacteraceae bacterium
AGCACGCCCGAAGCGACCAGACCTGAACGGCCGATACCCTGCCGGCAATGAATCGCAACCTGCTTGCCCTCGGCCAACTGCTCACTAATGTCTCGTAGCAGCGAGACCGCGGCCTCCATTGAGCCCGGCACCCCACGGTCAGCGATTGGAAAGGAGAGAAAGCGCATACCGCTTGCTTCCGCGGTGTGACGCTCCTCGTCCAAGCCCAAGGTGATAGCCTCCTGTTCCTCGAGAAGGGACACTACCTCGTCAATGCCGGCCAAGCGCCAGTCACGCGCCTCGTCTTCGAGCCAATCGCCTCCCCGCGGACGCGCTGCTATGGCAAGACGTCCTCGCCCTGGACCGGGGATCCAAAAGAGATCAGGCTTCATACTCCTTGTAATTTGGGTTCCCGTGAGCGCCCCATCTGGAAACTCCTTCATTCTCATCGATGGAATGAAGGTTGAGAAGCCCTTCCTCACAGCTACCGATCGTGCCTTCTCGTGCTGCCGGGGTACGCCACTCAAATCAAGTAGAGAAGAGGCAGTCACTCTTCGTGCCCTGCGTAGAGCTCGTCGATCTGGGACTTGAAGTTCTCGATCGCCTTGGCGCGCCTCAGCTTCATCGTCGCCGTCAGTTCGCCGTGCTCGATCGTGAACTCGCGTTCGAGCAAACGCCACTTGCGGATCTGCTCGAAGGGGGCGAGATGCTGGTTCACCCGTTTGACCACGCGGCGCACTTCGCGAACGACCGGTTCTGCATTCACCACCTCCGGCAGCGGACGCCCGCGCAGTCCGTTCATGCCTTCGAGCGTTTCGGCCACTTGGGGATTGATGGTGAACAACGCCGTCATGTACGGCAAACGGTCGCCGATGAGGAGGACCTGGCTGATCAGCGGCTCCACCTTGAACAAGTTCTCCACGCGTGACGGGTACACTTTCTTTCCGTTCGAGGCGACAATCATCTCCTTCTTGCGGCCGGTAATGAAGATGTAGCCTTCCTCGTCGATATGGGCGATGTCGCCGGTCCGTAGCACGCCGTTGCGAAGAACGGCATCGGTACCGGCCGGATCCTTGTAATAGCGCGAGAACAGCGTCGGGCTCGAGACCAGCAGTTCGTTGTCCTCGCCCAGCGACAGGCGGGCGTGCGGAAGCGGTTTGCCGATGCTGCCGATCTTCAACCGTTCGGGAGGATTCAGGCACACGACGCCGCCCTCGGTAAGCCCGTAGCCCTCCACGAGGGGCATGCCGATCGCGTCATAGAATGCGGCCAAATCCTTACCCAAGGGGGCGGCGCCGGAGACGGGAAGCCGCATGCGCCCGCCGAATCGCTCGCGAATCCTTCGGAACATCAGCTTGTCGGCAAGTTTGAGCGGGCCTTGAAAGTACCAGGGAACGCGCTTTCCATCCGCGCGGCGCCGGGACGCTTCGAGGGCCATGCCCAGCGCGGCATAAAACACGGTGCGTACCGCCTTGGGCTTGCGGTTGATCTCGGCCGACATCGAAGTATAGACGCGCTCCCACATGCGCGGCGGGGCAAGAAAGAACGTCGGCTTCACCGCCTTGATGTCCTGCGGCAGTTTCATCAGGCTCTCCGCGAAGTAGACCGGCGTCCCCGTTCGGATGGGCAGCATCTCAATCCCGATGCGCTGAGCGATGTGGGCCGATGGCAGCCAGGCCACGGTGCAATCGTCAGGCCCGAGTGTGACGGCGGCGGGGCCCATGTCGACGTTGGCGGAAATGGACGCGTGCGTGACCATCGCCATTTTCGGCTCGCCGGTTGCCCCGGAGGTCAGATAGAGAATCGCGTCGTCCTGAGACGAGTACTCGCCCAGGATGCGGGCCAGCAAACCGGGATCGCCTGCCAGGGCCTCACGGCCGCGGCGCCGCAACTCGTCCAACGAGAGCGCGCCGTCCGCCTCGCCGGTGAGCAGGACAAACCGCTCCACGGAGGCCTCCCGCATCGACTGGAACGTTTTCGGATCCTCGACGAACAGCACTCGCGCGTCACAGGCGGCGACGGTCCGGAGCAAATCCGGCACGGGATAACTGGAATACAGCGCGGCGGCGACCGATCCGTTGGTCAGAATGCCCAGATCGGCGAGGTAGAACTCGGCCCGCGTCTCCGAATTCAGGGCCACGATGTCGCCCTTGGCGACACCCAGGGTGCGCAGGCCGGCGGCAATTTCCTCGGCCGCGCGCTGAACCTCCGCCCACGTCCAGGTCCTGTACTTCCGCCGGCCGCCCTCAGGGTAGGGCTGAAAGAGAGCCTCGCGGGGTCCGTACCGGCCCACCGTTTCGCCAAGAACCTGATAGACGGTGCGGGACGTCATCCAAAGAGAATGCTAACACGCGCGGAACGGGATCACGGCGTTACAGCAAGGAGGTATCGAGAGGCTCGTCCGTGGGGGCCGCGCCATTGGGGGCAGCCGCCGGCGGGGCCAACTCGCCCTGGGCGAGAAAGCCGGCGAGTTTGGCTTCGGATCCATCAAAGAAGCTCTCCACAAACTGGCGCAGAGCCGCGCGCTGGAGCAGATCCCGATTGACGGCCGGTGTGTAGAAGAACGCCCGGCCGACCTTTCTTCGGGAGACCACCCCCTTGCGCGCCAGCCGTTCGAGCAGCGTCATGATGGTGGTGTAGGCGAGCGGTCTCGACTCGGAGACCTGGCGGCGCACGTCCGCCACATTCGCCTCACCCAAAGTCCAGAGGGCGTTCAAGCACATCATCTCCAGCGGTGGCGGCACATCGCGCGGCATACTTCAGTCTCCGGTAGGGCCCGGTAGCTGCCGCGTGGCGCTCATCAACTTCTCGGCGAAAGCGCTGACGTGTTTGGGCGCGGGCTTGGCGGGCGACTGGCTTCCATTCGCTGCCGGAGGGCGGGGCTCCGCGGGGGGCGGGGCTTTCGGTTCATCGTCCAGGTAATGATTCTTCTTCAGCAGCGATCGCTCGAGCGCGGAATGGTAACCGGTGAAGTCGCCTTCCACCAGGCGATCCCGCTCGATGAGCGCACGCGCGCACTCCATCTTCGAATCCATGTCGTCGAGATGGTGCAGCAGCAGCGCCTCGGCAAAGAGAGGAATTTTGGGCGAACCGAACTCGAGGTGGCCGTGGTGGCTCACGATGAGATGCTCGACCAAGTTTCGCAGTTTCGGCGGAAAGCCGGGAATGGCGGCGAGTTTCTCACCGACCAGGCGCAACGCGATCATCAGGTGACCGAGCAGTTGACCTTCCGTGGAATAGCCAAAGCCGCGATCGTAATTCAACTCGTAGATCTTACCCAGATCGTGCAGTATGATACCGGTGAGCAGCAGGTCGAGATCGACGCTCCGGTAGTGGCTGGCAGCCATACGGCCGAGCGAGCAGAGGGAGAGCACATGCTCGATCAGGCCGCCGAGAAACGCGTGATGGATGCTCTTGGCTGCCGGGGCGATCTTGAAGCGACGCGCGATCTCGGGATCGTCGAACATCGCCGTAAGCAGAGCCTTCAGGTGAGGATTGCCGATCGCACCGATGATGCCGCGCAATTCCGCGAGCATCTCGTCGGGGTTTCGTTCGGAGGCGGGAAAGTAGTCGGCAAAGTCGACTTCTTCTTCGGCGACACGCTGCAATTTGTGAATGGTGAGCTGAGGGCGGTTGTTGAATATCAGCAACTGGCCCTTCACCTTGATGAAGTCGTCGCGGCTAAACGTCTCCATCACTTCCCCTACGTTGTCCCACATCTTGGCGTCGAGGTCGCCTGTCCGGTCCGTCAGACTCAGAGACAAGTACGGATCGCCTGATTTCTTCTGGCGGACATCCTTGTTTTGAACCAGGAACGTCGTATGGACGACCTGGTTGGGTTCCATTTCCCTGATGAAAGGAGACTTCATTCGCTTTTGCTCGCGGAACCGGGCCGGGGTCAGTTCTTCGCCGGCGCGGGCGGCACAGGGGCCGCTGCGGCGGGTGTTTGTGAGCCGGCGGCGGCGGGCTTGTGCGAACTGCCCCACGGGCTCGGCAGAACCCACAGCAACTTCTTCTTGCGCGAGGCGGCCACTTCCGCCTTAGTCACCGTCTCCGGCTTCAGTTGGGCCGGATCCTTCCAGGCGGTATCCTTGTTCGGGGCCGCACCGGCGTCGATGTAGCCTTCGCGAATCTCGAGAAACGCATCCTCGCGCAGTTTCGTCAGATACTCCCGAACCCGGGGTTCCATGCGCGGGGTATATAACCGCTCCATGACCTCGTTCTCCACTTCGGCAAACGCCGCCTGACCGGTCTCGTGCCTCTCCTCGAGGCGAATGATCAGGAACCCACGATCGGTCTTGATCGGATCGCTGACAAAGCCTCGTTTCTCCGCAAACACCAGTTTCTCTACATCGGCCCGCAATTCGCCCTTCTTGAACCAGCCGATTTCGCCGAAGTTCTTCGCGCTTTCGCTATCGGAGTTGTCGCGGGCCAATTCGGTAAACTTCTCGCCTTTTCGGGCGCGGGCCACCAGCGTGTTGGCCTTCTTCTCGATCGCGGCGATCTCCGCCGGTTTCTTGCCTTCGATCGACAGGAAGATCTCTCGCAGGAAGACCTGCTCCTTGCGAATGAACTCGGCCTTGTGCTCTTCGTAGTATTTCTGAAGTTCGGTTTTCGGGATGTTGATGCGGCTCCCCACTTCCTGCTGGATGACGCGTTGGGTCAGCCGCTGGTTCTTCATCTGCGCTTTGAAATCCTCGAACGTCATGCCCGAGTTCTCGCGAATATACTGGTGAAACTTGTCGGTGTCGCTGATCTTCGCGTTCAACTGGATCTCGGCCAACTGGCGCGTGATCTCCGGATCGACGTTGATGCTGAGCTCCTTGCCCTTTTGAACCAGAAGCAGGCGGTCGATCTCGTCGCGAAGGGCGGTATTCTCGCGGTCCTTCAGGAGTTGGGTCACCTGGGTGGCAGGGACCCGCCGTTCTCTGAGTTCGGCGATCAACGACTCGCGCGTGCGTTCGATGTCGCTACGCGTGATGATGTCTCCGTTCACTTTGGCGATGATCTGCTCAACTACCTGGATGTCGGCGGCGGGAGCCGCGATCGACACCAGTGCGAGCAGGCAAATACGGCCTTGACGCATGCTTTCATTATCCAACAGTTACAGGCGGTCTCCGTTTCTGGCCTGGACGGGGAGACCGCAGGTAGGTGATCCACCGCCGCTCCTGGCCTGTCCGGTCGAAGCGTTCGCGCCACAACAGGCGGAACTCGTCGATCTTGGAGGCCATCCGTGAGTCCATAAAGGCCTCCACCGCGGGGCGGCGCGAAAGCCTCCGGATGGTGGCGAAGTCGTTCATCTCGCCGAGGCACTGTTGAATCTCCCGTAAGGAATTCAGCCGCGTCCCGAGGCCTCTCCCGTAACAGGACCGAAACAGCTCCAGGGTATACCGCATACGCTTGGTGCGAATGCGGAACAGATGAGCCTGCGCGGGACCGGAGTCGGCGGCGGCCAGGGCCCTGCCCGCCGCGAAGAACTCGGAGACGAGGCGCGGAAGCCGCGCCGCCGCGTTCGCCGAAGACGAGCGGGTTGCGAGCCAGCGGATCGAGGCGTCTTTGTTCACAGCGCGTCTCCGATACCAAGGCGGCTCCGCCATTTCTGCCACGACTGCTTGCGGCGCACTCGTTCGAGCACGGCAAGCAACTCCCGATAGGCCTGCTTGCGGACGTCGCGCAGTTCCCGCGCGAAGGAGCGGGAGTCCGGAACGCGGTCCTTCGCGAGATACTCGAGCGCGATGTCGCAATCACGAGCCATGCCGGCGCTTTTTCGCAGGCGATTGACGCGCCGCCGCACTCGCCGGGCCGAGCCGCGGGGAAAGAGATCCTGGAACACGTCGAGGCATTGCGAGAAGCGTCGTACGGCAACCCGCAGATCGTGGATTGCGTCCGCATCCGGCTTGTCCAGGGTGCGCTCGATCTGGCGGACAAGATTCGTCAGCAGCGCGCGGGCCTGCCGAGCCGCGAATTCAGGCAGCGGGAGCGTGGCTTTCACGCGCTCCTCCTGAAGGTGAGCGACCGTCCGAAGACCTCCTGGAACACCTCGCGGTTTTGCTCCGCTGCCCATAGTTCGATGCCCGCATCGGAGCCGGAGTCCACCGACACCTCGACGGAATCCCCGTTGAGAAGGCAGCGGACGCCGCGGACGGTCTGTTTCTGCGCCCGGTCGAGCGCGTCGGCGATCCGCAGCAGAGGAACGAGCTTGCGAACCGCTTCCTGTTCTTCGGCAGGCAGCGCCGCAAACGTTGGATGAAACGTCGTGGGAACGGACTTGCGGTGGTACCGGCAGAGGTTGGCGATGAACTCACGTTCGATCGCCGTAAACCCGGCCAGTGGTGAATTGGCGATCAGATAATAGGAGTGCCGGTGGTGCCGGGTGTCGCTGACGTAGTGTCCCACGTCCTTAAGCAGCGCTGCAGCCTGCAGGAGTTTGCCGTACGCCCGAGGCAGGCCGTGAAGCGGCGCGGCTTCGACGAATAGGGAATGCGAGAGCTCCGCCACTTTCCGGGCATGGGGCAATTCCACACCATAATGCCGCGCAAGCTGTTCGACGATCTTCCGCTGGTCCCTGGCGAGCATCGACAACTCGCGGCCGACGCCGCGGGCAAACAGGTCGGCGACGATCCCATCGCGCAGCCCGCCCGCTGAGTAGTAAAGCGTCGGCTGGCGAAAGGATTCCAGGGTCCGCAGCAGAACCGTAACGCCGGGAATGATGATCTCCGCCCGCTTCGGCCCGATTCCCGTGATGCCGCGCCGGCGGTCAAGACTCAATGAGGCGACCTGCTTGAAGAGCTTGCGAATCTGCTTAAGGGAAGCCCGCATGCGGTCGGCCTTCTCGCGCTGCGTTCGAGGCAGGCGGTTTACCGCGCACACAACGGCGTTCGCCGACGCGGAGGTGGCGATCACGCGGTCGATGGGAGCGCGGCCTATTGTCTCCACGGGACGGGCCAGCTTCTGGTCGATGTAGACGCGGAGGCGATCTAACTCGGCGGGCGCGGGCGGGTCCGTCTTCAGGAACATCTCGGTCAGGCGGACAGCGCCCAGTGGTTTGGAATAGGCATCGCCCAAAGAGCCGCGATCGCCGAGTATCAACTCGGCGCTGCCGCCGCCGATGTCGACGATGAGCACTCGCTTGCCGGTGTGCGGCCACCGTAGTTGCACTCCCAGATGGATCAGCCGGGCCTCCTCGGCGCCGGAAATCACTTCCACGCGGGCGCCGATGGCTCGCGAGGCGAACGTCAGGAATTCCTCCTGATTGCGCGCGTCACGGATCGCGCTTGTGGCCACCACACGGATGCCATCGAGGTCGAAACGCTGGTGGGTTTTGGCGAACCGCGCGAGCACCTCGCCGGTGAGCGCCATGGCCTCGGGCGAGACCCGCCCGGCACGGAAAACGCCTTCACCGAGGCGGGTGACCTCGCGGTCCGAAGCCAGTATCCGCACCGCCGGAGTCCTGCCATTCTCGGGCGGGCTGATCTCGGCCACCTCCATGCGCACCGAGTTGCTGCCAATGTCGACTGCGGCGTATCGCGGCATCAAACCTAATCATAATGCGGAAGGCCGCGAATTTCGCCCCGGTCACCTCGCCGCCATCAGCCGTTCGCCCTCCTTCCGTGTCCACTCGTCGAGCAACTGGTGGTCTTTCTCGGAAAGGCCCTGATAGCGATGGCCAAGAATATAAGCCGGAGGAGGCATCTGGTGCTTTCGCGCGACCAGGTCGAACGTCTTCAGATACTCAATCTGACGCTCCTTCGGGTAGCTTTCCCAGGCGGAGAGGTTGAGGGCCACGCGGGCCCGTTCCACATCCCGCTTCATGTACCACCGCAAGGGCGCCACTCGGTCATACCAGGGCCACACCGTGTTGTCGGAGTGACAGTCCTGGCAGGATCGGGCGAACAGGGCGGTGACGGATTCGGGAGCATGGGCGCCGGTCAACAGGTTGGTTTTCGGCAAAGTCGCCGGCAGAGGTAGGCCGAACAGGACGAACAGCAGGGCGATGACGATTCCGGCAAGTAAGGCCAGCCGGAGCGGTCCTGGTTGGGAAGTCCCGGAGTTCATCGGAGTTTTTCTCCGATTTGACGCTAGCGCGGGCCGGCGCCGGGAGAAAGGGGGGTCAGATCATGCCCACGTGGCGCCTGAGGATCTGCGGCAGGTTCACCGAAAAGGCCGACCGCGGCATGACCTGGTCGCAGCCGGCGTCCTGGGCCTTGAGCTTCAACTCCCCCTGCACGTGCGACAGATACCCGATCAGGCTCACACCGCGGGTCTCCGCGCTTGCCTTCAGTTTCTGCACCAACTCGAGCGGGTGGGAGGACTCCAGATTCAGGTCGAGAATGATCAGCGTCGGCTTGGCCTTGGCCTTCTCAAGCACGTCTTTTTCGGCAGTGACGTACTCGACGGGCATGCCAGCCCGCTTGGCGGCCTCGTTGATCTTCGCCATGAACAGCAAATCGCCGACGACGGCAATTATCTTTTTATCGCCCTTGTGCATAGACAAAAAACCTAACAGTTCAGCCCCGGTCCCGCTCCTGAGTGGAAGACTACGGAAGAGGGAAGAAACCCCAGGCAGCGCTTCAACCGTTCGGAATCAGACAGGTTTGGCGCTCTTGACCGGGCTGATCAGAATGTGGGCATTCCTGCCCTCCAACCGCGGCATGCTTTCCATGGTGCCGAACGTCGAGAGATCCGCCGCGAAGCGCTCGAGCAGCTTTTTGCCGAGGTCGGCGTGGGCGATTTCGCGGCCGCGGAACTGAACCACCGCCTTTACCCGGTTTCCGTCCTTGAGAAACCGGATCGCGTGGTTCTTTTTGAAGTCGTAGTCGTGGTCGTCGGTGTTGGGGCGGAACTTGAGTTCCTTCACCTGGACAACGTGTTGTTTCTTCTTGGCTTCGTGAGCCTTCTTCTTCTGCTCGTATTGGTAGTGTCCCCAATCGACGGCCTTGGCCACCGGCGGAACAGCGGTAGGCGCTACGACAACCAGGTCAAGCCCCAGTTCCTGCGCGCGCTTCAGCGCAACCTGTGTGGGCATGATTTCCGTAACGCCGTCAGGGAACACGGCACGCACTTCTTTGGCGCGTATTCCTTCATTTACGTTATCTCGACGGCCTTGCTTACGGGGAGGGGGAGAAAACTTGCGTCCAGGATACATGCGACTAGCGATGCGGAGACACGAACCTCATGTATCGTTATGAAACCACAGAAACGGCCGAATGTCAAAGGATTTTGCGACTTGCCGATGGTTTTCGCCGTCAGGTTACAATCAGAGTTTCCATGTTTCGAAAAGTTCTGGTGGCCAACCGGGGAGAGATTGCCGTTCGTGTGATCCGGGCACTCAAGGAACTTCGCATCCCTTCCGTAGCGGTGTATTCCGAGGTTGACCGGACGGCGTTGCACGTACGAATGGCGGATGAGGCGGTTCCCATTGGGCCTGCCCCATCGGCGGAAAGCTACCTGCGCATCGACCGGATTCTCGACGCGGCTGGGCAAAGGAAAGCGGACGCCATCCACCCCGGCTACGGGTTCCTAAGTGAGAATGCGGCATTTGCCGAGGCCTGCGGCGAGGCCGGGATCGTCTTCATCGGTCCATCACCCGAATCCATCCGGTCGATGGGGTCGAAAACCGAAGCCCGCCGCCTGGCAAGATCCGCGGGAGTGCCCGTTGTCCCAGGAAACGAGCAAGGCGTCTCGGATCCGGACGATGCCCGGAGGATTGCCGCCGAGTGTGGATATCCGGTGATGCTGAAGGCAGCGGCTGGAGGTGGGGGCAAAGGCATGCGGCGCGTGGATTCGCCGGGCGGCCTGGAAGCCGCCTTGCGCGATGCTTCGAGCGAAGCGGAGCGCGCCTTCGGCAACGGTGAAGTCTACATTGAAAAGCTGATCGAACGGCCGCGGCACATTGAGATCCAGGTTCTCGGCGACCGCCACGGCAACCTGGTGCACCTCGGCGAGCGCGAGTGCTCCATTCAGCGGCGGCATCAAAAGGTAATCGAAGAGTGCCCATCGCCGCTGGTGGCCGCCTATCCCGGGATGCGCCAGGAGATGGGCCAGGCGGCGGTGAGGGCGGCCCGCGCCGCCGGCTACTACAACGCTGGGACGGTGGAGTTCCTGGTCGACCAGGATCGCCACTTCTATTTCCTGGAAATGAACACCCGGCTGCAGGTGGAGCATCCGGTGACTGAACTTGTGACTGGGCTGGACTTGGTCCACCTGCAGTTGAAGGTCGCGGCAGGCGATGCGTTGCCGTTCAGCCAACAGGAGATCTCCTGGCGTGGAGCGGCGATCGAATGCCGAATCTACGCCGAGGATCCCGACAACCAGTTCTTCCCCTCGCCAGGGACTATCACCTACCTGAGCCGCCCGGCGGGACCGGGAGTGCGATTGGACAGCGGGGCCTACGAAGGATTCACGGTGCCGGTCGAGTACGACCCGCTGCTGGCGAAAATGGCGGTCTGGGCCATCGACCGTGAACAGGCGATCGCCCGCATGATCCGGGCGCTGGAGGAATACTCGGTGGCTGGCATCAAAACCAACACCGGATTCTTTCATCAGATTCTGGAGGACGCGGAGTTTCAGTCAGGGCGTCTGCACACGGGATTCATCGACGAGTTCTTCGCACGCCGCGGAAAGCGCGCCATACCGGACACGGCGACCCTCGAAGCGGTCGCGGCCCTGGTCGCCTCTCTTCACGAAAGCCGAAACGGGGCTGCTCGCCCGGACATTGCCAGGCCGGACAGCCGCTGGCGCGACGAAGGCAGGGAGCGAATGCTGCGATGAAGCGCATCGTGGAAATCAACGGCCGGCGGGACCGCCTGGAGTGGACGGAGCGGGATGGGAGCCTGCAGTTCGTCCTCGAATCCGGAGAGCCGCTGGAGGCCTCCGTCGAACAGGTGGAGCCGAGCCTGTATTCGGTTCTGATCGGCGGGCGGAGCCTGGAGGCCCGTGTCGAACATACGCTCGAAGGCCCCATCGTCGTGATCGCGGGGAACCGTTACGCGGTCAATGTGATCGACCCGCGACAGTTCATCGCCGGCGCGACGGGGCGTCCCGCCCAAGGCAGTCAGGATTTGAGAGCGCCCATGCCGGGGAAAGTCGTCCGGGTTCTGGTAGCGGAAGGCGATACGGTTGAAGCCGGCCAGGGAGTTGTGGTGGTGGAGGCGATGAAGATGCAGAACGAGATGAAATCGCCCAAGGCCGGCCGCCTCACCTCCCTTGCGGTAAAGCCTGGCGCCAGCGTGAACGCGGGCGAAATCCTGGCTACTATTGAGTAGGCGCGTATGTGTCCAGTCTGCGGCGGTACCGGGTGGAAGATCGTGGAACGCGACGAGATCTCGGGCGCCGAGCGTTGCGACTGCCAGTATGCCGAGCGAATGAAACGGCTGGAGGTGAACGCCGGCATCCCGGTCCTCTACCAGCAGGCGTCCTTTGACAACTTCAAACTGCCGGATGACAATCCCGTGGCGCGCAGCGGCCTTGCCAGCGTCATGCTCACGGTAAAGTCGTTTGTCCGCGATTACCCCAGCGACAAGAAACCCGGCCTCCTGCTGATCGGAGAACCGGGGACGGGGAAGACGCACCTCGCCGTGGCAGCGCTCCGGATGCTGCTGGGCCGGGGCTTTGAAGGCTATTTCTTCGACTATCAGACGCTGCTCGATCGCATCCGCGCGGGATACGACCCGACTTCTCATTCGAGCGCAAAGGAGGCCTACACCTTCGCTCTGGAGACGGAACTGCTGATGCTCGACGACCTCGGCGCCCACCGGGTAACGGACTGGGTGGAGGACACGGTCACCTCGATCATTACGCATCGCTGCAATAACCGGAAACCGTTGATCGCCACCACGAACCTGAGCGACCCGGACGCCGAGACCCCGGGCGAAGGAACGGGCGGCAAACTTTATTCGAGAACAACGCTCTCGGAACGTATCGGTTCCAGGGCCCGGTCACGTCTATTTGAAATGTGCCGGGTTGTCCGGATGCCTCTAGTCGAAGACTTCCGCGTTCGCAAGAGCGCCCGATTCTGAGCGTGAGCGACACGTTTCGCCGTCTGGCCCTGATTATCGCGACGGTGGGGCTGTTGTGCCCGCGGCCGGCGGCCGCTTTCGGCGGCGAACCCGAATTCCTCCAAGCTGTGGAGTTCCCCTTTGGGGCCTTCCCGCGTTCTTTTTGGGAACGGGAGTTGGTCTGGATGAAGAACATCGGGGTCCGGACGATTGCGTTCTCCGTACCGGCGAACCGGCCGCCGGCGGACCCGCGCGGCGACCTGCCGGGATTCCTCGCCTTGCTGGACCGCCTCGATCTGCGGGCGTGGATTCGCTCCGCACCCGAGTCGGACCGCACTCTGCTGGCCGCGCACTCGAAGAAACCCATCCTGTTCTGGCATGGCGGCCCACCGAACTTGAGGCCGCCCGACCGGGTCACCATTGTCTCGGCGACAGATCCCAAGGCGTTGCTCCAGGCTCACCAGGGCATTGCGAGAGGGGATGCCGCCCTGATCTGGACAGACGTGGAGGATGTCCTGTCTCCCGTGTTGCGAAGGGGCGTGGTAACCCCGGCCGGAATCGAATCGGCGGGCGCGCACCTGTTGCGGCGCGAGACGGCGATGCTGCGGACCTGGGGCCGGATGCTGCCGTCGCTGAAGCGGCGGCGCCTTCCGCCGTCCCGCCTGGGCGCGGTCCAGTTGGCAAACGCCGAAGGGTGGTCGCTCGTGCGCGTCGCCAATCCCACTGCCGGATCCATCACCCAAGCCCTTCGCGCAGCCGACGGCGCGGCGGGCGGTTTCGTCCGCATCCCCCTCGTGCAGGTCCCCGCGGGTGAATCGATGTGGCTGCCCGTGAACATTCCGCTTCGTGATTCGGGAGTCTGCGAGGATTGCCAGGGCATGGCGGCCAGGGACCGCATTGTTTACGCAACGGCTGAACTGCACGCGGTGGAATGGGAAAATGGGGTGCTGTCGTTCGAGTTCTACGCACCGGTGGCGTCCAAACTGGTGTTGCAGTTGTCGGAGCGCCCCGCCGGCCCCTTAATTGCGAAGGGGCACCCGGCCGATTTCGAGTGGGATGCCGCCACCTCAACCGCCGGATTGAACATTCCCAGCGGCGAGGGGCCACAGCGAAAGGTACGAATTGGCATCGCCATCAAAGCACCCGAGCAGTCGGCGTTCTTCGGCGAGAAGCCGAGACTGCTGTTGGGGCGGGCGAACCGCGTCCTGGTCAGCGCATCATCGGCCGACCTGGCCGGCCGCCTGCGCCTCCTCGCGCCGCCGGATTGGAGCGTGCACCAACGCGCCGTGGAGGCGTTGAGCGCGGAGTTCGAAGTCACGCCTTCGCCCCGTACCGCGCATGGCGAATTCACGGTCTTGACTGTCGAAGCCGACGGAGAGCACTTGGCTCATGCCCGCGTCCAGGCCCTGGAACCCGCCGTCGCACGCCTTCGCGACCCTGTCACGTTTCACGCGGCGGACCGGACCGCGGCACTCGACCCGCCACTGGTCACCTTCGACCCTCGCGCCGGGCGTCGCCTCACGCTTCTCGTGCGCAACAACGACGGCGAGATCCGCAATTTCCATCTCGCGATCGAAGCAAACGGCATCGAGGTGACGCCGGCGGCGCTCGATGTCAGCGTCGGACCGGCCATGGAACGCGAAGTCTCCCTCAGGTTGGCGCGGGGGATCGCTCCGGAACCTCACGAAGTACGTATCGTCGTGACGGGCGCGGCCAGCCTTGAACGAAGATTCTTTGCCTTGCCCATACGGCGTGGTCAGGCCGTGGCCTATCGGTGGGATTTCGACGGCGATGGCGTTGGCGACGCGGTGTTGGAAACCGCCGCCGTGCGGGCCGTATTCTCCGGCTCCGATGGCCGCTGGATGGAGTATGTGTGGAAGCCGACGGATGCGAACGCACTCCCGGAAGCCCGCCTTCTCGATGCGGCCTCCTCAGGCGACATACGCATCGAGAACTCCGGAACCGACGCCTCTCTGGTGTTTGGAGGCTCGCGCACCATCCGGCTGTCGGGAGCGGATGGCAGGCTCACGATCGAGCAGGCATCCCCGTGGCGTCCGCCCGACCTTTCGAAGGCTTCACGCGGCCTGTCGATCCTGCGGGAGCCCGGGTCCTCCCATCGCACTGCGTATCTGATGAAGGGCCCGGAGACTCTCGAGAAGTAGCCGGCGAGTTCGACCATTGAACTGGAATCCGGGGGGGGCTATAGTGAGTTTGAGCCCGCTGACTGCGCCCTAGAGGCGTCCGTCCGCGGGCGGTGGCCCGCAGGGAGAAACAAATGCAAAGCTTCCGGGCGGGGTTTGGCGTCGCGCTCCTCTTGAGCGTGGCGGGACTACTTCTGATCGCCGATGGCGCCTACGGACAAGGGGCGGCGTTGGGGTCGATCAGCGGGCGCATTGCCGATCCGACGCAAGCGCCCATCGCGGACGCCGCTGTTACCGTCGCCAACGTGAAGACCGGCGCGGTCTCCACGGCAACGACTACAGCGGAAGGCTACTATACGGTGCGGTTTCTGCCTCCCGGCACGTACACCGTATCTGTGAACAAGAGCGGATTTCAACGAACTGTTCAGCCGGATGTGATTGTCGCCGCGGCTTCCAACCCGACGGCCAATTTCGTCCTGGCGTTGGGCACGATCGCCGAGACGGTCACGGTCTCCGAGCGTGTCGGCCTGGTCGAGACCGAGACCGCCGACCGGGGAGCCGTCATTGATAACGTCCGGATGTCCAACACGCCCTCGCAGGGGCGCAACATCATGGGGATTGTCTGGTCGGCCGCCGGCGTGACCGTGGCGACGAATGCGAAGAGCTTTACTCCCTACGACAACTCGGGCTCGACCTCGATCTCGATCAGCGGCGGGCAGTTCAAGTCGAACGAAATGCTGATCGATGGCGTGCCCAACCGAGGAGGGAACGAAGGCGGCCTCTACGGCACCATCCCGACCCAGGAATCAGTGGCCGAGATGAGAGTGCTGTCGAGCGCCTACAGCGCCGAATACGGGCGCACCACGGGCGGCGTAGTCAACGTCACTACCCGGTCCGGCGGCAACGACTACCACGGGGAAACCTACTTCTACAACCGCAACGTAACGATGGCGGCCAACACCTTCGAGCGAAACGCTCAAAAACAACCGAGGTTGCCGGTTCACTTCGACACCTACGGGTTCCTATTGAACGGTCCCGTGTTCAAGAACAAGCTATTCTTCAACGCCGGATGGCAGCGGCTGCACTCCGGCAGCAAGAAATCCTATATCGGCCATGTGCCGACGGAAGCGGAGCGAAACGGCGATTTCACCGACACCTGGTGGAACAACAACGGCCAGAAAGCCCAGGTGCTGATTTACGACCCCTGGAGTATCACGCAGGACCCAGCGACGGGCAAATTCTCCCGGCAAAGCTTCCTCGCCACCACCGGCCGGAACGTGGTCCCCGCGAGTCGGCTCAACCCGGTGGCCAAGGCGTTCTGGAAGCACATCCCGCTCCCGAACGCGGCGGGCGATCCGATCACCCGCGCCGCCAACTACCTGCCCTCCGGAGGCTCAGCGAAGGCCGACTTCAGCGAATACAACGGACGGCTCGACTGGAACTTCAACGAGAGAAACCGGATCAGCGGCCGCTACATCCGGAACAATTTCAACTCGTATGACGTCGAATTCTACCCGGGCGCGTCCGACGTCAATACCGGGTTCCCCTTCACGCGCGCCAATCACAACCTGGTGCTGGACTATACGCGCACGCTGTCACCAACGAGCGTGCTGAACGTTCGAGCGGGGCTGCAACGCTACTTGACCGCAAATCGCAATCAGAAGCGAGGCGAGGTTACGCCGAAGGACCTGGGGTTCAGCTCCAACTTTGTCGGCCAGGCATCCCCCTATTTCCCGTATTTCAGTTTTGGCGGGAGCCCGGGGTATGGGGGAAGCGCCTTCAGCGGCGCGGGACAGGGCTCCGGTAACTTCACGCCGGATCAGATCAACAACATCGACGCCACCTGGTCGAAGATCATGGGCAAGCACACCCTGAAGGCCGGCGGCCAGGGCCGCCTGGAGCGCACCTACAACATCGCGGCCGGGTATGACGCGGGGAACTTTGGCTTCGGCATCGGCGCCACGAACCAGGATCCGCAGGTCAGCGTTCCCTCCTCCGGCGACTCGGTGGCCTCGTTCTTGATGGGCGTGGGGAGCGCGTCGATCGATGTCAACGCCGCCCCGGCGCGGCAGGGCAAGAGCCTGGCGTTCTTTGTCCAGGATGACATCAGCGTCACCTCCAAGCTGAAGATCAACCTTGGACTGAGGTGGGATTGGACCGGTCCGATGACCGATCGCTACAACGCCATGACGGGTATCTTCGACCGGTCAGCAGTGAATCCGTTGGCGGCGGCGGTCAAGAGCGCGAAGGGCGTCGAGAACTGCCCGGCGTGCGCCAATCTCGTGGGCGGCTTGACCTTCCCGGGCGTGGGCGGTCAGGGGCGCAATGTGTTTGACGCCACCCGGAAGAATTTCGGGCCCCGCATCGGCTTTGCGTATGCCTTGAACAGCAAGACGGTGCTCCGCGGCGGCTTCGGCATGTTCTTCGGCCCGATCTGGTACGATCCAGGCCAGCCGGCGGGATTCAGCCAGACCACTTCGTCGGTTCTCTACGACTCGAACCAGATCCCGATCAACCTCATCGATAACCCGTTCCCGAACGGCCTGCAACCCGTGACCAAGGCGAGTAGGGGACTGGCCACAAATCTGGGCACCGGCATCAACTACGTCGACCCGAACACTCGCGAACCACGCTCCTATCAGGCCAGTTTCGAGATTCAGCGCGAACTGCCCTGGGGCTTGTTGGTGAGTGGAGGGTATACAATGAACAAGGTCGACCGCTTGCCGGTGGACCGCCCTCTCAACATCTACCCGGAATCGCTGTTCATCCAGGGCACGTCGGTGCTCAACCGGCAGGTGGACAATCCGTTCGCCGGACTTGTCCCCGGATTCTCTTTGAACCAGGCGCGCATCGCCTACAGCGCTCTACAAGTGCCGTATCCGCAGTTCAGCAGCGTCACGATGCGCTACTCGCCCATCGGCGACTCCCGCTACGATGGCCTGCAGACGCAGGTGACGAAGCGGTTCAGCCACGGTCTTAGCATGAGCTTGGCCTACACCGTTTCCAAGAAACTGGGCCACTACGGGTATCAAAACCCGTTCGACAACTTCCTGGAGAAGACGGTGGACCAGTATGACCTGCCGCAGGTGTTTGTTCCCAACGGCAGTTGGGAGATGCCGTGGGGCAGAAACCGGTGGATGGCCACCGGCATGCCGGCCTGGCTGGATCACATTGTCGGAGGGTGGCAGATCAACTGGATGATCCGGATCCAGAGCGGGAGACCCTTCCAACTTGGGGCGGACACCATCCCGGTACCCGGGGCCGATCCCAACGATGTCCCTGGCGGCCAGCGCCTCGACCAGTGGATCAATCGCGCCGCCTACACGCTGAACACCGATCCGTTTCGCCCGCGGCGCTGGTCGTCCGCCACGGGCCGCCTTCGCGAGCCTCCGGTCCACAGCTTCGACCTGGGGATCATGAAGAACTTCCGGATCACCGAGCGGTTCAAGTTCCAGTTCATCAACAACTGGGTCAACGCGTTCAACACGCCGCAGTGGTACGGCTCGACGGGTAATTGCGCGACTACGTCGAAGTCCTGCTTTGGCCAGATCGCCAATTACCACACGCAATCGAACTTGCCCCGGCAGGTGCAGTTCGCCGGCAGAATCATCTTCTAAGGTCGGCCCTGTTTGCGCGGCGCCGGCGCCACCGGCGCCGCTACTCAAAGACCTTAGGGAAAACGGGAAGGAATCCCCGAGGCCAGCGGTCAGTTTCGGTGTTTCATCTTGGTAAGAGAAAAACCCTAGACTCACCACACTACTAACACAGAGGTGCTCGCAATGTGGATGCATCGCCTGCTGATGTGGCTGCCCTGGTACCGGCGCTGGTGGCGCGGGTTGTCGCTCCGCCGTCTGGAGGAATCGGCGCCGATTCGTTTGGAGTCCTCCTTTTTGCGGCGCGCTTCCTGATTCGGTTCGATATACTGATAGCTCCTCAGGAGGAGCGATGCAGTGGTGGATCTGGATGCTGGCAGGCTTGGTGCTGCTGCTGGCGGAAGTGTTGACGCCCGGCGGGTTCTTCCTCCTGTTTTTCGGCTGTGGCGCGATCGTGACGGGCGCGCTGGCGGCCAGCGGCCTGCTGGCTTCACTCTGGGCGGAGGGCTTGGCCTTCTGCGGCCTCTCCATCCTTGCCATCCTGTTCTTCCGTAGACCCCTGAAAGAGCGCTTCACGCCGGCCGGACCGGGGATGCCCGTAGACACACTGGTCGGAGAACTGGCCCTGGCCAGTCAAGATATTGCGGGCGGCGGCTCGGGAAAAGTGGAATTGCGCGGCACGACATGGAGCGCGCGCAACGCCGGACCGGCGCCGATCGCCAACCGCCAGCGATGCCGCGTCGAGCGTGTCGAAGGCCTCACACTATTCGTTCGCGCCGATTAGGAGGACACCCATGGACGGAGGACTGCTGGTTATTGTCGGACTGATTCTGCTGTTAGTGATCATTGTCGCCAAGACGGCGATCGTGGTCCCGCAGCAGAGCGCTTTTCTCGTCGAGCGGCTGGGCCGGTTCGCTGGGACGCTCGACGCGGGATTCCACATCCTCATTCCCTTTTTGGATGTGATCCGGTACAAGCTCTCGCTGAAAGAACAGTCCATCGACATCCCCGAACAGGTTTGTATCACCCGGGACAACGTGCAAGTGGCCGTGGACGGCGTTCTTTATCTAAAGGTGCTCAATCCGGAACGCGCCTCCTACGGGATTCAGGACTACGTGTTTGCCATCGTGCAACTGGCGCAGACGACGCTGCGCAGCGAGATGGGCAAGATCGAACTCGACCGCACGTTCGAGGAGCGGACCAACATCAACACATCGGTGGTGAGCGAACTCGACAAGGCCTCCGAGCCCTGGGGCGTCAAAGTGCTGCGCTACGAGATCAAGAACATCACGCCGCCGCAGGATGTGCTCGCCGCGATGGAAAAGCAGATGCGGGCCGAGCGGGAAAAACGCGCCGTCATCCTGACCTCCGAAGGAGGCCGCGACGCCGCGGTGAACACGGCCGAGGGCGAGAAACAGAAGGTGATTAAAGCCTCCGAGGCGCGCCGCTCGCAGCAGATCAACGAGGCGGAAGGCCAGGCGTCGGCCATCCTGACGGTGGCTACCGCGACAGCCGAAGGCATTCGGAGGGTGGCGGACGCCATCGCCGGACCGGGTGGATTAGAAGCGGTGAATCTGCGGGTGGCGGAACAGTACCTGCGGGAGTTCGGCAATCTGGCCAAGCAGACCAACACCGTCATTCTACCCGCCAACCTGGCGGACATCAGCGGGATCATCGCGACGGCGATGAGCGTGGTGAAACAGCAGAGCGGCCCGCGGAGCTGAAGCTTCGCGAACCGCCCTGATTCCTTTGTTTACCGCGAGGGCTGACTCCTTTCGATCCGGATCCGCTGCGACCCGGCGTCGATCACCTTATAGTCGGGCGGCGGCTGGAACAGGGTCGATGGAGGCTCGGCCCGGCTGATACTGGTGAGGCGGTAGGTGGTCTCGCCCATCCGCGGGTCGGTGCGCTTGCTCATCACGGTCGTTTGCAGTTCAGACGAATACCAGCGTTCGGACGTGGTGACAATCGGCTGCTCGTTGCCGATAGCGCCGGCGGGGATTTTCGAGGTCGTCCGTTTGCCCTCGCACAGGACCCCCTCGATGGTCTGTTTGCCCAGGTCTTCGGTCTTCACCTCGGCGTTCGATGCTTCGCCGAAGAAGATCAGGTTGTCACCCTCGCCTGCCACGTGTGGAATCGCCGGCATTGGCGGAGGGGGCGGCGCCGGCAGATCGAACACGTCCGGCGTCTCACCCGGCTTGATCTGCTCAATGTGAACTCGCTTTCCCGCAGTCATCACCGGTCCGGGGCCGATCGCGACCGCGAAGTCCTCCGGCGGGCCCGGCGACCAGGAGGAAACGCTTCGCGTGATTTTGTGTACTTCTTTGGTTTGAGGGTCCACGGAATAATGAACATTGGCCACCGGGTCGTTGATGAAGATCATCTCGTGCTTCTTTCCGGAGGCCCAGGGACCGATGGCGCTGATGCTCTCCTCGCGCCGGGTCCGGCCCTCGCCATCGCGGTGCAGCTTGGAGGTATTCTTCCGCGTGATGCGATTGCCATCCGCCAGCGTCTGGACAGACTCGTTGACGGCTTCGGCTGAATAGGGCGCGCCCTTCACCGCTTTGCCTTCACCGAACTCAGACGCGAAGAAGCCGAAGCCCGACGCGACTACGGGGGCGCTTGAGGCCTGCACTTCGGAATGGCGAAGAACGCGGACTTCGCGCCGGATTTCTTGAGCCGCGGCCACGCCGGCCAGCGACAGAACTGCGATCACTACTCGTCGATTCACGTGTTCTCTCCTGTGTTGTTCCATCGATCGATCCGCAAGGCCGGCCTTCGGCCGGCAACCCCACGGCTTACGCAATGGGCGAAAATCAAGATGTCCGCTCCGGTCGCGGCTCGGACGCCACCCCACGGCTTACGCCGTGGACTCGAGTCAGCGGTTACTGCACAAAGCGCACCGCGCGCAGCATCCCGTCTTCGCCCACCAGCACATCCGCTTTCACGGGCTGTTGGGCCCTGTCTTCATCAAAGGGCAGGCCAAAACTGCTCATCGCCGACCGGGGGAGCCGAACTCGCATCAGCCGCCCGCGGTCAAACGGAAGGGCCCCGCCGTTCACCGGAATAAACTCCGTCGTGACTTCCTGCCGGCGGGGCGCCGGGTTGGGCGCCATTTGCCTCGCCCGCTTCGGCCGCCGGACAGCGGCGGCCCGGATCTCCGCTGTCACCGCTTTCTCCGGGATCACCGCGGGTGGGGTCTCGGCCACCGGAGCGGGCTCCGGAACCCGCGCCACGACGCCTGGCTCCTTCCTTTGGAGCAGTAACCCCGAAGCCAGCAGAATCACCGCCGCCGCGGCCGCCATCCACCAGGGATTCCTCCACGCTGGCTTGGAATGCCGCTGCCGGAAGGCCATTCGCAAGCCGGCTTTCACATGCCGCGGCGCTTCCTGATTCTCCATGTCGCGCGCCAGCGCTTCGAGCGCGCGGCGAATTTGTCCGTTGTCGCGTTCCAGCATGGTCCTCTCACACCCCACTGGTTGCGTACGCACGCAACTTGTCCACCAGCATGGCGCGGCCCCGGTTCAGACGGGACCGCACGGTACCCAGCGCGCACTCGAGAGAACGCGCTGCTTCTTCATACGACAGCTCCTGCAAATCGCACAGCACGACCACTTCCCGGTAGTGCGGCGGCAGCGACAGGACCGCCTGCCGCACCGACTCGACCAGTTCGCCGTGGGTCAGATCCTCGAGCGCCTGGGCGGGCGCGGCTGGTTCCGGCACGCCCGGCCCTCCTTCTTCGTCGGTTTCTTCGATCGCCACATAACGCCTGCCGCCGTCCAGATGCCGCAATACCTGATTCCGGGCCGCGCCAAAGAGCCACGAGCGCAGGGAGCCTTGCGACTCGTCGAACTTGCCCCCGCCCCGGATGAGCGACAGGAATACCTCCTGCGTCACTTCCTCGGCGACCTGCGGGCTTCCCGACATCTGGAGAGCGAACCGGTAGACCCCGCCCTGTCGGCGGCCATACAACGTTGTGAAGGCTTCTTCATTGCCGCGCTCCAGCAGGCGGAGCAACTCTTCGTCGCTTTTCTGGGCGAGGGGTGCCATCTACCTCTTCTGACGCTCCATCATGCCTGCTCGAAAGCAATTGCGGCAAACGGGGCGGGAAGTTCCCGAAAGTTGCCGGGGTCCGCTCGCGGATCTGATGGCGACGGGTCCGCTCGCTTCCGGGGCTGTGAAAAAACGGGACATCCACCCCGTTTCCCGGTCAACGTTTCGTGGAGAATCAACGATTTGTGGCCGTGAAACGGGGTGAACGTCCCTGTTTTTTCACGGCTTGTTCCGCTCGCGGATTGCGGTGTGGGAATACCGATTGACAAGCCATGGCTTCCCGAGGTTATCACTACGTCAAGGGGGAGGCCTCTGTCGAACCCTGCAACCAACAGATTCAGCGGTGTTTAGTAACTCTCAACCGCTGTGAATGTCAAGCGGCCAGGGCTGCGTCACCGGAGTCGGCCGGCATCGCGATCCAGGCGACCAGGTAGGCCAGGAATCCTGTACCGAACGCCAGCGCGACAATCAACCAGATAATGCGTACCAGGGTGACGTCGACATCCAGGTAGCGCGCAAAGCCCGCGCACACGCCGGCGATCTTCTTGTCGCTCATCGGGCGGCTCAGCCGTTTGGTGGACCGCGCCGTCTGGGGCGACGGCTGGTTGGGGTCCGTCGACCATCCACACGAGGGGCAGAACCGGACTTCCTCGGTGAGTTCCCGTCCACAATGCGTGCAGTACATCGCAAATCTCCTGATTCGCTGCTCTATGCCTACCATACGAAAAAACAGAATGCAAAGTTCACCCCCCGTACAATGTGAATACGCCATGCTCTACCTCACCGAACAGGAGGTCCGGGACCTGCTCCCGATGCCGGTGGCCATTGCCAGGATGGCCAGCGTGTTCGCGCACCTCGAGGCCGGTAGCGCCGTCAACCAGCCACGCCGCCGGCTGGTTCTGCCGTCCGAGGCAGTGCTCCACCAGATGGCCGGCGCCGATGGGCCTTACTTCGGCACAAAGATCTATTCAACCCATCGCCGTTATGGGGCCTGGTTCTTCTTCCTGCTCTACCGGAGTGACGATGGGCGGCCACTGGCGCTCATGGAGGCGAATTACCTCGGCCAGATCCGTACGGGCGCGGCCAGCGGATATGCCACCGATCTGATGGCTCCGGCGGATGCCTCGAGGCTGGGCGTGATCGGCAGCGGCTTTCAGGCCCGAACGCAGATCGAAGCCATCTCTACGGTTCGCAAGATGCGGGAGATTCGCGTCTGGAGCCGCTCCTCCGAACGCCGGCAGTCCTTCGCCGAAGAGACCGGAGTCGAATCAGGACTCCCGATTCGAGCGGTGGGATCGGCCGAAGCCGCCGTGCGGGGAGCGGACATTGTCGTCACGGCCACCAACGCCAAAGACCCGGTTCTCGACGCCGATTGGGTACTTCCCGCGGCGCACGTGAATGCCACGGGCTCCAATCAGGCCGCCCGAAGGGAGTTGCCTTCCGAATTGATCGCCCGGGCGTCGCTGATCGCGGTCGACTCGCTCGAACAGTCCCGCATCGAATCCGGCGACCTGCTGCTTTCCGAGGACCGGCACCATTGGGCCGCCGACAAGGTTGTGGAGTTACAGAGCGTGAAACGGTCTGCCCGGCAGGGCATCACGATCTTCAAGTCGAACGGCCTGGCGGTCGAAGACGTGGCTGCCGCCAGCCATGTGTACGAGGAGGCGCTGCGATTGAAAATGGGGAGGGAGTTCTATTCCTGAGCGCTGATCTGCTGTTCGCTGTCGCGCCAGGCGCTAATCTTCAAGCGCCGGCAGACCCAGCAAAGACGCTCGGGTGCGTCACCCGAAGGATCGGGCACCAAATCCAGCGAAGCCTCGGCGCCGCACACCACGCACTGAGTGGACTTTTTCAGCCGGTCCGTGGCTACCGCCCGCTTTGCCTGCTCCAGAATTTCCGGGGCGACAACCGGTTCCGATTTTGGCGCCTTCTTTCTCATTGAGCTTTCCGTGTTTCTACTATGGCAAAAAGACCCGGCCGAAACAATAGGCCGAAGCCCGCAGGCAAGCCTTAGGCCGCCTGCGGGAACTTGACCACGGTCGCCGCGTCGAGGCTCGAAGAGCAACGCGGGCACTTCTGGCCAGCAACCACCACCGCCTTCTTCTTGCCGTTGCGAACCACTTCGCCGTCGACGTAGCGGGTGCAAATGGGGCAATACAGAATCCCCACGATCCGGTTGATCACAGTAATCATGCCATCTCCTTTCTCGTCTCAACAGACGCTTAGTTGCTACAAAAGGGTTCGGAAATTTTTCGAGAAGTACCAGCGGTCCAGCGCCGTTTGCCAAAGACACTTCGGGCGCCGACCGGGCACTGTCTTCTGTTCGGGTCTGAATCGGGCCGGTTCAGATCACATTCGCCCAGCAGGGCAAACCAGACTGGCGACCCAAGGAAACCTCCGAAAATTGTACTACACACGCCGCGCTTTTGAAAAATCCGGTGCGCCATCGGGAGTAGTGAAGGGTGTCGGCAACTCCACTGCTTACGCCGTGGGCTCTTTGCGCGGGAGGACAACCCCACCACGCTTTTTTGTCGCTTCTTTATCGCTTTGCAGAAGGAATCGCGTCGCCCAGGATCGAAGCCCCACCCTCGCTGATGTAATTGCGATTCCACGCCGGAATCTCCACCACCACATCGCCCTTCACCACGCATTGGCAACCGAGGCGGCTATGCAGGGTCAGGTCGGCGGCCATGTCTAACCGGTCCGCTTCGTCCTCCTGCATTGGCGACAGATTGTGCTCGCCTTCTTTCACCACCACGTGACATGTTGTGCACGCGCAATTGCCGCCACAGGCGTGCTCCAGATGAAGTCCGAAGTTCAGCGCAATGTCCAGCAGAGATCCGCGCAACCCGTGTTCTTTATACGGCAGACTCCCCAACTCAAACTCAACCGTCTCCTGCGACGGCAGAAATGTTACTTTCGGCACGACCATCACTTTATCACAACCTCCTAACAATTCAAAGGTGCGCACGAGTTTATATATAGACCGAAATGGTCCGCTATCTGGATAGACCAGTCATCCTATTGCTATACAACGACTTACGGTCTACAATGGAAGGCGTATATGCAATCCGATCTACTTCCTATCAGAGAGATCGCGGCGAAGCTGGCGATCCCGGACGAATACCTCGAACTGTCTGGCAACCATGTGGCGAAACTGCGCCTGGAGCTGCTTGACCGCACCGCCGAGCGGCAGGGCAAGCTGATTCTGGTCACCGCGGTGACGCCGACCTCCCATGGTGAAGGCAAAACCGTAACCACGATTGGACTGGTCCAAGGACTGACCCGCTCGGGACGCCGCGCTGTGGCGACCCTACGGGAGCCCTCGCTGGGCCCGGTTTTTGGGCTGAAGGGCGGCGCTGTCGGCGGTGGGCGGTCCAAAGTGGAACCGGCCGAACTCATCAATCTACATTTCACGGGCGACCTGCATGCGGTGACCAGCGCACACAATCTGCTGGCGGCGATGCTCGACGCTCACATCTACAATGGCAACGAACTCGGCCTGGACATCAACCAGATCGCCTGGCAGCGAGCGATGGACATGAACGACCGGGCGCTGCGGAACATGGTGATCGGTCTTGGCGGCAAGGCGAACGGCATCCCAAGGGAGAGCGGCTTCGTCATCACGGCTGCGAGCGAAGTGATGGCGTGCCTGGCCCTGGCCTCCTCACGCGACGACCTCCGGCAGCGCCTGGGCGCGATTGTCGTCGGGTTCACCCGAAAGGGGGCGGCCGTCAGCGCGCGCGAAATCGGCGCTGTCGGGGGCATGATGGTGCTGCTGCAACAGGCGCTCCTTCCGAACCTGGTGCAGACGACCGAACACACTCCCGCCATCATCCACGCCGGCCCCTTCGGCAACATCGCACATGGTACCAGCAGCGTGCTGGCGCAGAAGATGGCATTGCAGTTGAGCGATTACGTGGTGAACGAATGCGGGTTTGCCTCCGATCTGGGGGCCGAGAAGTACTTCGACATCGTGATGCCGGCCACGGGGCTGAAGCCGGCGGCGGCCGTGCTGGTGGCGTCGGTGCGGGCCGTCGCGGCGCAGAGCGGGTCGCCGGAGGTCACGGCGGAGACTTTGTCGAAAGGCTCCGTCAATCTGGCGCGACATCTGCTGAACTGCCGGAAGTTCGGCTTGCCTGTGGTCGTGGCCATCAACCGCTTTCCGTCGGACACGGTGGAGTCGCTCGACTGGCTGCGCGACTGGTGCCGTGACCACGGGGTTGAATGCGCGGTCGCCGACGTGTTCGGGCGGGGTGGAGAAGGCGGGCTGGAACTCGCCGAAAAGGCGGCAGCGGCGGCGGACTCGAACGCCGAATCGACGGCCCGACCGCTCTACGACAGTTCGCTTGCTCTGGAACAGAAGATCGAGCGCATCGCGAAGGAAATCTACGGCGCCGGCTCGATTCACATCGAGGGTGAAGCGCGCCGGAAACTGGAGCGCTTCCGTGAACTGGGATTCGGCCATTTGCCGGTATGCATGGCCAAGACGCAGGCTTCGATCACGGATGACCCGAAGGTGCTGGGAGCGCCGGAAGGGTACCGGTTCACGGTGAGCGACGCGCGCCTGTCGGCGGGCGCGGGATATGTGGTGGCCATCGCGGGCAGCATGCTGCTGATGCCGGGGCTCGGAAAGACGCCGTCGGCGCTGCGGATGGACGTGGATAACGAGGGGCGCATCGTGGGGATGGAGTAGACCTCACCGGGGTAAAGTCAGAAGGGCGCTCTAAAGCGCGCCGCGGGGGGCTCTTCGATCCACAAAGCCGGCCTTCGGCCGGCGTGGGAACTAACTAAAGTTCCCTTGCAAACTGAAGTTTGCGCCACATCGGCGTGTTCACTCCTGGTCGGGTTGCTCCTCGGCCAGGCGATGGCGGGCTTCGGCCAACCGCTCCTGGAGGACGGCGGACAGTTCTGAGTCGATTTCGCCCGAGATGAGTCCGGCTTCGTCCAGAATCTGAAGGTGAACCAGGTCCTTCGCACGAAACGAATTCAGCTTCATCCGAACCAGGTCCCGGAGCGGGGCAACCGGAACCGACAAGCCGAAAAACTCCACCGCTTGGGGATCGAGATCGGGATGAGCGGTCGGCTGAGTGGATTTTGAACGCTCCCCGGCAAACAAGAGATGGACGGCTTCCTGCGCCTCCTGGTGTGGCAAGCGCAGCATGTGTCCGCCGACGATCTTCCGCGCATCATAGCCAGCGGATTCCGCCGCGCGCACGATTCTGTCCAAGTCGGAGCGCCGGACCAGCAGATCGATATCGCGCGTCACGAACGACCGGTGGCGGTGACCAGGAAGAAGGTGCGCGTTGACGGCGACCCCTCCGACTACTTCAAAGGGGACAGCCGCCTCACGCAGGACGTTGAGGATTTTCTCAAGTTCATCAGTCAACGAGTACATGCCACGCTCAAAAGGGAGATTGAAACTGCCCGCCATCGATGAATCACGAACGAATTGCTCAAATGTTCTCATGGTCAAGCGCCGCTGCCGACGACATGATTCTACAGGCGCACCGCCGAGATGGCGTAGTCCAGTCCACCAAAGAATTGCTTGCGGAACGCTTCGGGCAATTCTTTCAACGACTCCATCGTGTCTTCCGCCGGCGTCAGGAAATCAACGCGGATCCGCCCGAAACCGAACTCCTGCAAATAGAACGCCAGCAGATCGGAGGGTACAGGCCGCTGGTGCGTGGGGTCGAGGTAGAAGTGGGTGGCGAAGATGGCGAGGCAGGCCGGATTGGGGGTCTCGATGACGATGCGGCCTCCGGGCCGAAGGGCGCGGGCGGCCAGCTCGACGAGGCGCGGCAGTGTTTCCGGCGAGAGGTGCTCCACCACCTGTGAACTGAAGATACCGCCCAGGTTCGCGGGCAGCACGTTTTCCAGGTAGGCAAACAAATCGGCGCGCTCGGCATCGAGCCCTCTACCGCGGCAGTGGAGCACCGATTCCTCGCTCAACTCCACTCCGGAGGCAGGAATCCCGGCGTCGCGCATCACTTCGAGGAACTCGCCGCGCCCGCAGCCCAGGTCGACGACGCGATCGCACCCGCGGAATTCTTCAACGTAGCGCGCCGCGCTCTGGCGCACGTAGGATTCCTTGCCGCGAAACCGCTCGGCGAACCAGCCGTAGTCCATTCTCGGCGCCTCTGGCGCAGAGGGGCCGCGGGCATTGGCCAGGTCGGCTGCCCGCTGCCGGAACACGCGGAGTTCCTCGTGAATCCAGCGCTCATACTCGGTGCGCAGTTTGTCGATCTCGGCCCAGAACCGCTGCTGCATCCCTTCGTTCGACCGGTCGAGCGCCCCCAGATAATCGACGTGCTGTGCCTTGACGATCTCGCGGAAGTTGGACTCCATCTGCGTCGCGCGATGTTGGGAGGCGATCTGCAGGTCGGCCACGCTGCGCAGGAACTGGGTCTCGTTGATGAAGAGCTTCCGCTCCCACTCCGCACGCCACTGGGTCCAGTGCGCCGCGACATCAGACACCTGCTGATCACGGGCGTCGATCCGCGGTTCGAGCGCCGCCACCTGGCGGCGCAACTCGTCGTGGGCCTTCTGCATCTCCTGGGACGCCGATAACAGGGCGCGGTTCAACTCGTCCGCCTTCTGAATATCCTGGGATGCCGAGATCAGGGCGCGGTTAAACTCATTCATTACCTCGAGCGTCGCATCCATCGAGCGGATCACGTGGCGATTGAACTCAACCTGCTCGCGGACGTGCCAGTCGAGCGCCCGGGCGACGCACTTCTTCAGGAACTGAATGAGGGAATCGACGAGGCCACCCGGCCGCGGGTTAACAGCACCGATGGAAGCGACCTTGGACATGGCCGCGTCCCGGACGTGCAGCAGCGGCGTCAGGTTGGGAATGGGCACCTTCCACAACTCCGTGACGTCGGCGTCCGGATACCGCCCACGTACGCGGTCTCGAATCCCCTTCAGGATTCCCGCCAATTCCTCGGCCTTCCGCCGCTGCTCTTCGGCAAAGGCGCCGCCCTCCGTGCCATGGGTCGGGGTCAACGCCTGCCTCTCCGTTCGTAGGTCGCGGTGATCTTCGACTCCAGTCCGCCGCGGGGCCGGAACTCTCCCACGACCGCCGCCGAGACAGGGGCGCAGGACTTCACGATGTCGGCCAGCATCCGGTTGACGACGTTTTCATAGAAGATTCCGAGATTACGGTAGGCGAGCGTGTACTCCTTGAACGATTTCAGTTCCAGGCAGGCCTTGCCGGGGATGTACCGCACCGTGATCTTTCCGAAATCCGGCAGTCCGGTCTTCGGGCAGACGGAGGTGAACTCGGGGGCCTGGATTTCGATCTCGTAGCCGGGGAACTGGTTCGGCCAGGTTTCGATCTCGGGCAGACGGGCGTCGAGACCGGCGGCCGCATGCTCGCCGGTGTACGCGCGGCGTGCCGGGCGCGAACCAGGGGGCCCGCCCCCCTTAGCCATGCGTCACCCCCGCCGGGGCAAGTTTCTCGACCGCTCTTGCCAGGTGATCCAGGAACAATCCGACGTCGGTGACCACGCCGATCGCCTGCCCCGTGCCTCGATCGCTCACCTTGGTGGCAACCGCCGGGTTGATGTCGACGCAGATGATCTTGACCCAGCTTGGCAGCATGTTGCCGGTCGCGATCGAGTGCAGCATGGAGCCCAGGCAGATCACCAGGCCCGCGCTCTTCAGTTGGGCCGCGTAGGCGTCCTGGGCATCGTTCATGTCGGTGATCGTATCGGGCAGGGGCCCGTCGTCGCGCAGGCTGCCGGCCAACACGAATGGCACCTGGTTTTTGACGCACTCGTACAAAACGCCCGAACGCAGCCGTCCGCTATCCACCGCCTGGGCGATGCCGCCCGCGTGATAGATGGCGTTGATGGCCCGCATGTGGTTGCGATGCCCGTGCTCTTCCTGGCGTCCATCGGCCATGCGCACGCCGAGTGAGGTGCCGAACAGGGCGGATTCGATGTCGTGAACCCCCAGGGCGTTCCCGCTCAATACCCCGTGCACGCAACCCTGACGGATCAAGGAGCTGAGGCCCTCGACGCCCCCGGTGTGGACGACTACCGGCCCCGCCACCACGATCACCTTCAGACCCTGTTCCATCGTTTGGCGGATCAGGTGGGCGGTCTGGAGTACGGCGGTGTCCACCTGGCGTTCCGACGAGATGCCATGCGACATGAAGGCAAACGACAAGCGGTCGCGTTCCTTCGATTCGGGCTGGACACGAATGCCCCGCATCCCAACCACGGCCCGGTCGCCGGCCCTCAGATCCCGCAAGCGCCGGCAATAGGCCTCGCCGGCGTCGATCACCACCAGCGCGTCCATGCGCTGATTCCGCACTTCCAGCCATTGGTTCTGGTGCCGCACATAGGTACGGTGGTTGGTGGTGGAATAGAAATCCTCCGGAGCGCATTTGTCCTGTTCCACGGTCTTCAGATGCGCGTCGCTCTTGTCGACGAGGGCACAGCCGAGGCCGAGCAACTGCTGCAGCAGGCGATCCATCGCCTCGGGCGTGGGAGCTTCGACCTTCAGCCGCAGGTACGATGCATCGCTGTTGGTGCGGCCAATGCGGAAATCCTCCACCTCAAACCGCGAATTGAACTCCACCACCTTGTCGAAGATCTGCTCCATCACGTGGGAGTCGATCAGATGGCCCTCGGTCTCGACCACTTCATGGAATTGCATACGCTTTCTCCGATTCTACCGCCCGCTACTTCCCGGCAAGCCATGCCACAAACATCCCATCCGGTTCCACGTCCTCCCAATAGGAGATGAACTGGCTCGACACCTGCCGGCAGTGCCGGCGCAGCAGGCGCTCGAGTTCTTCCCTGCGGAACCATTTCTCCCACTCCGGCGTCTTGAGCTTGCCGAAGTGCTCGGCGTTTTTGTCGATGATCACGATGCGGCCGCCGGGCCTGACGACGCGGCAGATTTCGGCGACGGCGCGATCGATCTCCACGGCATGCTCGAGGGATTCGGTGGCATAGACGCCGTCAAACCAGGCATCGGGGAAGGGCAACGCGGTCATGGAACCCTGCCGGGTGCGGATGGGGGCCGGCACATGGCGCAGCATCTCGCCGGAGATGTCGAGTCCCCATACCTCGGCTTGCGGATTGCGCTCCTGGACGATTCTGGCGAAGCGTCCCTTGCCGCAGCCGACATCGAGAACACGGCCCGCGCCCGCCATCTGGTCGACGATCAGTTTGACATGCCAGATGCGAGGGTCGATGGTGGAGGGAAAGTGCTCTTCGTCATGCGAGGCGTCGTCGAAGGACCGCCGGATCTCGGCCTGGAGTTCCGGTGTCAGGCGGGTGGATTTTCGGAAGAGTCGTTGCCAGTTCATGGGGTGCTGTGACCGTTATCGGAGCCGCGACCGTGAGGGAGCGGTGGCTGGTCTGTCAATTTTCGAAGGGCCACCGCTCCCTCACGGTCGCGGCTCTGAAGACGGTCGCGGCTCTGAGTAAGGTATGGGTCGCGGCTTAGAAAGATAGTCGCGAATCACGCCCGGGTCATGAAAATCGGCAACCCCAGTTTGTGCGCGTAGATCGGCCGGAAACGTTCGGTGTTGTACATCGTCGCGATATCCACCTTGCGCGGCCCGAGCTTCGGATCGGGGATCTCCACGGCCTGATAACAGCCGTTCTGGATCGCCATCATGAGACCGGATTGGCCCTGCTCGATGCAATCGAGGGCCATTCCCGCGAATGTCGCCGCCACCATCTTGTCGATAAAGTCCGGGCTGCCGCTGCGCAGATCGTAGGTCAGATCGCTGACGATCGTCTCCTCCTTCAGCCTCTTTTGGATCAACTCGGCGAGGTCCTCGCCGACGTTGGCCTTCTTGCGGTGGCCGAACGCGTCGGCGTCGCCCTTTTCGCGCATTTCGTAGCCTTCCCACTGCGCGCCTTCCGACAGCAAGACGAGCGCGTAATTGCTCGGGTTGTTGCGCTTGTCGTGCATCAACAACTCGAACAGCCGGTCGATGCTGAAAGGAACCTCGGGAATACAGCAGCGCACCGAGGTCACGTAAGCGGTGTAGAGCGCCGTGTACCCGGCGTCGCGGCCAAAGATGCGGAAGACGCCGATGCGCTCGTGGGATCCGACCGTCGTCCGCTGGCGGTCGATGGCTTCCATGGCCCGGCTGATCGCCGTCGAAAAGCCGATGCAGTACTCCGTGTTTTGCACGTCGTTGTCCATCGTCTTCGGAATGGCGATCACGTTGAAGCCCATGCGGTGCAAGGTGGCTGCAAAGCTCAAAGTGTCGTCGCCGCCGATCGCCACCAGGTAGTCGAGGTGCAGGGCTTGCAGGTTTTCGATCACCCGCTTCGACATGTCCAGGGTGATAACCTTCTCGCCGTTCTTGATGGATTCCGTCTTCGGGTACTCCGTGCCTTCCGATCCGGGGGGAAGGCGCTTCATTTTCGATGGATTTGTGCGCGAACTGTGCAAAAACGTGCCGCCCGTGCGGTCAATGGTTCGCGTGTTTTCGCGATTGAGGGGAAGAATGTAGCGGGTCCGGTTTCCGACGTCATCCATATCGAGATGCGTCAGTCCCTCCCATCCGCGGCGGATGCCCACGACTTCATATCCGATTTCGCTGGCGCGATACGTCACGGTCTTGATGACCGAGTTCAGGCCGGGAACGTCGCCGCCACCCGTGAGAATGCCGATGCGTCTTGCTGGCACTTGGACTCCTTAAGATGATGGATAAGACTGCGTGACAACCTCTTATTATCACGCAACGCTACTGCGCGCCGCGAGTCAGCAGAATCGTCTTGATGGTCTGAAAGAGGATGTAGGCGTCCAGGCTGGGCGACACGTGTTTGATGTAGTAAAGGTCGTACTCGAGCTTGGTGATGACGTCCTCGACCGAGTCGCCGTACTTGTGGTTGATCTGGGCCCAACCGGTGATGCCCGGCCGGACGCAGTGGCGCTGCCGGTAATAGGGGATTCGCTCGGCCAACGAGTTCACGAACTCGGGACGTTCCGGCCGCGGTCCGACCAGGGACATCTCCCCCCGGAGGACATTGAAGAACTGCGGCAGTTCATCCAGCCGCAGGCGCCTGAGCCAGCGGCCGAGCGGCGTGATTCTCGGGTCGTTGGGCTGTGCCCACACCGCGCCTGTCAGCGATTCGGCATCGGAGCGCATGGAGCGGAACTTGTACACCACAAAGAGCCGCCCATTCCGTCCGACACGGGTCTGGCGGTAGAGGACCGGTCCGCGGGAGGTGAGCTTGACGAGAATCGCCACCAGCAGCATCACCGGCAGCAGGGAGATGGCGCCCACCAGGCTGATCGAGAAGTTCATGAGGCTCTGCAATGCCAGCGCGCCGCGTCTCGGCCCCAGTTCCTCGGTGAAGATCAGTTGGCTGGGCCGCAGTTCCTTGGTGCTGATCCGCCCGAGCACCGCTTCATAGGCTGTGCCGGACTCCTGAATGGCGAAACCGGCGAACCGAAGCTCCAGCAGGTCCTGTAACGGCATCCGCGCACGCCTCTCGGTCAGGCCGACCACGATCAGGCCGGGCCGCACTTCTTCCGCGATCCGCCGCACCTGGCCCACGGCCCCCAATACCGTGCCTCCGGTTAGTTCCTTCCCTTGTGCCTGTTCATCGGCGAGATACCCGGCGATCTCGAACCCCCGGTCGGGCTGTTCGATAATATGGTCCGCAATCTCTTGTACCAGTTGGTTATAGCCGACGAAGAGAATCTTCCTCAGACCGACCACGCGAACGATGTAGGCGGAGTAAAACAGGCGCCAGGCGAACAGCAGGACCAGGGCGAAGCTGCTGCCCACCAGCATGCTGCCGCGCCCCAGCCGCAGGGGAGGGAAAGCATAGGAGATGAGGCCCTGAGCCAACAGGGCGATCCCCAATACCTGGCATAGATCTTGCAGCAGAACCAGGCGGCCGATCACACGGATCCGCCGGTACAGATCGGTCAGATGGAGGCCGAGAATGACACTGGCCACGACCAGCCCCATCCGGAACCAGCCGTTTTCGGAGTACAGAAAAGGCGTCAGTTCCTCTTCCAGGACGATCCGCGACGCGAGCAGGTAGCTGCCTGTGACGAGCAGCACTTCCGACACCAGGAGCACAAGCACCGACGTCGGGATGAAGACACGGAACAGGCGAAACATGGGTCAATGCCGGTCCGGGGAGGACCAGCCCGTGAGGCGGGCAGTTATCTCCGCCACCGCCCCGTAGTCTAGCATGCGGGTCGTCGCCCGAGAACAATTCCGGCCGGAAACGTTTCAGTGATCCAAAGAACCGACGGGATGGGTTGCCGAGGAAGGGCTGTGTCTTGCCGGAAGTGGAGAGGCGGGGTAGCTGTTTCCAGCTACCCCTGACTGCAGTGGGAGGAAATGGGCCGGGTTTACACTTTCAAGGAGCCACGTCCGCCTGGGTCTGGTCGCGGGCCTTCCAGCGGAAGCGGTGAAAGCGTTTCCGGCAGGCCCGGCAGCGATACGCATCCGCGGAGAAGAAGCTAAGTAAGTAGTCGATCAGGCTGGGGTGCAGCACCGCGCGGACCTTGTGCTCCCCGCAGTGAGGACAAGCCAGTTCAGACATGGTCGCCCCCGCGGCATGTTTCAGATTGCGACTTGGCGCGCCTGCAGGTGCTTCCGCATCTTCCGGCTGATGAACAGCAGGATTCCTCCGCCACAGAGCAATTGGGTGGCCGGGTCCGGCGTGCCTGTCGGAGGGGGCGGGGGTGGGGGCTCGGTGAAGGCGTTTTGGGCCAGGTAGATATTGTCAATCGCAAGACCGGTCCAGGTCCCGGTGTATTGATAGACGTCCCAGCGAGCAATGGGCACGTCGAAGCGGAAACCCAGGAAGGCCGCATTGGCGTAGCCGTTGGTCGAACCTGTTGTACTCAAGGTCGGCACGTCCTGAATGTAGACGTTGTCGTTCACATCCGTGACCTGGATCCGCACACCGTCGGATGCGACATTCCCAAAGCTGATTCGCATCAGATTCATGCCTGCGAAGTACACCCCCGCCGGCACGACTACGGAAATATGCGGCGAGGTGGAAGGGTTGTTGCCGTCCTGATTCAAGTACTTTCCGGTCCAGGTGGGGCTCGGGTTCTGCGGTACCGTGAGATTCTCTCGTGTCGAGGACGACTTCCAGCCCCTCAGCCCGACCGACCCGTAGGTGGTGCTGACGTTCAACTCACTGTAGTTGTTGTACGGTCCTTCATTCACGATCTCCTCAAACGTAATCTGTGCCGGTGATTCGCTGGCGTTCACTAGCGCCTGCGCCGACGTGTAGGTTGTGACGATCGCTGCGTTCGCCGGCGTGACAGCCAGCAACACGGTCAAGAATGCCGCCAACGGGCCGTATGTTCTGAAAAAGGAAGCCATGCGCTCTCTCCAGTGCTGGAACCAATCGACCGGCCTCAGGGCCGGCCGCATTTCTGATTCTGAGATCACTTAGATAGTGGCGCAGACACCTCAGGTTCTCGTTCCGATGTGAACCAACCTTACGGTTCTGTTCAGGAATGGAACGCCGCGCGGTACTTCTTGATGAATTTCGAGGGTAGTACGCCTCCGGGCGACGTTGTTTGTCGCCCGGCGCCACTTGCTATTCCAGCGGAAGCGCGCCGACGAATGCCTTCTCCGGCCGGGACACTTCGATTCTCGATTTCTCGCTCAGGCTGAGGTTGCCCGAGACCGTAATTGCATAGAAGCCGCGCACGGTGTCGAAAATGCGCCTGGCGATGTCGCCCGGGGCCTGCTTTTTCATTTCGTTCAACTGGAACATCGCGCCTCCGGTTCCGCGCGCCAGTTTCTCGAACATCGACCGTTCATAACCAACGACGAAAATCGGGTAAATCGAAGCGCCCTGCCGCCGCGCCATCCGGATCACCTGCTGCTCGGTCACCCGGCTTCGGCCCTCGATGCCCGCCGTGAGTACGAGCACCACACGACGGTACGCCGCATGCTCAAAGCCGCTATCGAGGACGGCATAGATGGCATCCAGCACGTTGGGCGTATTCCCGTAGCGAACGGATTCAAGCGCGCGGTTGAGGAGTTGTTTGCTGGAGGTGAAGTCCTGGATCAGATCCGCGGACGTATGGAACGAGACCACGGCCATCTGTTCTTTCTCCTGAAGCTGTTCGATCAGGTCGGCGGCGAGCGGACGCACCATTTCGCCGACGAGGCTCGAATCGAGCAGCAGCATCACGTCGACAATGCCCGTTTGATATTGCGCCGACTCGATGTTCCTCCTACTTTTGTCCTCCAGAAGCGAGAAGTCGCCCGCCTTGAGGTCCGTAACCGCCTGGCCCGTCTTGCGTTCCGTGACGGTGACATTCAGGCGTAGCTCCGCCGATGCGGGCAGCAGGAGGGCGCAGAACAGGACAGCCGTGCGGAGGGGCATAGACTCTACTATGCCACTTTGGGCTTATGCCGAGCCGCGACCTCCTTTCGGACGTGCGGAGAACCTCAGAGCATGTCCGCTCCCTTCGAAGCCGTGAAAAAACAGGGACGTTCACCCCGTTTCCCGGCCACAAATCGTTGATTCTCCACGAAACGTTGACCGGGAAACGGGGTGGATGTCCGAAAGTGCAGGGATAAACCGGCATGTGGTTGGGAATGAAAGAGTCCTACGGGGTAAGGAGTAGCGATCCGCCCAGGCCTCGAGTCTTGCGCCGGGTGCCGCGAGGTGCCAGTCTGACCTCACCCGTATCTGGGGCGTAACATGCCTGAGATCGGTCCGGGAAGCGCAAAGCGTAATCCGGACGCGTGCGCGAGTGAGGGGTCTGACGAGCGGCATAGTACCGGCGAAGCAGCCGAACAAAGGCGTCGGAAACGGCGCTGGCGGAGGTTGTGGAGGGAAGGCCCTCGACCAAGGAGAACACTGTGCGGGGGGTGATCAGCGATGGTCATCCCTACCGCAAACCGGCTTATGCCTTACGGTGACGGTTCCCAGGGGGCGGTCTGCTAGAATGCCTCCGAATGCGATCCTTCCATGGAGGGCTTGTCGCCCTTATGTGCGCAGTGTACGCCACTCCCGCTGGAGCGGCCGACGCGCTGGCTCTGGACAATAGCCCTCTCCGGCCCCGCCAGTCCTTGCGCACCCGCTCACAGCGCTACCGCGCCGACGCGGTGATAACTCTGTTCTCGTTTCCGATCTATTCACGCAAGGGCGTAGGTAGCGGATACGCCATTGAGGAACTGTGGAAACAGGACAATGCCAGTTTTCAGTCGCTGCAGTTCGCAGCGGGCTCCCTGCCGGCGAGGGCCGTCGGATTGAACCGGCTCGGTTTTATTCAGGAACTCACGCAATCTGATCCTGGGCGAGCGCCGGAGACCAGTTATTTCGGGTTCATGACTGAGTCGAAGGAAGAGAGTCTGGACGAAGCCAGAAAAGCGGCGAAGCAAAAAGACAGCGGAGGCCGGTACAAAGCGCTGGTCGGTTTGTTGCGCCTCGGCGAGGCGCGAAGCAGAGTCTTCAACGTCGATGCGGCGAGCGCTGACGGGTGGGCTGACTGGGATCGCCTGCTGCCAAGTGTCCGCCAGACGGTGCAGAAGGAACGCCAGACGCCGAAAACGACCGAATCCGTGCAGTCCGCGGTTCCAGCATCGACAGGATCTTTCCTGTCCGCCGTCATCAGTGAAATGACTTCCAAGCCGGGAACGAACGACCGCCACTTCATATACGGGAAGGGGCGACACCGGTTGCGGGTGGAGCGTAGCGTTGATCCGAAGATGGGCAGGACGCTGACCGAGAAATCCATCGCGTCGAGCGCAGGGCGTGTGTTTCGCCTCGAAGGCACGGTCACCGATGGCGGGAGCGGCAAGAAGTCGAAGTTCCGGATCTGGTATGAGCCGGGAGAGGAATCGGTGCTGCCGCTGCGCTTTGAACTGCAGCCCCGATCGTTCCTGCACCTAGTGTTCGAGTCGGACGCTGCCGTAGGACGTCCTTCGCTTTCCTTTGTCGCCAGCGGCCTGTAAGACGGCTGGCGGACGTTATTCTAGTAAGGAATGCCTTCGTTTGAAGTCAAGACTCCGCAGCGTACGTATTCCGCAATCGTCGAGCGCGGCGTGCTGGAGCGGCTGGCAGCGCACTTGCCGGCCAGGCATGGAAAGGTGTTCGTCGTCTCGACTGAAGATGTCCTGCGTCACCAGGGCCAGCGACTGACCGCCAGCCTTCGGAACATCGAGCACTCCGTGCTGCACCTGCCCGGCGGCGAAGAGCAGAAACGTCTCGCGCCCGTGGAGGCCCTGGCGGAAGAGATGGTTGTCCGCGGCGCCGACCGTTCGAGCCTGGTGATCGCCTTTGGCGGCGGCATCGTCAGCGACATGGCGGGATTCCTGGCTGCGATGTTCATGCGCGGGATTCCGGTACTGCAGGTGCCCACCACCCTGCTGGCCCAGGTGGACGCATCCATCGGCGGCAAGACCGGCGTGAACCTGGTGGCCGGCAAGAACCTGATCGGCGCGTTTCATCAGCCACTGGCCGTGTTGATTGATCCTTCTGTGCTCGATTCGCTGCCCGAACGCGAGTACCGTGCCGGGCTGTATGAAGTGATCAAGTACGGGATCATCCGCAGCCCCCGCTTGTTCGACCTGTTGACCCACCAGCGCGACCGTGTGTTCCGCCGCGATCCGGAGGTGGTGGACGACCTGATCACCGAATCGGTGAAGATCAAGGCTGAAGTGGTCTCCGCCGACGAGCGGGAAGGCGGACTGCGGCGAATCCTCAACTACGGCCACACGTTCGGACATGCGCTCGAGGCGGAGACCGCGTACTCTCACCTCCTGCACGGCGAAGCGGTGGCCTTCGGCATGAACGCCGCCGCATTTCTTGGCAGACAACTCGGGCTGATTTCCGAGGACGTCACGCGCACCCTGGTCGATACGGTGACTGCATATGGACCGATTCCGTCGCTCCAGGGAATCTCCGCCGACAACCTGTTAGGCCGGTTGGCGCACGACAAGAAGACCATCCAGGGGAACGTGCATTTTGTATTGCCGGTCGGGGTCGGCGACGTCATTGTGCGAAGCGGTGTGGCCGAGGCGGAGGCACGCACCGCCATCGAACGGGCGCTTGCATGCTGACTGCGAAGGGCACAACTCCGGAAGGGGCGGCCACCGAACAGGAGGCTTCCCGCTGGGTGCGGCAGATGTTCGGGCGCGTGGCGCCGCGCTACGATTTGGCGAATCACGTCCTATCCTTCAACATCGATCGCTACTGGCGGTCCCGCACCGTAAGTCGCCTGGAGAGCCGGATTCGCGTCCCGGGCGCGCGGGTGCTCGACTTGTGTTGCGGCACGGGCGACCTGATGCTGGCGCTTGCCGCGCGCCGGGGCGCGCCCGTTCTGGGTAGCGATTTCTGCCATCCCATGCTGCTTGCGGCCGCAGCCAAGTCCGGAAACGGCCTTAGGTCCGGCCTTTTTGAGGCAGACGCTCTCCAACTACCCCTCCGCGATGCCAGCATGGATGTCATTACGGTCGCCTTCGGCTTTCGAAATCTGGCAAACTATCGCCACGGCTTGAAGGAAATGCACAGAGTGTTGCGGCCCGGCGGTGTTGCCGCCATTCTCGAATTCTCGCAGCCGCCCAACGCTGCCTTCGCGCGGCTGTACGATTTCTATTCGCGACGGGTTCTCCCCGGCATCGGCGGCCTGCTCTCGGGGGCGCCGGAGGCATACCGCTATCTGCCGGAGTCGGTCCGGAAGTTCCCCGCTGCCGAGGAACTATCCAGCCAGATGGCGGAGGAAGGATTCCGGCGGGTGGAGTTCGAACGGATGACCTTTGGCATTGTGGTGCTGCATCTTGGAGAGGTCTAGTTTGCGCTGGCTTCTGGGTTTCCTGGTAGCGACGGCAGCTGTCTCCGATTCGCCGACCGTGGCCGGAGATCGCATGCGGGCCCACGTGCGGTTCCTGTCGGCGAACGAACTCGAAGGCCGGGGCGTGGGCACCCGCGCCGAAGTGCTGGCCACCAGCTACATCGCCACGCAGTTCCAATTGGCGGGCGCTGTGCCGGCCGGCCAGGCCGGCACCTTCTACCAGATGGTTCCGCTGGCAGGCGTACGGACGCGGCGGACTGCGTCCCTCACGGCCGTTCGCCGCGGCGTTCAGTTATCCTTCGCCTGGTTGGAGGATTTTGTCGGCAACAATCGGAGACAGACGGCACGCGAACGGGTAGAAGCAGAAGCGGTGTTCGCCGGCTACGGCATCGTCGCTCCGGAGTTTGATTGGGATGACTACAAGAACGTCGATGTCGCCGGCAAGGTTGTCTTGGTATTTGCCGGCGAGCCGCCGTCAGACGATCCGAAGCGGTTCGCCGCCGAAGCGCTGACACGATACAGTCACTGGAGCTACAAATTCGAGCAGGCTCTCCGGAAAGGCGCCGTCGCAGCTCTCCTGATCCACACGGCCCCGACCGCCGGCTATGGCTGGCAAACCGTGCAAGCCTCGTGGAGCGCGGAGGAGCCCTATTTCCGTCTCCCCGCCGGCACACGGGAGTTGGCGTTCGCCGGTTGGATCTCCGAACAGGCGGCGGCCCAACTGGTTCGGCCGGCCAGCGTCGATCAATTCCTCGACGACGCAAAGTCGCGCAGTTTCCGGCCCCTTTCCCTCGGCTGGCAGATGCGCCTGGATATCCCGACCGACGTCTGGCAGTTCGAGTCACGAAATGTGGTGGCGATGTTCCCTGGTTCGGAAATCCCGTCGGAGGCTGTCGTCTTCACCGCCCACTGGAATCACTTGGGACTCGGCATGGAGATCGAAGGCGATTCGGTGTACAACGGGGCGATCGACAACGCCACCGGATGCGCGATGCTGATGGAACTCGCACGGGCCTGGGGCGCGCTGCCGTCCAGGCCGCGGCGATCGGTGATCTTTCTGTCACCCACCTCGGAGGAAGGCCACATGCAAGGCACGGAGTATTATGTCTCCCATCCAGTTGTCCCGCCCGGCAGAACGGTGGCCGCATTCAATTTTGATGCGCTCGCTCCGATTCCCCGTGCGCTCGACGTCATCGCAGCCGGCGCGGAACGTACCACTCTGTGGCCTCTGGTCGAGCAGGTGGCCCGGCGATTCAGGCTGGAGGCTTCCGTGGGTTTAGAAGGCATCACCGCCGGTCCCTTCCGATCCGATCAGCATTCGTTCGCCAAGGCCGGAATTCCCGCCGTCGCCCTGCAAAACGGCACTCGCCTGGTTGGCCGCCATCCCGACCCGGGAATGGAACTCACCCGCGGCCAGACCTGGCAGCACTACCATCTGCCCTCCGACGAGTATCGGGAGAACTGGGATTTCGCCGGGCTCGAGCAGCTTGCCCTGTACTCGCTGGCCCTTGGGCTGGACGCAGCGAACATGAGCGCTCTCCCGACCTGGAATAAGGAAGAGGAATACCTGCCGGTGCGGCAGAAGAGCTTCGACGAGGCGGCGGGGCCGGCGCGACGCGCTCGATGACTGACGTGCTCTATAGCGCTGCGCACGGCGGGTTTCCGGAAGAGGCTGTGCCGCTGGGCGGTGGGGCCGCGGTGTGTAACCAACTGGCCACGGAGTGGGCTCGTACGAATCCTTTCCGCCTGCGATTACTTACGCCGTCATTGCTGGGTGAACACGCTCCCGGCGGCGCCGAGTTGGTTCGATACTCGGAGCGCGAGTACGCCCGGTTTTGCTACCGGTTCGACCACGCCGTCACGTCCGAGATCCTCAATCACGATCCGGCCCAGACGCGGGTGTTGATCAACGACATTTCCGAAGCGCCGGATTTCGAGCGGCTGCATCGCGCGGGTTTCCGGATGTTCACGATTTACCACGTGGATGTCGTCGCATACGTAGCCCGCATGTACGGGCGAGGTCTGGTGTCTCCGAAGACGCTCGTGAAATGGTACGACGCGGCGTGGCCTCTGTTTCCCCGGATTGCGAAACTGGTGTTCGAGAAACAGAAACAGAGTTTGCTGTTTTCGCACCGTGTCGTCGTGCCGTCGCAGGAGATGCGCGATCTCCTGCTCTCCTGCTATCCACGGATTCCTGACGACCGGATTCGGGTGCTGCCGTGGGGCCATTGGCTGGAGCCCTCTGCCGGCCTGGCGGTCGAAACAGAAGCCTTGCGTAGGGAACTGAAACTCGGCGGCGGCCAGCCTGTGCTCGTGACCCTGAGCCGGATCTCTCCGGAGAAGGGGCAGCACCGGCTGCTGCGGTCGATCGAGAGATGGGAATCCTCGGCTGACTTTCCGCGGAGTGGTCTCACGTTGCTGATTTGCGGCGAAGCGGCCTATATGGCCGGCCGGCGTTACCTGCGCCACCTGCAAAGTCTGGCCTCGCGGTTGCGCCGGACCCGTGTGCTTTTTCCTGGCTACGTCACGGGTGTGCGCAAGCAGGCGGTACTGGCGGCTGCTGACCTGTATGTATTCCCCTCAGTGCACGAATCGTATGGGCTCACGCTTGTGGAGGCCCTCGCGATGGGGGTGCCCGCCGTTTGTCTCGATCACCATGGTGCGCGCGAAGTGATGCGTCCGGGGTTTGGCGCGGTGGTTCCCCCCAGCGCGCTGCTGGATGCGATCCGAGCGCTGCTGGCGGATCCGGAAAGACGAAAGTCCTGCGGGCAGGCGGCGCGTGCTTGGGCCGCTACACAACGTTTTTCCGATCGTGCCGCGACGCTCGCCGGCTGGCTCATCGAATAGGCTTGGGCAAATTCTGTTTGGGGATTCTCAGCGCAAACGTTCCTGCGAACGACGCGAGATCGTACTTCGCCTGGACGCCGACCAGTGCGTGCGCGGCCCAAGGCTCGAGGCCGTAACTGGTAACCAGCCACCGGATCATGTCGGTGGTGGCCAGTTCCAGGGTCTCGCGCAATTCGCCTTTCTCCTTGGCCCCGATACTGACGATCCATTCCGGTGTTTCGGCGCGGGGAATCGTCAGACGTCCTCCCTTGCGAAGGTCGACGGTCACTTCCACGTCGAGGGAGGTCTCGACTCCTGAGCCGATGGCTTCGCCGTCGCCCTGCAGCGCGTGGCCATCACCGAAGAAAAGTAACGCTCCGGGATGGAACACCGGCAGCATGACCGTGTTGCCCTCGCGGATCAGGTTGTAGTCAAGGTTGCCGCCCCAATAACCGGCCGGACCTGACCGCGGTGAGTAGTCGCCTTCGGGCGCGACACCGATGCAGCCAAGCATCGGCATGGCGGCAAACTCCAAGCGCACCTTGCCGCTCTTGGGCTCGCGCAGGCGGACGAGGTTCTTGCCAAGATCGATATCCCAAGGTCGCAGATAGTCGTAGCCTTTGTAAACCGCGTCGGGGCGAGGTTTTTCCGACGCCAGTTCCGCTGGAAGATTCGACACGCCCGCCTGGTAGCTGGTGTAGCCTTTGTCGCGGTTAAGGCGGACCCTGTCGAGGCGAACGATCAATGTGTCGCCAGGTTCAGCGCCCTCAATGAAGAAGGCGCCCGTCAAGGGGTTGCCGTGAGTCTTGGTGCGGCGGATGCCCTGGAAGTCGAAGCCCGCCGAATCGACGATTTTCGTGACGATGCGGTCGCCCGGCTTGACACGTGCCAGAACCGGGTGCGACTTGGAGAAGGTGTGGTAGTAGCTCTCGCCGATGACGCGATGGGTTTCGGCGAGGCCTTCAGTTGCCCCGGCAAAGGCGAGGCAGAAGACAGGGATTACGAATGACTGCGACGAGAAGGTCCGGTTTGGCCTCATGGATGGAGAGTTTATCAAACAGCTATCAAGAGAAAAGAGCGCCGGGATAAACCGGCATGTGGTTGGGAATGAAAGAGTCCTACGGGGTAAGGAGTAGCGACCCGCCCCGGCCTTGAGTCTTGCGCCGGGTGCCGCGAGGTGCCAGGTGAAGTGTACAACCGGGGCTTGATCTCAAGCCTCGGAGACAGAGGAATCGATGAGGTGGTGCAGGATAGCTTCGAAAAACCC
>JBJXGR010000374.1:0-28472 GCA_046160045.1 Bryobacteraceae bacterium
GTTCTTGGTGTTTTCCTGGCATGGCTAGCTCTCTTGACAGCGCGCGAATTCCTGTCAGAGGAGTCCGCACGCTGGGCATTGCTGTTTCTAGTCCTGTCCCCTTATTACAGCTTCAACACCGCAGGCCTCATGAGCCATACACTTTCCGCAGTCCTGTTGAGCGCGGCACTGCTCTTGACCCTTCGCTTCACCCGGCTGCGTCGACTGTCACTGGGAATGGCCATGTTGATTGTGCTGACGCTAGCCCTCCAGGTTCGCCCCATGACGGCGGCTGTCATGGGCGTTCCCTTGATTCTGTTCGCTACCTTGGAGCTTCACGGCAATTCTCAACTCCCAAAATGGGTTGCCTGCGTCGTCTTCGCCGGGATGGTAATGATAACCAGCCAGGCGGCATATCAATACCTCTACACCGGGAATCCATGGACTTCGCCATACGAACAAGCCTGGGTACAGGCAAACGGGAAGCTCTTTGTGTCGAGCGCAGCCGAACTCCTGGAGAATGTTCGCTCGCGACTGAGGACTGAGTTGCAGGGTACTGCTTTTGCATGGCTGCCATTTCTGCCGCTTCTTGCAGCGAATGCGTTGCGTTCCTCCCAGTCAATCCCGCGACCTGCGTTGCTGCTCCTGGTAATAGCCCTGGCACTGCCAGCGTCTACATTGTTGAACCGCTTTGCTTCTCACTCGCATCCCCTGTTTGGAGATCGCTTCTATTTCGAAGCCTTCCCGAGCGTGGCCGTATTGGGGGGACTCGGCTGGTCTCTGCTGATCGAACGCTGGACGCCGTCTCCCTGGGCTGTTCGGGCGCTGGTGGCGTTGCTGGTTGTGACTGCAACCGTGCAGATCACGCTGACACGCAGCGTGCTGGCCCCGGCGTTTGAGCCGAGGCGGTCGATGCGTGCGGCGGCCGACCAATTGCTCTTCACCAATGCTGTCGTATTCTTCCGGTCCGACGTATACCGCCCTAAGTCCTACAACATCAACGCCGCGGATTGGAAGCGCGCTCCGATTGTATATCTGCAGGACCCAGGCCCCGCCTTGCGCGAGCAAGTGGTGTGCGGGCTTGGCCGAAGTGCTTACGCGGTACTTGTCTATGAACAGGCCCGCCCTCAGGCTACGATCGAAACCCGAGGAGCGGCTTGGTGCCAGGCACGGTAGTGACCTCCCCGAGCGCCGCGCTAGCCTCCCGAAGAGCCTAACCTCCTAGATTCAGAGCAACCAGGGTGGCCATCGCCTTGACGCGATCCAGGCCCAAAAGGCTGACGACGCAATTGACAGAGGTGGTCGGGCCCCGGATAGAGGATTCCCACCGGATTGGGGCGGTTGGCGTCAGCGCCGGCGGGTGGCAGGAGAGGCGCAGCTGCTGAATCCCATCTTTTTCAGTTCGGTACAAGCCTTCGCCGCGAGTTCGTGCTTGGGATAGTCCGCGTACAGCCTGCGAAATTCCTTGGCCGCATCCGAGCGGCGGCCGGTCATCTTCAACAGCGTCTGCCCCTTCATATAGATGGCATCGGCAACCTTCCGGCCGTCGGGATAGTTCTCGATGACCAGGTCAAAGTTCTTCAAGGCCGCTTCATAGTCGGCCTTGTCGTAATAGATCTGGCCGATCCAATACTGCGCGTTCGAAGCATTCTCCGTGTTCGGATAGAACTTGAGATACTCCGCGAACTGCTGCAAACCCAGATCGGACTTCCCACCCGCCGTGTCCCGGCGGGCATTCTCGTAAAGTTGCTCGGCAGGCATCGTGGGTGCGCCACCCGCAGCTCCGGTCGTGCTCCCCGGAGGAGGTGGGGCCGGCGTGTTCATGGTTCGAACCTCATTGCTGAGATCGACCATCTTCTGCTCCAGCTTCCCTAGCCGCGCCAGGACATCGCTCAAGTTCTCCCGAGCCTGAGTGAACTCGGTCGACATGCGGTCGATTTTCTCGCCCACCGTGGCCACGGGAAGGGTCATCTTCTTTTCCTGGTCGGCCAGCCGGTCGTTGACGCGCGCTTCGAGCACAGCCATCCCTTTGTTGGCGTTGTTGGCCGAATCGAGAGTCTGCTGGACAAGCACCGTCAGCGCCGTCATCTTCTCATCAAAGGCGCGCTGGAGAGTTCGAACCTGATCCTGAAGCGTCGCGACGTCGCGTTGAAGTTCGACATACTCACGCTTCTGAGCACACAACTCCCAGGGCGCCGCCAACAGCAGCGCGGCGGCCAGAAAAGTCTTCATTCCAATCTCCCCAAGGAACCGCGGGAGGCCCATGCAGGACCTCCCGCGGGCTTATCGCCAGTTGAACTACTGAGCCGGAGCGAAATGCGCGCGCCGGTTCCGTTGCCAGCAACCCTCGTTGGCGTCGGAGCACTGCGGGCGCTCCTTGCCGTAGCTGATGGACTTCAGCTTGTCGGCCGGAACACCGAGTTGCACGAGGAACTCCTTGGCCGCAGTGGAGCGGCGATCGCCCAGCCCGAGGTTGTACTCGGCCGAACCGCGCTCGTCGCAATGTCCTTCAATCGACACGGCACGATCCGGGAAGTCGCGGAAGATCGCCTTCAATGCGTCCGCGTTCCTGGTCAGAACGTCCCGAGCATCGTCTCGGACATTGCTCTTGTCGTAATCGAAGAAGGCATCCTGCACCTGGCGCATTAGCCGGTCTTCGAACGACTCCTTTCGCTCAGGCGCGGGTGGAGGCGGAGGTGGAGGCGGATTCACAGTGACAGTCGCCGTCTTGCGGTCAGTGCCGCCTGGACCGTTGGCTGTCAGCGTATAAGTCGTTGTACTCGACGGGAAGACCTGGCGCGAGCCGTTGGCCTGAACGGTTCCGATACCGGGTTCGATCGTGATCGAGTCGGCGCCTTCGACAGCCCACTTCAATGTGGAGGACTGGCCCCGTTCGATCGCTGACGGATCGGCTTCGAACAGCGTAATCATCGGGGGCTTCGGCGCGGGCTTAGCCGGCGCCGCCGGTGCCGGTGCGGGCGGTGGTGGCGGGGCAGGGGCCTTCTTTTTGCAGCCCGCCGCGAATAAGATCGCGAGACTCAACAAGAGCGCAGCAGTGTTTCTTTTGGTCAGCATTGTGGAACTTTTCTCCTGAACGTTAACACCAGATCCTACTTCCCCCAGACCGGCTTCTCGTTCCGGCCTTGTGAGGTCAATCTACGTAACTTCGATCCGTCCGCCAGCATAGTCCATATTTGTGAGGACCCGCTACGGTTGGATGCAAATGCCAAATGTCGTCCATCAGGCGCCCAGCTCGGGTTTTCGTTGCGGCCCGCGCCGTGGGTCAACTGGTCATACCGGCGCGAAGCCACGTCCATCACGAAAATATTAAAGGTCCCGGGTTCAAACCCTCGCGTCCACGAAAAAGCGATGATCTCTCCCTTAGGGTGCCACGCCGGGTTCGAACACTGGCCCTCTCCGGGGGTCAATCGCTCCACGTTTGCGCCATCCACATTCATTTTATATATCTGCGGGATCCCTGCGCGGCCCGACACGAAAACGACCTCATTGCCGTTCGGGTTGACTTTGGGCTCCACCTCCACGGCCCGTGAATTCGTGAGCCGTTCGAGCCCGCTACCGTCCACGTTGGCACTGTAGATCTGCGCGTAGCCGCTCGCCGACGACGAATAGAGAATTCGCTTGCCGTCCGGCGTGAACGCCGGCATCCCATTCATCGTAGCCACTTGATTATAGAACGGCAGGCGGCGGCCCGTCTCCAGGGAATGCACGTAGATGGACGGATTGACACGGGCATAAGTGGTGAAAGCCAGCTTCAGCCCATCCGTGGAAACGGCCGGCGTTGTGCTGATGGAACGATAGCTGGTGATCTGCTTCTGCTCGGAGCCGTCCGGGTTCATCGACCAGACTTCCTTGAACCCCGTGCGATCGGAAATGAAGTAAATCCGCGAAGCGGTCAGCGGCTCGCCGCCGAACTTGACGATGATATCGGAGGCGAATTCGTGGGCGACCTTCCGCGCGCCCTCCGCCGAAATCGGGCCAAAGTAGCGTTTCCCCAGGAGTTGCGCGTTGCTGGTATCCTGCTGCGTGACGTCGTAAAGCCAGCCAAATAGCACCATCTGCTCGCCCTGCACCGCGACGTAACCGAAGGCCAGATGGCTCGCGTTGGTGGGGGGCGAGGACCAGTCACTCAGCCAGGGCCCGCGCCGCTCCGGGCTCGCTCCCTTTTTCCCGGCCGGCGCCGGAGCGGGTGGCCGGAAGTCCTCGGGCCGTTGGGGCACTTCGAGCGGAAACATGCTCTTGGCCACCATATTGAACAAGCCGGATTCGTCCAGATCCAGGTACAACGTCTGGTTGAAAACGCCCATGTGCGGGGCGGCTGCATCCGCTCCCCGGAAATCGGGCACCGCGAGCGACGCCTTCTGACTGCCGCCCATGTATTTGATGATCACGTCCTGCCCATAGCACAGGGCGATAGTGCCCAACACAACGGCCGCAATCCGCTTGACGGTTTGTTTCATCGTTTCAACTCGAACCAGAACTCGATGCGCGCCTCGCTGCGCTCGTAGGCGCGCGGCAGTTCCGGAACCCTCCCTACGTCATAGACGGCCCGCAACGCTGAAAGGTCGAGCGGCCGGATGCCGCTCGAAGTGCGGAGCCTGACGTCCCGGAGGGTCCCGTCGCGCAGGATGGTGAACTCGACCACTACGGGAGGCGCCGTGCGGATCCGCGCATCAACTCCAGTGGTCACCCACTTTTCGCCGATCAGTCGCTGGAGCAGCGCGGCATAGGCCCCAAACCGGTCGCCCAGCGGAGTCCCCGTTCCGACCCCGACGCCGCCCGACCCCGGCTGGCCCATCATCGGAGACACCAGCGCGCGGCCAGCTTCGCTGTACAGTTGGCTGGGCTTGTCCTCGACATCCGGCTTTGTGCGCCGGCTCGCCGCCTCGGACTTCTTCTTTTCCTGCTTCCGTCCTTCGAGCGCGATGGCGTTCTCCCGTTCCCGCTCGCGCTTGGAAAGCTTCTCCTTGGGCGGCGCCTGCGGCGTCTTGGAAACCGTGTCGTTGGCCACCGGGTTGATGGGCCCTTCGCGCGGAGGCAAAGGGATTCGGGCTACGGGACTCACGCCGACAGCACCGCCCATGGCGGTTGGCTCTCCCCATCGTTCGGGCTGGCGGCTGGCGATCCACGTGCCGACGAAGGCCGTCGTGACCAGGGCCGCGTGCAAAGTGATCGAGGCCACAAACGGCCCGCCCAGACGTTCGTGCTCCGCCAGGATGTCGACATGCTGTGGCGTCACCGTCGTTTCCTTCGGTCAAAGTCCTCAGCCTTGGTGACGATCTGCACCTTCAGCTTGGCCTCGCCAAGCTGGCTCACCACTTGCGCAATCGGATCCCAGGTAGTTTCCTTGTCCGCCCTGACATACACTTCTTCCTGGTTCGGGTATCGCGACCGGACGGCTTTCGCCAGCTCATTCACGTTCACCATCGCTTCCCCGAGATACAGATTACTGTCCTTGGTGATCGTGACGATCGGCAGTTGCTTGGCACTCTGCTTGACGGTCTTTACCTCCGGAACTTCGATTTCGAGCCCAAACTCCATCACGTTCGCCGTAATCATGAAGATGACCAGCACCACCAGCAGCACGTCGACGAACGGCGTGACGTTGATCTCGGACATCGCCGAAAGGCCGCTGTAGCGGCCTCGCTTCAATCCCCCGCCATTAGTGGAAAACGCCATGGCCCGTTACTCTCCAAAAGAGCGCTCGGTCAGGTTCATGAACTCCAGGGAAAAATCGTCCATGCGGGCGCCGATCTCCCGGACGACCGCTCCGAAGTGATTGTAGAAAATGGCCGCCGGTATCGCCGCGAACAAGCCGACTGCGGTTGCCAGCAGCGCCTCCGAGATACCCGGGCCGACTGCGCGCAGGCTGACCGACCCTTGGCTGCCCAGTTGGTGAAACGCCCGCATGATACCAATCACCGTGCCGAACAACCCGACGAACGGCGAAATCGAGGCCGTCGTGGCCAGCCAGCTCAGGTTTCGTTCCATCTTCGCCAGTTCTTCGCTGATGCCCAGTTGCAGCGAGCGCTCCAGAGAGAGTTTGTTCCTCACCGTACCCTTGGCCTTCACCTGCCGGTGGACCTCTTCGTACCCGAAATCGAACACGCCGACCAGCGGAGATGGGCGGAACTGCTCGGTGGCCACCACCACCGCGTCGAAGCCGGTGGCTTTGCGGAACGCGCGCAGGAACCTCGCGTTCGTGTGCTGCGCCTTGCGGAAGGCCGACAGTTTCGCGAAGATCACCGTCCAGGAAAACAGGGACAGTCCAATGAGAACGACATACACGACATAGCCTAGAGGCGTCGTGTTCTCGAGCATCTCAACCAGATTGAGCTGGAGAAAGAGCGCCTGAAATGCGCTTGACGTGACGGGCATCTCCCCACTTCCAATCTATCATACGGGCCTCATTGAACCGCTCCGGAAGCCCGACTGCGAATAAACATTTTCTCACGAAAATGTTTGTAGCATCGTACCATTTTCAAAACCGCGGCCGGAAGGCCGCTGGCTTGCGCCTCCACCCCGCCCGCTCAAGAGCATTTTCTTTCGCAAATGTTCCGGCGGGGAAGTCGGCTATAATCGGTTCACTTCCATGCTTCTCGAGCTTGTGATCGAGAACTTCGCCGTAATCGACCGCCTGCGGGTGCGGTTCCATGAGGGGCTGAACCTGCTCACCGGCGAGACGGGAAGCGGAAAATCCATTGTGGTCGATGCCTTGGGGTTGCTTTTTGGCGACCGGGCGTCGCCGGAGATGGTCCGCACGGGGGCCGGGCGGGCCTCGATTTCCGGCATCTTCTCCGCGCCGCCCGGACTGGAAATGGAAGGCTTCCGCTTCGAACAGGGCGAGTTGCTGATCGAGCGGGAAATCCTGGCCGAGGGCAAGTCGCGCGCCTACCTCGACAACCGCCCGGTGACGGTCGCGCTGCTCAAGGACCTGGCGCCCCGACTGGGCGACATCCACGGACAGCACGAACAGCAACTGCTGTTTGTGCCCGACGCGCAGTTGGACCTCGTGGACACCTTTGGGGGGATCGTGCGCTCCGGCGCCGCCGAGATTCTTGAGGCTTGGCGCGCCGCGGGGGCGGACCTGGCCGGACTCGAGCGAGACGAGCAGGAGTTGTTGCGGTTGCTCGACTTATGGCACTTCCAGACCCGCGAGATCGAGAGCGCCGCGCTGAAGCCTGGCGAGGATTCGGCGCTTGAAGCTGAGCGGCGGGTGCTCGGGAATCTCGGACGGCTGGAAGAGAATGCGGGCGCGGCGTTCGGGGCGCTGTACGAATCACCCGAATCCGCCTATTCCCTCGTGAAGATAGCCCAGAAGCGGGTGCACGAATTGGCCCGCATCGATTCGGCTCTCGGCCCGATCGGCGAACAACTGTCCACCGCGGCCATCGCTGTCCAGGAATCGGCGTTCGCCCTTCGCGATTATCTATCGGGGCTGGAAGCCAGTCCCGAACGGCTGGAGGAGGTGGAAGACCGCCTGGCCGCAATCGAAAAACTCAAACGGAAATACGGATCCACGATTGAGGAGATTCTCGCCTTCCTGGAAAAGACGAGGGCGTCGATCGACCGCGCGGAGCACTCCGGGGAGCGGACCGCGGAACTGCGAGCCCTACGCGACCGCCTTGCGGTCGAGTTCCGGGCGGAAGCCGCCCGACTGACGGAAGCACGTGGAAAGGCGGGACGCGAACTCGAAAGGCAGATGGTCCGTGAACTGGCGTCGCTGGCCATGGACCGTGCGCAGTTCCAGGTGGAAATCGAAGAGGCGCCGTGGAGCCTGAGCGGCGCCGACGCGGTGCGCTTTCTCTTCACCGCCAATGCCGGCGAAGCGCCGAAACCGTTGGAGAAAGTTGCCTCGGGCGGCGAACTGTCCCGCATCGCGCTGGCCCTGAAGACCTGCGCGGCTCCCAAGGGACGGGGCCGCACGTTTGTGTTCGATGAAGTGGACGCGGGCGTCTCCGGTCGCGCAGCGGAGGGCATCGGCCGGCGCTTGAAGAAACTCGCCGCGCGTCACCAGGTGCTGTGTGTGACCCATCTCGCACAAGTCGCGGGCTTTGCCGATCATCATTATCTGATCGAGAAGAGAGAATCGCGCGGCAGAACCGTGGCCACGGTGGAGGAACTTGACCGCCTGGGCCGCGTGCGCGAAATCGGCCGCCTGCTCTCCGGCGCCACCGTCACCGACGAAGCGCTGAAGCAGGCCGAGCGTCTGATACAGGTTCCCTGAACATGGCTGGATTCATCGACGCGCACGTACACATCTGGCCCGGCAGCGGCAAGACCGAGCCATTCACAGCGGAGCATCTGTTCCGTCACTCGAAGCCCGCGGGCGTCTCCCGAATTGTCCTCATTCAGCCGGGGTCGTCGCGGTTCGACAACACCTACACGCTCGATGCCGTGCGGAAACATCCCGGCGTCTTCTCGGCGGTGGCGATTGTGGATGCGGAAGCTCCCGATGTCGCGGTCGAAATGCAGCAGATGAAGAGGCAGGGTGTCCGCGGTTTTCGCATCACGCCGGGCAACTCGCCCAGGACCTGGTTGGATGCGCCCGGTATGGAGACGATGTGGCGAACCGGCGCGAAAGAACGCATGGCGATGTGCCCGCTGGTGAACCCCGACGCCCTCGAGTCCATCGGCCGCATGTGTGCGAAACATCCCGAGACGCCGGTGGCGATCGATCATCTGGCGCGCATCGGCGCCGACGGCGCCGTTCGCGACGCCGACCTGCGCCTGTTGTGCGGGCTGGCGAAACATCAACAGGTGAACGTCAAGGTGTCCGCCTTCTACGCCCTTGGCCGGAAGCAGCCTCCCTACACCGACCTCGCACCCATGATCCGGATGGTGTTTGAGAACTTCGGCCCGCGGCGGTTGATGTGGGCCACTGACTCGCCCTATCAGACCCAGGGCATCCATACCTACCTCGCATCGATTGAGCTGATCCGCGACCGCCTGCCTTTTTTGTCCAGGGAAGATCGCGAGTGGCTGCTCGCGGGAACCGCCGCACGCGTGTTCTTCAGCCCGTAGCCGCGTAAGACTACAATCGAAGTCGAATGTCACTGACGGGAATTCATCCGGTGGTTGAGGCGCTGAAAAGCGGGCGTGCGATCGAACGAATCCTGGTTGCCCGGGGCGCCGGCGGCGCGCGCGTTCAGGAATTGATCGACCTGGCGCGCGAACGGTCGATCCCGGTGCGATTCGAGGACCGCGGAGTCCTCGACCGGCTGGCGAGCAGCGCCGCGCACCAAGGTGTCGTCGCCCTGGCGGCCTCGCACCGGTACGGAGATTTCGAAACGGCGGTCGAGAATGCCGAACTGGTGGTTGTCCTTGACGGCGTGGAAGACCCGCACAATCTCGGCGCGATCGTCCGGACCGCGCATGCCGCGGGGGCTGGCGCCGTCGTGATTCCCGAACGCCGCGCGGCCGGGCTCACGGAGACTGTCGCCAAGGCTGCGGCCGGAGCGCTGGAGCACATTCCGGTTACGCGCGTCGCGAATGTCAATCGCACCATCGAAGACATGAAGAAGCGGGGCATCTGGATCTACGGCCTGGATGAGCGCGGGACCCAGGATCACGACCGCATCGAGTACGCAACCCCCACGGCGTTCGTGTTCGGCGCCGAGGGCAAGGGTCTGCACGAGCAGGTGAAGAAACATTGCGACGCACTGGTACGGATCCCGCTGGCGGGCAAGATCCCGTCGCTCAATGTCTCGGTGGCGGTGGGCGTGGTGTTGTTCGAATGGCGCCGCCGGCGGCGATTGAAAGCCTAGCTCTGGCCGGGCCGGGTCTCCACTGCCTGGTACACCGGCTTCTGCTTCATTAGGAACGCAAACACGGCTTTCAGGTCCTCCTCAGGCCACTGGCACACACCGAGCCACGGCATTACCGTAAAGCCTTCAGGACCAACTTGCGGCGATGGGCCGGCCACATACTTCCTGTACTGATAGAACTTCTCGATGAATTGAGCCTCGTTCCAACGGCCGATGCCGGTCTCCGGGTCTGGTGAGATATTCGCGCTCACCACCTTGATCCCGTTCGGCCCCGGAAAATCGCGCCCGCCGCCAAAGCGCTTCGAGTAGTCGTGCTCTCCCTTCGCCATAGGCGTATGGCAACTCTCGCAGCCGGCCACGTGCGCCAGGTACTCGCCGAACTTCAGCCGGTCGTGGCGGTCCGGTTCCGGCACGTGGCCGACCGGTCGAGGAACGCTCTTGATCAGCAGGTTCACGGGAAAATGGATCCTGGTCGGCGGAAGGTGATTCTTCACGGCCGCGAGCGAGTTCATGTACACAACAATAGCCTTGACATCCTCGTCGCTGAGCCGGCTGTAGTCCGGGTAAGGCATGATCGGAAACAGCGCGTGGCCGTTCTTGTCGACGCCTTCCCGGATGGCTCGCACCTTCTCTCCGTCAGTCCACGAGCCCAGTCCGGTTTCGGGATCCGGAGTCAGATTGTATGCTGTCACGGAGCCAGGAAAGTCCGGACCCGCTGGAAACGGCGTCCCAACGCCGATGCCGTCCGGCAGATCCGGGCGGCCAAACCGGGTCTCGTCTTTGCGCGAGTGGCAGTCCCCACAGTGGGTGACGTTGTGGAAGAGAATCCTGCCGCGGGCCAGCCTCTCCGGTGTTGCGTCGATCTTCTCTGTCCACGGCGGGGCGAGGTTCGGCGAGCGGAAATACAGATACCCCAGCGTACCGGCAACCACGACCGCAAACGAAGCCAGCGCTGAGAGAAGGGCTTTCTTCCACATGGTTTTTCTTAGTATTGTCTATCACGTGGAGCCGGTCTCCGACCGGCGCTGACGATCGAACGACGCACTCTCCTTCGATGTCGGATTGTACTTAGTCGGTGGATGCGGAGACGCGCGATTCCATACTTACCCGCGCCCGGTGGCGGATTTCGTCCAACTTCAAACCGGTGAGCGCCACCGCGATGAACCCCCCGATCAGCAACGGCAGCGTCAACACCCCGAACATCATCAGCGAGAAGCCGGCCGCGGTCGACTTCGGCACCCCGAACAGTCCCAAGGACAGGACTACCAGAAACTGATAGAGTCCGGCGTTGCCCGGAGCGTTGGGAATGACGGTGCCGATGCGCAGAATGACGTAAACGGTGAACGGGGCCCAGATCGAAAGGTCGAGCCCGTACCCCTGGATCAACGCCCAGATGGGAACCACTTGCAGAGCAGCATAAACCAGGCTCGCGCCAGCCGTCGCGATGACTGTCCGCGGATTACCCATGGCGTGAATACCGTCCACCAGGTGGTGAAGATAGTGAAGCCAGCGGCTTTCCTTTACCATCGCGTGCGCATGCTGCCGGCGCACGCCGACGTACAGCAGGACGCCCGTCAGCGCGACAACCACAATCCCCATCAGGCGTCCGGCATCCACAAGGTAACCGGGCAATTCCTGGAAAAACGTGAGCAGGAGCATGCAAAGGAACAGCCATACCCCGTCGAGCACCCGCTCGATCGCTACCGAGGAAATCGCCAGGCCCACGGGAATGTGGTTCCAGTGCGCCAACAGGTAGCAGCGGATGATCTCTCCGGTACGGAGCGGCAAAATCTCGTTGGCGTACAGGCCGATGTATACTGCTTGTACCGTGCGCCACAGCTTGGTTTTGACGACGGGCCGCAACAGGATCTGCCATCGCCAGCCATGGCAGACATAGACGCTGAGATCGAAGATCACCGCAATGGTGACAAAGCGCCAGTCCAGTTCGGTGAAGTCCTTCAGGGTCTGCCGCCAGTCGAACCCGTGAAAGACCCAGATCAGACTGGCAATCGAAATTGCATAGCCCACCGCCGGCAGCAGCCAAGTCTTCCTTTTCTGGGGAATATCCGGGGTGTTGTCCATGGAGGCGGGTTTCGCGTAACCTCCATCATAACCCGTGCCAAATCCCTGCCCTTGTGAATCTTGGCTCGGCCAGCGCGCCCCCTTCGAGATCTTCCGCGGTAAACTTGTGAGCGTTCCTTCTCGAATGAAACCACTTGAGCGTGTTGCGGTTTTGGGTGCGGGTACCATGGGCGCGGGGATTGCCGCTCATTTCGCCAACGCAGGCGTACCGGTGCTGTTGCTTGACATCGTATTGCCCGGCAATCCAAGACGTAGCGCCGCTTCGGAAGCAGGACTCGAAGCCGCGGCCAAACGGCGACCGGGCGCTCTGTTCGTCCCCCAAGTGGCCGCCCGTATCACCTACGGCAACTTTGAAGACGACCTGCCCGGAATCGCCAACTGCGACTGGATTCTGGAGGCGGTGGTCGAGCGGTTGGACGTCAAGCAGGAACTGCTGGCCAAGGTCGAGCGCCATCGCCGGCCGGACGCGATTCTCTCCACCAACACCAGCGGCATCCCGCTGCGCCTGATTTCCAGAGACTTCGCCCCGGAGACGCAGAGGCATTTTCTGGGCACGCATTTCTTTAATCCCCCCCGCCACCTGCATTTGCTGGAGTTGATTCCGGGCGCGGAGACCGGCCCTGAAGTCATCGCATTCGTTCGTGACTTCTGCGACCGCCGCCTCGGAAAGGGAGTGGTTGGCTGCAAGGACACGCCGAACTTCATCGCCAACCGGATCGGCAGTTTCTACGGGGCGGCGGTCCACCAACTCACCCTGGACGGCGACTATTCCATTGAGGAGATCGACACGTTGACGGGCCCCTTGATCGGCTTGCCCCGCAGCGCGACGTATCGCCTGATGGACATCGTGGGCATCGACGTCTGGGCGCACGTCACGCGGAATCTCCACGAGGCCGTGCCGCAGGATCCGTGGCGCGACCGCTTCGTCCTGCCCGCGTTCATGAACGAGATGGTCGATCGCGGGTGGCTGGGCGAGAAGCGGGGGCAGGGTTTCTACAAGGTCGTCGGGAAAGGCGACGAGAAGCAGATCCTCGTTCTCAACCGCAAGACGCTGGAGTACGGCCCGCAGCAGAAAGTGAAGTTTGCATCGGTCGAGGCGACCCGAAACATCGAAGACCTTGGCGAGCGCCTGCGCGCGCTGGTGAACTCGACCGACCGCGCCGGCTCTTTCGTCTGGCAACTGCTGCGCGACCACCTGCTGTATGCCGCGTCGATGGTGCCGGAGATTTCCGATCGCGTCATCGAGATCGATCAGGCCATGCGCTGGGGCTACGCGCACAAACTGGGGCCGTTCGAGACGTGGGATGCGCTCGGCTTTGCCAAGACCGCGCAGCGCATGGAGCGCGAGGGCTGTGCCCTCCCGCCTTCGGTGGAACGGATGCGATCGTCCGGCGCGGCGGCGTTTTACCGTGCGGCCGATACCGCGGGCGCCCCTCGCACCGAGTACTTCGACCTGGCCGCCGGCGAATATCGTTTGGCCGAGGATCGCCCCGGAATTCTGTCCCTGCCGGAGATCAAGCGCGCGCGCGGCGTGGTCCAGTCGAATGCCGGCGCCTCGCTGGTCGACCTGGGCGACGGCGTGTTGTGCGTGGAATTCCACAGCAAGATGAACTCGATCGGCGAGGACTTCCTGGCCATGCTGCAGGCCGGTCTCGACGAAACGGCCAGAAACTTCCAGGCGATGGTGATCGCCAATCAGGGCGAGAACTTCTCCGCCGGCGCGAACCTGATGTGGATGCTGCTGGCCGCACAGGAAGGCGATTGGGACGAAATCGATCTCGCCGTGCGGCGTTTCCAGCGGATGAATCTGGCGATCCAGCGCTGCCCCAAACCCGTGGTCGCCGCTCCGTTTGCCATGACCCTGGGCGGCGGCGCCGAGATCACGATGCACGCCGCCCGCGTGCAGGCCTCGGCCGAACTGTACATGGGACTGGTGGAGGTGGGCGTCGGTTTGGTTCCGGCCGGAGGGGGCTGCAAGGAGATGTTGCGCCGCTGCGATTCCGCCAAACAGGCCTTTGAGACAATAGGCTTCGCCAAAACATCGATGAGCGCGGAAGATGCGAAAGGCCTGCACTACCTGCGGCCGGAAGATCCGGTCTCCATGAATCCGGAACGGCTGGTTGGCGATGCGAAGGCGCTGGCGTTGTCGCTTGCCGCGAACTACCAGCCCGCCTCTCCGGCGGCGATTCGGGTGGAGGGAGAAGCCGGATACGCGACGCTCAAGATGGGCGTCTTCCTGGCGCGAGAAGGCCTCTACATCTCCGAATACGACGCTGTGATCGGCGAAAAGCTTGCCTACATTCTGAACGGCGGCCGGCTCAGCGGCCCGCAGGAGGTCTCCGAAGAGTACCTCCTCGATCTCGAGCGCGAGGCCTTCCTGAGCCTCTGTGGCAATCCCAAAACGCAGGAACGAATGCAAACCATGCTCAAGACCGGCAAGCCCTTGAGGAACTAGTCATGCCTGAAGCTCTACTGATCGATTGTCTGCGCACTCCCGTCGGCAAGGCTCCGCGCGGCACGTTGCGCCACACCCGGCCCGATGAACTGGGCGCCATCGTTCTCCGTCGCCTGCTGGAGAAGTATCCGCAGGTCGCCCCGGCGGACATCGAGGATGTCATCTTCGGTTGCGCGATGCCGGAAGGCGAAGCAGGCGGCAACCTCGCGCGGCTGATTGCGCTGCGCGCCGGATTGCCCGATTCGGTCCCGGGAATCACGATCAATCGCTTCTGCAGTTCCGGACTGCAGTCAATCGCCATCGCAGCCGACCAGATCCGCTCGGGCTCGGCGGACATCCTGATCGCCGGCGGCGCGGAGTCGATGAGCCTGATCCCGACGGCCGGCCACAAGTTTGCACCCAACCCGTGGTTTATCGACCACCGGCCCGAGGTCTATATGAGCATGGGCCTGACGGCGGAGCGCCTGCAGCGAAAGTACGGGGTCACGCGCGACGATGCCGATGCGTTTGCCTATCGCAGCCACCGCAATGCTCTCCACGCCCAGCAGCAAGGTCACTTCGATGACGAGTTGGTGCCGGTGGAAGTGGAGACGGTGAGTCTTTCGAACGGCAAGCCCAACCGGTCGGCCGGTGTTTTTTCGAAAGACGAAGGGCCTCGTGCCGACACGTCGATGGAAGCGCTGGCAAAGCTGAAGCCGGTGTTTCATTCGAAGGGAACGGTGACGGCGGGGAATGCCTCGCAAACCAGCGACGGTGCTGCCGCCGCGCTGGTCATGTCCGACCGCAAGGCTCGCGAACTGGGATTGAAGCCGGCGGCGCGCTTTGTCTCGTTTGCGGTCGGCGGAGTGCCGCCGGAGATCATGGGTATCGGGCCGGTGTCGGCGATTCCGAAAGCGGTTCAGCGCGCCGGCATTCCGCTCGACGAGATTGGGTTGATCGAGTTGAACGAAGCGTTCGCGGTTCAGGCGTTGGCGGTGATCCGCGAAGCCGGCCTCGACCCCGAACGGGTCAATGTCAATGGCGGAGCGATCGCGCTGGGGCATCCTCTCGGCTGCACGGGAGCAAAGTTGACGGCGACGCTGCTGGGGGAAATGCGGCGCCGCGACGCCCGCTATGGCATGGTGACGATGTGCGTCGGCGGAGGCCAAGGCGCCGCCGGCATTTTTGAATTGATGTGATGGGGATTTACCTGACTCCCGGATGGTGGGGCGGGCGCCCTCGCCCGCGGCCGGCCCCCTGGCCGGCTTGCTCGCCGTTGGACCGCCTCACCGCCATCGATGGCCCCATCTGACTGCTGCAACGAGACGACTCTCAGCCGAGAAGCCCATGGCCACCACACTCGCCCTACCCAAGACCACCGGCGGATCGTTCCTCATCGAAAACGCCGAGACCCTCTTCACCGCCGAAGACCTGTCCGAAGACCATCGCGCCGTCGCCCGGACGGTGGATGATTTCTGGCAGCAGGAGGTGGAGCCGAACGTCGAGGCGATCGTCCACGGCGATTTTGACCTCGCCGTCCGGATCCTTCGCAAGTCCGCTGAATTAGGCCTGGCGTCCATCCTGACGCCCGAGCGGTTTGGCGGCATGGAACTGGATTTGACCTCGTCGATGGTGGTCGCCGAGCACCTGGCGCGCGACGGATCGTACGCCGCGTGGCACGGCGCGCACGCCGGAATCGGCACCTTGCCGCTTCTGTTGTTTGGCACCGAGGAGCAGAAGCAGCGCTACCTGCCAAGGCTGTCGTCCGCCGAATGGGTGGGCGCCTATTGCCTGAGCGAACCCCACGCGGGCTCCGACGCCCTGGCCGCCAAGACCCGCGCCGACCTCTCGCCCGACGGATCGGACTATGTGCTGAACGGCCAGAAGATGTGGATCACCAACGGCGGCAAAGCCGACCTGTTCACGGTGTTTGCCAAGATCGGCGGCGAGCAGTTTTCGGCGTTTCTGGTGGAGCGCACAACGCCCGGCGTGTCCGTAGGAGCCGAAGAAAAGAAGATGGGCATCAAAGGCAGTTCCACCTGCGCCGTCTTCCTCGACAGCGTGCGGGTGCCCAAGGAGAATCTTCTCGGCGAGGCGGGGCGCGGCCACATCATTGCGTTCAATATCCTCAATCTCGGCCGGCTCAAACTGGGTCCGTTCGCCGTGGGCGGCGCCAAGGAAGTGCTGGCGCTGTCGATCCGCTATGCCCAGGAGCGGAAGGCCTTTGGCTCCGCGATTGCCGCCTTCGGGATGATTCAGCACAAACTGGCCGAGATGGCGATCCGCATTTTCGCCGCCGAATCGATGGTGTGGCGCGTGGTGGGTCTGATTGAAGCGCACCTGGAGGGTTTTTCCTGGGACGCGGCGGACGCCCCGCAGCGCAAGCTGAAAGCCGTCGAGGAGTTTGCCGCCGAGTGCTCGCTGATCAAGGTCGCCGCGTCGGAGATGCTGGATTACGTTGTCGACGAAGGAGTGCAGATTCACGGCGGGTACGGATTCCACGCCGACTACCGCGTCGAGCGCGCCTATCGCGATTCGCGGATCAACCGGATTTTTGAAGGCACCAACGAGATCAACCGTCTGCTGACCACCGGCATGCTGCTCAAGCGCGCGGCCCGAGGTCAGTTGGCTTTGGTTCCAGCGGCGCAGGCGGTGCTGGCCGAGGCATTGTCCGGACCGTCAGCGGCTCCTTCGGACAATTCGCCCCTTGCCGCCGAGGTATTGCTCGCTCGGAACGCCAGGAAGGTAGCACTGCTGCTGATGGGTGTCGCCTACCAGAAGTTCGGGAACGGAATGGAGCAACAGCAGGAGGTCCTCGCCGGGATCACCGACGTGGTGACCGAGGCGTTTGCGATGGAATCGCTGGCGCTGCGATGCCGGCGCTTGCAGGAGTCGAACCGCGCGGCTCTGGCGCGTGACATCGCGGCGGTGTTCACTCGCGATTCGATGGCTCGCGCGGAGGTCGGGGCGCGGACCGTTCTGGCCGCCTGCGCCGAGGGCGACACCATTCGTACTCAGCTTGCGCTCTTGCGCCGCTTTGTGAAGTACGATCCCGTGGACTCGATTAGCGCGCGGCGCCGCATCGCGGCGCGGCTGATCGAAACGGGGCGCTACCCCTTTTGAAAGGAAACTATGAGCCGCCCAGCTAGTCATGAAGATGCCAATCTGATCCTGCGCCTGTTCGAAGAACGGCGCGAACCCCGCATGCGCCATGCGCGCGACTGGTTCGTCAGGAACTTCCGGTACAAGACCGTCAAGGAATTTTTCGACGCCTGTCCTCTGGGTTCGGAGGAGAACGCTTCGGCCCGAATGGTGGGCAGCTATTGGGAAATGGTGGCCTCGTTCATCACCAGCGGCATCCTGCACGAGGAGTTGTTCTTCCAGAGCGGACGAGAGTTAGTGCTCTGTTATCTGAGGCTGCGCCCGATCCTCGCGGAGATGCGGGAAGCCAACAAGGATCCGTTCCTCTACACCAACCTCGAGACGGTGGCGAAGCGGTTCGAAGAATACGCAACGGCGCGCGCCCCCGAGGCGTTTGCCGCCTTTGCTCAGCGCGTGTCGTGAGCCGTCAGCGCATCGTGGTTCTGGTCGGCTTGCCGGGATCCGGCAAGTCGACCTGGCTCGCCCGCCAGGGAATTACCGCCCTTTCTTCCGATACCTTGCGTTTGTGGCTGGCCGACGATGCGACCGATCAGACGATCCATGCCCGCGTATTTGCAACCATGCGCTACCTGCTGCGGCAGCGTCTCGCCATCGGGCGGGAGGTCAGCTACGTCGACGCCACCCATCTGACTCCTGCCGAGCGCGCCCCTTACGTCGAGATCGCGCGCGCTTTTGGATGCGGCATCGAGGCAATGTTCTTCGATACGCCGGTGGAGGTTTGTCACGAACGAAACGCCGGGCGCGATCGGGTGGTGGCGGTTGAGGCGATCGCGGCCATGCAGGCGCGCCTGACCCCGCCGTCTGAAGAGGAAGGCTTCGGCCGCGTAGTTGTAATCCGGTAACGCTCGGGACGCAGGAAGGTAGCGCAGGACAAACGCTCTGGCCGACTCGCGGCGGCCCTTGAGTACAATGGAGCTGTATGAGTCAACGGGTCGAGGCTATCTATGAGAACGGAGTGTTCCGGCCTGTGTCGCGACTCTCTTTGAACGAATCCCAACGGGTCATCCTGACGATTACGGACATCGAGGCGGAACTCATCGACACGGATCTGCTGGAACGGGCGCGCGCCGAAGTTGCTGCCATGCCTGACCCGCCGACGATCGAGGAAGTCCGTTCACTGCTCTCCGCAATCCCCGGCTCGATGGCCGAGGAAGTTATGGCCCAGCGCGGAGAATACTGATTGGCGTAGTACTTCTTTGACACCAGTGCCTTTGCCAAGTACTACCACGCTGAGCTTGGGTCGCAACGAGTTTTGGCCCTTTTTGCGGAACCCAACAGGGTGATCCGTGTATCCAAATATAGGTTTTAGCCAGTCGTTTTCGAGTCCTATAATCAAGTCATGCGGCGCGCCGGTCTTAGCCTGGGCGTGATCTTCGTTGCTGTTCTCCTGCTTCAGGCCAGCGAGGCCCCGAAGCCGCCCCAGTGGATCGCCGACGAAATCGAAGCCATCGAGCGGTTGGCGGAGGCCGAGCCGGTTTCCGCGTCCATCGACACGCGGCTGCGCTTGGCGGACGCGCTGAAACGCAACTACCCGGCCGAGGGCGCACGTATCACGCGTTCCGCCCTGCAGACACTCCCGCAGGTGCGCGCCGGCCGAATCCGTTCGAGTTACGGGCTACGCGCCGTGGAACTGCTCGCCATCGCGGGCGACCTGGAAGGAGCTGAACTGGCGCTTCCGATGTTTCGGCAGAACTCGCCCGAGTTCTCACGCGCCTTGCAGCAGGTGACCGCCCACTGGCTCGAACGCGGCCGGCAACCGGCGGCCGACTTCATGTCGCGCAGCCTTGACACCGGCTACTTCGATCCGCTGGCTGTTCACATGGTGCTGCGGCAGTCCGTGCGCGATGATCCGGGGGAAGCCCGGCTGTTGTTTGCAAAGACGGCCGCACTCGCCCTCCAGCAACCGGTCGAGCGCCACCTGCTCTCCCTGTTTGCTCTGGTTCAGGAGATCGGCACGATCGAACCCACGGCCGCCGTGGGTTTTCTCGTCAAGCTGCTGGATCTCGTCACGTCGGAGTCTTTCCAACTTGAGCCCAATACGGCTGCAGATTACCGGATCGGCTCCCGCGTCGTCGAAACGAAGGGAACGCGGGAAGGCGCGCTCTTTCAAATCGGGGCCTTTCTGCGCGCGTGGTCACCCCAGTCGTACGAAAGGTACCAGCGCTACTTCCTGCTGTGGGACGATCCGCTCAAGGGAATCACAGTGGACAATGTGCGCCGCGTGACCGTCCCGGAACGCTTCACGATGGCTCCGGCGGCGAGGGAGCCCGACGTCCTCCCGTACGCTTCCTGGGGAGTTCCCACGCTCCGCGCGGAAGAACTGGATGAACGGCCGCTCGACGTGGCGTTGGAGGCGGCCCGGGTGGAAACGCAGCCAATCGCCCGCGCCATGTCCCTGGTGAATCTGTTGCGCGCTAACTTCCAGATCCGCGGGGCCGATTGGAAGTCTGTCGCCGACGAGGCGCTGTTCGAACTCGAGAAGGCAGCGCCGCCGGCACGGTTCGGTGTGCTCACGACTCTGTTCGATTTGGCGCTTCAGCACCGGCGGCAGGATTCAACCGCCCAGCGCTGCGGAGAGGCTCTGCTGGCGTTGATCGGCCAGCAGAGCCGCTGCGACGAATACGAATGCGAAAAAGAGGACAATCCGGGCATCGCTGTGGGCACGGCGTATCAGGGAATGGCGGACCGGCTCTCGTGGCACCAGCGGGATGCCGGCGACCTGGGACTGAAGTCCGTTTCCCTTGAAGTCCGCGACCGGCTCAGCCGCTTCAATCTGGCGATTCATCGCCCAGCCCTCAGCGCGCGGTAAACCTTCTGAGCCGCGACTGTCAGAGCCGCGACTGTCAGAGCCGCGACTTGTCAGAGCCGCGACCTTCAGAGCCGCGACCGTGAGGGAGCGGTGGCTGGGTCCGTCCCCGATTCCGTTCCTCCTCCGCAGAGTCAGGGGAGCAGTGTAAAACATCGGGAGTCCTGTTGTGATAGACAGGACTCAGTGCGGATCCTCATCAGACACATCCTTCTTCTCCTTGGAGTATTCCCCGTTCTCGCTCAGGACCGAGAGGCGTACATCAAAGGAAAAGCCTACGATACAGGCCACGAGTGGGTCCTGGTGGCCGACGACACCTACGTCGAAGACAAGATCGGCATGGTGCGCGTGCTGGGCGCCGTTAACAAGATGCCCAACAACCCGGTCATCGTTCCCGATCAGCCCTGGGAAGACGTCATCGCCCACCCCGATGCCCGCTTTGACGAGGCCACCGGCCGCTATCAGATGTGGTACCAGGTGTGGAACGGCCCGGCGTGGCATGCGCGCCACTCCAAGTGGACGGCGAAGACCGTTCCGCCCGAGCGGCTGAAGAACTGGCACTCATATTTCATCGGCTACGCCTCGAGCGCCGACGGCGCCCGCTGGGAGAAACCGGCTCTCGACCTCCATCAATACCTCGACTTCAAGAAGACCAACATCGTCCACATCGGCGAGGACGAGGCGGAAGCGCAGCGCCTCTATGCGAATCCGGACACCTCCGACCCATCGAAGCGGCTGTTCATGATCTATAGCGACCGGTTGAAGGACCCGGCGAAAGGGCAGTCGCTCATGCTGGCATGGTCGGCCGACGGCATCCGGTGGCGCGTGGATCACACGGCATCTCCCCTGGCGACCAGGGTCCCCGACGGGTCCTTCGATCTGGCGCGCGACGAAACGCGCAAGCGCTGGTTTCTGTTTCGCCGGCCTGACTACGCTTCCGCCGCGTTGAAGCGACAGGGGCCCTATTCCGCCGTTCGCGCAAACGGGCGCTACACCGTGTCGGTGAACGATAAGCTCGGGCCTGGCTGGAGCTATCCGCGGGTGGTGCTGGCGCCGGATGAGGAGGTAGAGTGGCGCGACATCGACATGGTGCGCGTGATTCGCGAGGGTACGCATTTCATCGCCCTGATGGGCCTGATGGACGACAGCCAGAAGGGCCTGCAACAGGTGCACCTGGCGGTCAGCCCGGACGGGATCCGCTGGACCCGCTATCCGTACCTGCCGGCCTTCCTGCCGCGCGGGCCCGAAGGATCGTTCGACGCCGGCCAGACGAATCCGCCGGCCGTGGTTCATCGCGGGGAGTTCACCTATCTGTTTTACGCCGGCATCAACGTCGGGCAGCGAGTGCAGCAGGGGTATTACGCGACGATTGGCGCGGCCCGCATGCGGCGCGGGCGGTGGATCGGCCTCAAGTCCGGAGTGGAGGGCGGGTACGTGCTCACACGCGAACTCACCACTTCGGGTGACCGGCTTGAGGTCAACTATCAGGGGATCATTGCACCGTACATGAAGCCCATCGACGGCCGGCCGATCGGCAACATCCGCGTCGAGCTTCTGCGCAAGTCACCAGTCGAAGGACACCTGGAACCGATCCCCGGATTTACGTTCCAGGAATCCGATCCGCTGGTGGGCGATGGGCTTGCCGGCGTCGTGACGTGGAAGGGCGATCCGGACCTGTCGCGCCTCAGCGGCCGGCCGGTGTGGGTGCGATTCCACGTCGTGCAGTCGGAGTTGTGGGGATTCCGGTTCGCGGGAGGGGGGTGAAGGCCCTGCCGAGGGTTTCAGCCGCGCCTTTGCCGATGCCGTTCCAGGACGGCGTCACGCAGCCTGGCGGACAGATAGAACCCACTGTCTTCCAGGCGTGCGAGAGCGGAAGGCAAATCCGGCAGCAATCCGAGAAGGCTGGCTCGTTCCAGTACACCGAGAGTGCCGACCACAGGTAGGCCCAGCTCGATGGCAACGGCTCGGCCGTCCCGGTCATCGATCAGAAGCACATCTGCGTGCATCTCGATCGCCAGTTGAATGGCTTGGCGTTCGCCCAAATCAAGCCGTTCGGATGCGGGGCCGGTGGCGGCGCCTCCGGACGGAGACCGGACGTCAAGCCAATTTGGGCGAGTTCCCAGCCAGGCAGCCAGAGCCGGTGGAGATGCATCGGCCTGGAGTTCGCGCCAGACTTCAAAAGGAATTGTGACGCGACGGTAGAGTGCCGGCAGTAATTCGATCCGTCCTATCACAAACAGGTGGCGCAGAGGAGTGGTATCGGAAACGACAACCATCCCTTAGCGCCTGGCTGCCAAATCGTGTATGGCGGCTTCGCGGTCCAGTTCAGCCGGGTCAAAGTCAAAAACGCTGACACCGCGCCGACCGAGAAACTGCTGTGCGTCCCAACGAGTGCCGAGACCTAGCAATCGACGGACCTGTGCCACACTGAGCAATCGTTCTCGGTAGCCTTCCACGGCGAGGTCTTCGAGCATGCGCTGGGAAAGGTCACCCCACTTTGCTTCAAGTACCACGCGGATATCGTCCGGCACTTCGATCGATAGCGACATTCTGCGCCCTCTTCACATTATCATTCGAAGGATCGGCAAAAGGGCCTCGGCGCCCGTAATCAGTGAGCCTGGACTCGGCCAAGCGGACCAGAGCGCAATCGCGCGGGAGGGTCGGCAAACCGGCGACGAAGGCCGCCGGATTGCCGAACTGCCCGCTCAACTCTACACAGGTAGAGTCAACTCGTGTACCTGAAAGTGGAACCGGTCCGGCGGCAGGCAGGCCGGTGTCTCCGCGATCAGATGTGCCCAGGCCTGATACGCCGAATCGGCGATGGGCGAATTCAGGAAGAACAGAAAGTGATTGGAGCAGCAGTTAATCGGTGGCGGCTGCCGGAACGTCAGACGCATCCCGACCGCCCGCTCCACTCCCACCCCGGCGGCCCCAACGTGTTTGTCCACCAGCAGATCGACAAAGCTGGACCGGCTTGCGTGCGGCCACACATCCGGATGCAGGAATCGCTTCAGGATCTCGTGAGTCTCAAACGTAATCTCGCACTGCCGGATCCATTCGATAATCGAGTCTCCCCAATACCAGTGGGCCAGCAGGAGGTGGTATTGAGCGGCCATGTGGGCCGCGAGGTCGAACTTGAGTTGTTCCAACTCGTGGGGCGCCTTATGCTCAATCGTGGCGGACGGGATCATGTCCTCCGCATCCACCATCTCGACAATCGCGTCGAGGGAGACAATCTCCTCCCCTTCAGCCCGTCGAACCAGCAACGGCGGGAGTTCATGACTGCCACCGCCGGGAATCTCAAGGTACGTTCGGCCCTTCATGGCGTCCAACCTCGCTCCTATATATCGACGGAAAATGTCGAAAAGTTGATTCCAAGATTTTTATCATGGCTCGGGCTCACCGCGCCCAAAGAAAAATGGATGCGTCCCATCAACGGGACTTTGCCCTGTTGAACCGGCTTAAATCCTGTCAGGTGATCGTGTTATGATGCGCACGGCATGAGCAAGTACTCGATCGGACTGGACCTTGGCGGCACTAACCTGCGAGCCGCGGCCATCGACCAGTACGGTACCATTTTGGGCAAACTGGGTGGCAGCACCAACTTGAGCGAGGGGCAGGAGGCCGTCCTGACGGACATGGCTGGGGCGATCCGGTCTCTAAGGGAGGACTTCGGCGCGGGCGACCTGACCGGGGTCGGCGTGGGCGTCCCCGGCTTCATCATCATGAAGACCGGGGTCATCACGGACTCGCCTAACCTCCCGTTCTTTCACAACTTCCCGATCCGCGACGAACTGGAATCGCGCCTCGCGACACGCGTCATCCTGGAGAACGACGCGAACGCCGCCGCCATGGGCGAGAAATGGATGGGTGCCGGACAGAACGTCGACGACCTGGTCCTGTTGACCCTCGGGACGGGGATCGGGGGAGGCATCATCAGCGGTGGCCGGGTGCTGCACGGTTTTGTGGGCATGGCTGGAGAAGTGGGGCACATCACCATTAACCCGACCGGCAATCCCTGCGGCTGCGGCAATCGAGGTTGCCTGGAAAAGCACGCCTCCGCGACCGCGGTCAGCGCCATGGCTCGGCTCATGGGGTTGGGCGAAAACCTGACCGCCGCGGAGGTCTTCTCGCTCGCCGCCGGGGGCGACACGAAGGCCCAGGAGATCTTCGTCGTGATGGGCGAATCGCTGGGAGTGGCGCTCTCTATCCTCACGAATCTGTTCAACTTTCCTCTTTTCCTGTTGAGCGGAGGGATGCTGGGCGCATGGGACCTCTTCGCCCCGGCCATGCTCGGCGAGTGCCGCCGCCGGTCTCCCGTCTTCCGGGCGACGGATACACGGATTGAAAAAGCCGCGCTGGGTAATCTCGCCGGACTCTACGGCGCAGCCTGCCTGCCGTTTCTGGAATAAACATGTATTGGCTTGGGATCGACATCGGAACCGGCGGAAGCCGCGCGCTGCTGGTGGACGGAGAAGGCCGGGTCCGCGCCGGCCACACGGCCGCTCATGAAGACATGATGATGGCGAGGCCGCTGTGGGCCGAGCAGCGGCCGGAGAACTGGTGGGCCGCGGCCATGGATGCCGTTCGCGGAGTCTTGGCGAAGGCCGGCGCTTCGGGCGATCAAGTCACCGGCATCGGCCTCTCCGGACAGATGCACGGACTCGTGATCCTCGACGCCGCGCACCGCGTAATCCGTCCATCGCTGATCTGGTGCGATCAGCGCAGCCAACCGCAAGTGGACGCCATTAACGCGAAAGTGGGCAAGGCCCGGGTGCTCGAATCGATCGCAAACCCGGTGCTGACCGGCTTTACCCTTCCCAAGCTGCTATGGGTTCGCGACCACGAACCCGAGAACTTCGAGCGCGTTCGCGCGATGCTGCTTCCCAAGGATTATGTGCGCTACCGCCTGACTGGGGAATTCGCCAGTGAAGTCTCCGATGCCTCCGGCACCGCTCTGTTCGACGTCGTCCGGCGGCGTTGGTCGTGGGAACTCGTGGATGCGCTCGGACTCGACCGCGGAATGCTCCCGAAGGCATTCGAATCGAGCGAGGTGACCGGCGTCATCTCGGCCGAAGCCGCGGCGCTCACAGGGCTGAAAGCGGGAACGCCCGTGGTCGGCGGAGGCGGCGATCAGGCGGCGAGCGCCGTCGGCAACGGCATTGTGCAGACGGGCATCGTCTCGTGCACGCTGGGCACCTCCGGGGTCGTTTTCGCGCACATGGACGAGGTAGCCTACGACCCGGCCGGCCGCGTGCATACTTTCTGCCACGCGGTGCGAGACAAGTGGCACGTCATGGGGGTGACGCAAGGGGCCGGTTTGAGCCTCCAGTGGCTCCGAAATCAGCTCATGCCCGGCACCGCCTACGACCAGATGACGGCCGAGGCGGCGAAAGCGCCATCCGGCTCACAGGGTCTTTTCTGGCTGCCCTATCTGATGGGTGAACGTACACCGCACCTCGACGCAACCGCCCGCGGAGGCTGGATCGGCCTCACCGGCAAACACCAGCGCGCCGACCTGATTCGCGCGGTCCTCGAAGGCGTCTCGTACAGCCAGAAAGACTGCCTGGAGATCATCGAAGACCTTGGTGTGCACGTGGAGTCGGTGCGCCTCTCCGGCGGCGGCGCGCAGAGTCCGTTTTGGCGCGAGTTGCTCGCCAGTGTCTTTGACCGGCGGGTGGTTCGTCTGGAGACCCAGGAAGGCTCGGCCTACGGCGCGGCCCTCCTGGCAATGGCCGGCACAGGAGCCTACGCGTCGGTGCCCGAAGTTTGCGCGGCGGTCATCCGGGAGGTCGACTCGCTGGACCCGGACCCTCAGGCTGCGGCCTTCTACACGAAAAGCCACCGTCTGTACCAGGCCCTTTATCCGGCCCTCAAGGAACATTTCGTCGCCACAGCGGCTCTGTAACCGGGTTTCCTGTTATACTTCACAGTCACGGAAGGAGAACAAATGTCCCAGGAAATGGTTCAGTTGATATCCGGCGTCCTCGCAGTTGTGCTAATCGTGATCATTGTCATGCGCCGGAAAGCGAAGGCGAAAGACACCGCGAAAGACGACTTCTAAGCGTTCCCCGGATCGCTGCTGTTCGTCGCGCCACTGCCTCGAGTCCGCAACCCGCCCGTCGCCGAGTCCCGCCGCTCGACTCTGACCCGTATTCTTCATCGAGATGGAGACCGGGGCCGAATCCAGCGGCACTGCCCAGCGCTGGCTGGCAGGAGACCGGCTATTTGTGGTGCCAGGCATCACCCGGCCAAGTAAACTCCCATGGGACGCGGCTGTTTCATCCGGCACACTTTCGTGGTGCCAGGCACCACCCGGCCAAGTAACCTCCCATGGGACGCGGCTGTTTCATGCCGGCACACTTTTGTGGTGCCAGGCACCACCCGGCCGAGTAACTCCAGGGACCGCGGCTGTTTCATTCCGGCACACCTTCGTGGTGCCAGGCACCACCCGGCCGAGTAACTCCATGGGACGCGGCTGTTTCATTCCGGCACACCTTCGTGGTGCCAGGCACCACCCGGCCGAGTAACTCCCAGGGGACGCGGCTGTTTCATCCCTGCACACTTTCGTGGTGCCAGGCACCACCCGGCCGAGTAACTCCAGGGACCGCGGCTGTTTCATTCCGGCACACTTTCGTGGTACCAGGCACCACCCGGCCGAGTAACTCCCAGGGGATGCGGCTGTTTCATCCCGGCACACTTTCGTGGTGCCAGGCACCACCCGGCCGAGTAACTCCAGGGACTCCTCGGATTGATCGCCTCCGGCGTTCTCGCCCATCAACTCGATCCCTTCGTGTACGGTATTTCACCCCTCGACGGTTGGGCGTTCGCTTCCGTTCCGCTTCTGGTCTTTAAGGGTGGCGGCTGCCGCGTGCTACGTTCCCTCGGTCCGCGCTTCGCGAGTGGACCCCGCGGTGTCCCTGCGGCAGGAATAAGGCACGGCGGCGACCGGAAATCAGCCCGCAACGGGGTATCGCCGCAAGGAAGCGGCGGACGGAATCGCCACCAACGCCAGCGGCGCCAGGAGGCCGAACAGGGCTGCGTGCAGCCGGCTCACCACCGAACCGGTGTCTTCTTCCCGGTAGGTGAAGCTCGAAAGCCTGTCGATGTCGGCGGCCGAGAGCTTCTCTTTCTTGAGAATGCGCGGGACCAGAAACTCGCGCCACCGGCGATGATACTGGTCCGCTTGCGCCAGGAAGTGGCCATAGCGATGCGCGCTCGACCCCGCGAGGTCGTTGAAGGCCGATTGCGCGACAATCGCCGGAGACAGATAGCGGAAGCGATCCACCAGGCGCTGCTGGCTGGCCACCTGGGTGTCGAAACGGGTGAGCACCGGCTGCACGGCGCGTTCGGTTTCCTCGTTGACCGCCACCAGCAGGGTGCCGTAGTCGGGCGCTCCGCCGGATTCCTTTTGTGGGGGCGCGAGTTCGGGGTGGTCTTCGAGATAGCGCGCCAGCAGTTGGCTGCCCTTCCGTGTGGCCTCCTGCCCGGCGACCCGAATCGACTGGATCAGCTCGACGCGGGAAGGAACCGGGTAGGCCGCCTTCACGGCCACGTTCAGCACCGATGGGATCACCACCACGAATAAGAGCCAAAGTCCGGCCAGCGCGAGAGCATTGGTGGCCGAGCTTCGGCCCAGCCCATTCACCGCGATGGCAAGAGCAAACCAGAACGCGCCGTAGGCCGCCGTGACGGCAATCCAATAGAGCAGGCGAAGCCACGAACCGTCCGCCGCCAGATCCGCCCCGCCCATCACCACACCCGCGATCGAAAGCAGGACGGCCAGCATCCCGATAAACAGCGCCCGCACCGTCACCTTCGTCATGACGACGCGGCGCAGCGACACCGGCTGCGACAGCGTCAGGGCAAGGGTGCCGGCCTCCTTTTCGGCGGAGACGAGGTTGTAGCTGAAGGCAAGGATGACTAAGGGAAACAGGTACAGGATCACGAAGGCAAGGTCGAAGCGCCCGGCCAGCAGGTGAACCGGATTCTCAATCTCGTCGCTGTTGAGAAAGGTTTGCTTGCTGTTGGTGGAGACCTTGAAATAACTGGGATACAGGTCGCTTTGCCCGATGGCCAGCGACCCCAGCGCCGAGGGCGGCATCACGGCGTAGCGCACGCCCATGTTCCGCCCCAGGGATTGGGGAAGGCGCGGGTCGGCATAAGCCGTCACTTGCTTCTCGCCGGCGTCGATGCGTGGAATCTCCAGCCGGATGCCGGCCAG
>JBJXGR010000375.1:0-32509 GCA_046160045.1 Bryobacteraceae bacterium
GGACCACAGCGCGCCTCCCGCCAGGAACGCGCGACGCGAAACGCGGTTCGTGATATCGTCAGAGCGATGCAAGTTTTCATCATAGCGGCGCCACGAGTTTGCGGCAGCATCACCGGCCGGCACACCAGAAGATAACCGTCAATGAACTCCCTATTCCGCGGCGTGAACGTAGCCGCCATCACACCCCATCGCAAGGAAACCGGCGAGAGCGACATTGCCGCAACGCTCGACCTGCTCGATCAACTCGAGTCGGCCGGCGTCAATGGCATCGCCATCGGCGGCACCACCGGCGAGTTCATGCACTTCACAAACGAAGAGCGCATCCGCCTGATCAGCTTCGCCGCCAAGCGGCTGAAGGTTCCCATCCTTGCCGGCATCACGCATTCATCCTTCATTGGTACGGTTTTGCTGGCCGAACAGGCCATCGATTCCGGTGCCTCGGCCCTGTTGATCATGCCGCCGTACTTTTTCAAGTACCCGCAAGGCGAGGTCCTTGCGTTCTACCGAAGGCTGGCCGAGCGCGTCGATGGAGCCTGCCCCATGGTGCTGTACAACATCCCGCAGTTCTCATCGCCTGTCGCCTATGAAACCGCCGAGATCCTGCTCGGCGAGGGAATCTACCAGGGCATCAAGGATTCGAGTGGCGATTTCGAGAATTTCCAGAAACTGCTCGCCTTGCACGACCGCAAGCCCTTCCGCCTGCTGGTGGGGAACGACATCGTCTTCACCCGCGCCCGCCGGACCGGCGCGCACGGGGTGGTCTCGGGCGTGGCGAGCGCGCTGCCGGAACTGATGATTGGCATCAACGATTCGATCGAGCGCAATCAACCTGCCAAGACCGACCGCCTGGAACAGCGGCTGCAAGAGTTCATCGGTTGGCTGGGCCACTTCCCCGTTCCGGTCGGCGTGAAGGAAGCGGTGGCCGTCAGGGGGTGGAAGGCCGGACCGCATTCGATTCCTTTCTCCGCCGCAACTGAGGCGAAGCTGGAGGAGTTTCGCGTCTGGCTTCGCGATTGGCTTCCCGTGATGCTCAAGGAAGCATCAGAGGACGCCGTATAGGCGCGCCGCCTTCAGGATCAGCGTGCAACTGGTGGAGTGCGTCACTTCGCTCCGCATCACCATTTCCACCGCCTCCGCCAGCGGCACTTTGAAAGGTTCGATCACCTCGCCCTCGTCGCGCGCGTGGCTGACCTCTTCAAGCTCCCGGGCCACCCACAGGTAATTCGGGCACTTCACAACGGCGGTGAAGGGATCCACCCGCCCCAGAGGAATCCACTCCCGCGCCTCCAGGCCAACCTCTTCGCGCAGTTCCCGCCGCGCGGCTTCGAGTTCACTCTCTCCCGGCTCGATCCCTCCGCTCACCACTTCGATCGAGACCCCTCCCAGCCCGTACTTGTACTCCCGGATTAGGCACACTTGGCTGCGTTCGTCGATCGCCAGCACGGAGGAACCCGGCTTGCCATCCACCACGCCGAACCAAGCCTCCGCGCCGTGCGGCATGTGGACATGATCCTCCCGCACCGAGATCCAGGGATTGCGGTAGATGTCACGGCTGGTGATCAGACGGTACGGATTCTCCAAGGGCATCGTGTTCCACTGTATCGTGTTATGTCTTTTTTTCTTCCGCCCCGATCGCCTTTAGCGCTTCCGCGTATTCCTGCAACCGTCGCGCCACGGCGCCGTGCAGCGTGCCCTCCGGATACTCACCCGGCGCGCTCGTTTCCCCGGGTTCCAGTCCGGTCAGCAGTCGCAGCGCGTCGTCGACGGCCTCCACTACCCAGATATGGAATTGCCCGGAACCGACGGCGTCGACGATTTCGTCCCGCAGCATGATCTGACGCCGGTTGCTGGCCGGGATCACCACTCCCTGAGTACCGGTCAGGCCGCGCTCCTTACACACATCGAAGAATCCCTCGATCTTCTCCGTCACGCCCCCCACGGGCTGAACCTGGCCGTGTTGATTCACCGATCCGGTGATGGCAAGATCCTGCCGCAGCGGCGCCTCGGAAATCGCCGAGAGCAGTACGCAGAGTTCGGCCAGCGAGGCGCTGTCCCCTTCAACCATTCCGTACGACTGCTCGAACACGAGGCTCGCCGATAGGCTGAGCGGCCCGGTCTGGGCGTACTTCCGTAGCAGGTATCCGCTCAGGATGAGGACTCCCTTGCCATGAATAGGGCCGCTCAACTCGACTTCGCGTTCGATGCTGACAATGCCGCGCCGTCCGGGTGCGACGGTCGCCGTCAGCCGCGCAGGATGGCCGAAGGCGAAATCGCCCTGGCTCATCACCGATAGCCCGTTGATCCGGCCGACCGCGGTGGCCGTCGTGTCGAGCAGCACCGCGCCTTTGAGGATCGACTCGCGCATTCGCTCTTCGATCAGGCTCTGCCGGTAACGCCGCGCCTCCTCGGCGGCGCGCACATCGGCCGCCGTTACGACAGGATGACCGTTCTGGCCGGCGCGATGCGCGGCCTCCCGTATCAAATCGGCCACTTCCCCGAATCGAGTCGACAGCTTCTCCTGATCGTCCGCCGCACGCGAGCCGTATTCCACCACGCGCGCCACCGCCCCCCGGTCGAACGGGCGATAGTTTTCCTGCCGCGTAATCGTGTGCACGAACAGCGCGTACGCACGTTCGGATTCCGGCGTGCGGTCCATTTGCGTCGCGAAGTCCGCCTTCACCTTGAACAGTTTCTGGAAGTCTTCGTCGTAACCGTAGAGACGGTAATACAGGTGGGGGCTGCCGATCAGCACCACCTTGACGTCGAGCGGGACCGGTTCGGGGTCGAGCGTGACCGTGCTGATCATGCTCAGTTGTGTCCCCAATTCTTCGACGCGCAGCGCCCGGTCCTTCAGCGATCGCTTCAATCCTTCCCACGCGAACGGATTCAGCAGACATTCGCGCGCGGGGATGACCAGGTAGCCGCCATTGGCGCGATGCAGGGCCCCTGGCTTGATCATCGTGAAGTCCGTGACCGTGCCGCCCCACGTGGACTGATGTTCCATCCGTCCCGTCAGGTTGTGATAGGTCGGGTTGGATTCCACCAACACCGGCGCGCCCTTCAGTGCGCCGTTATCCACCAGCACATTCACCTGATACCGCGTGAACGGAGAATCGTTGGGAACCGGCACGGGCGCCGGCGGGGAAGTCTGCTGCGGGGGTTCGCTGTCCTTGCCTTTGCGAAAATCCTCGACGTGCTCGACGATATCGGCCTGCAGCGAGGCGAGGTATCGGACCACCCCTTCCTGGTCTTTGTAGCTCTCACGCAGATCGTCCATCACGTGCCGCGCCGCAAAACCCGCCGTCTCTGTATCGAGCGCGCGGATGGCGTCGCGCGTGCCCTTCTCGATTTCCCGAATCGCGCGCAACCGCTCCTCGAGTTCCCGTTCCAGCCGCACGCGAGTCTCAAACAGTTGCTCGCGCTGCTCCGCGGTCAGGGCCTCGAGTTCGGCATCACCCAGGGGCTTCCCATTTACCGACGGCACCAGCATCAAACCACCCGGGGCTTTCATCAGGTGCATCCCGGATTCGCTCACGTGCTGCTCGATCCGGGCGAACTCCTCGCGGCGCCTCTCTTCCAACTCGCGCAGGACTTTGTCGCGCTGCCTGGTGTACTCTTTGGCGTCGAACGCGCGCGGGATAGCCGTGATCAACTCATCCACCAGCGCGGCGATATCCGCCTTCAGTTTCACCCCCATGCCCGGAGGCAGGCGCAAGGCCGCCGGCCGCCGTGGATCCCCGAAGTTGTTCACATAACAAAGATCCGGCGGAACCGCCTGGGCGCTGGCCCGCATCTCCAGATACTCGCGGATCAGGGTCGTTTTCCCCGACCCCGGCTGCCCGAGAGCGAATAGGTTGAACCCCGGGCTAGCCATGCTGGCGCCAAACTCCAGCGCCGCCACGGCTCGAGGCTGTCCCAATACTTCGGTCAGCAGGGGAAGCGAGTCCGTCGTCTCAAAATCAAAAGAGGCCGGGTCACACCACCGGCGAACGGCTTCAGCGGATAGCTTGGAGGCTTCTGTCATTGCTCGATCCTGTTTTCATCATCGCCAGTCCGTCTGCGCAATTGAAGCCCGGAAAAAGGCTCCTCAAATTTGCCGATTCCCCCAATCTGTTGGGGCGGCCCTTCAGGCCGGGGCGCGCTTTAGCTTCGCTTTAGCTCGCCCCGGCGGGCTTCAGCCTGCTGAAAGGCTGGTACACTGCCTCGAGATGAAACCCACTCGGCGACGATTCCTTGCCGCCACCGCCGCGGCCCCGGCGACGGCTCGCACCGGGCGCATCGACTGCCAGAGCCATCTCTTCTCATCCGAATTCCTCGATCTGCTGGAAAAGCGCATTCAGTCGCCCTATGTATATCGCAATCGCAACGATCGGTTTGTCCTATGACGCGGCGTGACCTTGTGGCCATGGCGGCGGCCGGCTATGCGCCCACACACCCCTTTCGTCTGGCCGTCTGCAGCGAGACGTTTCCCGGCGTACCGTTCCCCGGGATCTGCCGGGCCGCCCGGCGGACGGGCTACGGCGGCCTGGAGATCGATCCATCCAATCTGGGCGAAGACCCCGCGGCGCTTCCCCCGGCCGAGCGGCGGGAACTGCGCGACCGCATGCTCGAGGCGGGCATCGACTACGTCGGGTTGCATTCATTCCTGAAGACGCCCAAGGGCCTTCATGTCTCGACACCCGACAACGCGGTTCGCGCCCGCTCGTGGGACTACGTACGCCGTCTGATCGATCTCTGTGCGGACCTCGGCGAGCGGGCGGTCATGGTGATGGGCTCCGCCAGACAACGAGGCGCCACGGGTGGCAGTTCCCCCGCCGATGCGGCCCGGCGAATCGAGGAGGGGCTGACCGATCTGGCTCCGAGCGCCGCATCCCGACGCGTGACCATCCTGCTGGAACCGCTCGCGCCGCATCTCTGCGACGTCATCAATTCGCTCGACGAAGCGGTAGCGATCGTCAAACGGATCAATAGTCCTGCCATTCAATCCATGCTCGACACGCACAACACGCCCGCTGAGACGCTGCCCCTCGATCAGGTCATCCGGCGATACTTTCCCTACATTCGCCACGTACATCTGAACGAGTTGGACGGGCGGCGGCCCGGGTTGGGCGCCTTCCCGTTCGCCACGGTGCTGCAGTCGCTGAAGGATTTGCGCTATGCGGGTTGGGTCTCTGTGGAAGTATTCGACTTCCGTCCCGATGGGGAGACCGTGGCGCGGGACGCGGCAGCTTACCTCCGGGGCATCGAAAAGCAGTTGAGGTAACGGATACGATGTATAGTGTTCCTGATCCCACAGGAGGAACGATGAACACCAACCGCCGTGAATTCCTGGTCTCGGGGATGGCAACCGTTTCCGGTGCCGCAGCGGTTTCCGCGGCTTCGACGAGTCTGTCGGACCCTGCCGGCTGGCGCGCTGATTTTCCGATTACCCGGAACCGGGTGTACTTCAACTCCGCATCGGAGCATCCCGTCAGCATCCATTCCGCCCGCGCCATGAAGCGCTACATCGATTACCTGACGACGGATCTCACGCGCGCCGAATGGGTCAATACGCCCCAGGAGATCGCTTCTTATCGGGATGCCCGCCTGCGTCAGATCAAACCGATGTTTGGGAAGCTGATCAACGCGAAGCCGTCGGAACTCGCCTTCGTCAAGAGCACCCAGGTTGGCGAGAACATTGTGGTCAACGGGATGGACATCCAGGCCTCCGGCGGCAACGTGGTGACGAACGACCTCCACTACGAGGCCTGCCTGTATAGCTACAAGATGCGGCAGAAGGCCGGTTTGGATGTCCGGATCGTGAAGAATCGCGACTGGCGGATCGATATGCGCGATCTGGAAAAAGTCGTCGACCGAAAGACAAAGCTGATCGCCACGACCCTGGTGTCGAATGTCAACGGCCTGCTGCAGGATGTGAAGGCAATGAGCGATCTGGCTCACGCGCACGGAGCGTATCTGTTCGCGGACATTATCCAGGGAGCCGGCGCAATTCCCATTGACGTGCAGGCGATGGGCATCGATTTTGCCTCGTGCTCCACGTACAAGTGGCTGATGGGGCTGCGCGGTTTTGGCTACCTGTATGTCCGCGAGGATCTCCAGGGCAGGATCGTGAAGCCGACGCAGTTCGGCGGTGGAGTCCGGTTCAACTATTCGCCCTGGACCTCCCACCCCGAACCGGGCGCTCCGGAGATCGGGTTCACGCCGAGAAGCGGAGTCGCCGAGTACGAAGTGGGCAACGACTCGAACGTGGCCTCCTTCTGCCAGTACGAAAGCCTTCAATACATCGACCGGTTGGGGATCGGCAATATCCGGGCTCATGCCCGGTCCCTCACGGATCGCCTGCAGAAAGAACTGCCTGGCATCGGGTACCGCTCGATCACTCCGAAGGGTAACGAGAGCCCGATCGTGACGTTCCTGGTCAAGGATCCCAAAACGGTCGCCGAGAGGCTCAGGAAGGCGAACATCGAGTTGACCCTGCGCTTCGGCAACCAGATGAGGATTGCGGTTTCCGTCTTCAACACCGGCGAGGACGTGGACCGCCTCCTTCACGCCTTGGCGTGAGCAGGCAATCCCCGTCAGAGCCGCGCCCGTCAGAGCCGCGCCCGCTTCAGAGCCGCGCCCGCTTCAGAGCCGCGACCGTGAGGGAGCGGTGGCGGGGCGATTCCCTGTGCCCCATTTCTTCAAGGCTTCTGAGTCTGAGGGAGCAGTGGCCGTGAGGGCCAGTTCTTCCTAAACCCGCGGTTGCGCGAACCGCGCCTTTGTTTGTCGCGCCCAATCGATGCCCCGACCGCCCTGCCTCCGTACAATGACAATATGAATGCGACACTCGCCCCCTCCGCGCGGTCGGTTCCGTACTCGCGCATCCGTGAACTCGCGGAAGTGGCCATGGGCATGGAAGGCGTGTTGAAGCTCTACTTCGGCGAGTCCAACCAGCCGACCCCCGGCTACATCAAACAGGCCGCCTTCGATGCGATGGCCGAGGGCTACACGTTCTACACCTCCAACGCCGGGCTGCCGTCGCTGCGGCAAGCCATCGCGGAGAGCTACGCGCGGCTGCATGGTGTCGCGCTCGATCCGGCAGCGGAGATCGTCGTCACCGCTTCGGGCGTGCAGGCGCTGAACGTGGCTTTGCGCTGCATCCTCGATCCCGGCGACGAGGCGATCGTGCTGACCCCGGCGTGGCCCAACGGTTCCGCCATTGTGACCATGTGCAATGCCACGCCGCGGGAGATGGCGCACCCGTTGTGCGGCGGCCGGTACGCGATCGACTTTGATGCATTGGAGTCGGCCGTCACCCCGCGCACACGTCTGCTCCTGTACACGTCGCCGTCGAACCCTCTGGGATGGGTGGCGGCCGTCGACGAGCAGGCGAAGCTGCTCGCCTTCGCGCGGCGGCACGGATTGTGGCTGCTCGCCGACGAGGTCTATGACCGCCTCTTCTACGCGGGCTCCCGGCTGGGCGAGCCGGTGCCGTCGATTCTGAAGCTGGCCACCCGCGATGATGCGGTGATCGTCGCGCACTCGTTCTCGAAGACCTATTGCATGACGGGGTGGCGGCTGGGCTGGTTGGTCGCGCGGCGCGACCTTGCTACGAAGGCCGCGCAGTTGAACGAGTTCGTGGTTTCGCATGCGGCTTCGTTTGTTCAGAAGGCCGGTGAGGTCGCCTTGCGGCAGGGCGAAGAGGAGATCGTCCGCCAGTTGACCCAGTTGAAGGCCAATCGCGACTTCTGCCTGCAGGCCTTGAGCGGCCTCTCCGGCGTGACCGTACCACGGCCTGACGGCGCGTTCTATCTGTTTCCCCGCGTTGACGGGCTCGAGGATTCCTTCGAGTTCTGCCGCCGCCTGCTGGTGGAAAAGCGGGTAGGCTTAGCCCCTGGCGTAGCGTTCGGCGCCGGGGGAGAGGGCTCGATCCGGATCTGCTATGCGGCGGACCGCGGCGTTCTGGAGCCGGCAATGGAACGGCTGGCTGCATTCCTGAAGGAGGGTTGACCATGCGGCGACGTGAGTTTCTGGCATCCGCCCTGGCCGCGGGAACGGCGGCGGCTCAGAAGCGGAAGCCGAACATCGTGATCGTCTTCGCCGACGACCTCGGCTATGGCGATCTGGCCTGCTACGGAAGCCGTGTGAATCGGACGCCGCGGCTCGATGGCATGGCGCGCGAAGGAGTCCGGTTCACCGATTGCTATGTGCCGATGCCGTTCTGCGCTCCGTCGCGCGCTTCGCTGTTGACGGGGCGTTACCCCTTCAGGCATGGCGTCGTCTACAATCCGTCGCCGGATTCGGGCACGAACAGCGTGCGCTTGCCAGCGAGCGAAATCACCCTCGCCGAGCAGTTGAAGCCGCTCGGCTATCGGTCGATCTGTATCGGAAAGTGGCACCTCGGGCACCGGCCGGAGGCGCTGCCGCGGACCCAGGGTTTCGACCAATACTACGGCGTCCTCTATTCGAACGACATGCGGCCGGTGCAACTCGTCCACAACGAACGGGTCAGCCAGTACCCCGTGCCGCAAGCCCAGCTCACTCGGGACTACACGGAGCGCGCTCTGCGGTTCATGGAACAGAATCGCTCGAATCCGTTTTTGCTGTACCTGCCTCACGCCATGCCGCACAAGCCGCTGGCCGCCTCCGAGGACTTCTACCGGCCGGGCACGTCGAAGGAACTGTACGCCGCGGTGCTGCGGGAGCTGGACTGGTCGGTGGGCCAGATTCTGGATCGCATAAAGGCGCTGGGGCTCGAAGACAACACGCTGGTGGTGTTCACCTCCGACAATGGCGCCTGGTACGGAGGCAGCACCGGAGGACTCAGGGGGATGAAGGGCCGGCCGTGGGAAGGCGGGATTCGCGTGCCGATGATCGCGCGCTGGCCCGGCCGGATTCCCGCGGGTCGGGTGTCGAAGGAAGTGTGCGGCGTCATCGACCTATTCCCGACGGCGAGCGGACTGGCCGGCGCGCCCCTGCCCGAGGACCGGGTGATCGACGGCAGGAACATCTTCCCGCTGATGACGGGAGCCGGCGCCAGGAGCCCTCACACGGCCCTGTTTGCGATGTCGGGGCCAAAGCTCGCCATGGTCCGAAGCGGAAAGTGGAAGCTGTTGGTCGGCTCGCCGGGCAGCGGGGACATGCTCGCGGTCGACCGCACCAAGCGTTGGGTCGACCCGCGCGGTCCCGATGGCGTGACGATCATCGCTCCCTACGAACAGGCGCAACCGTCGGAGCATCCTGGTGTGACCACCGGCGACACGCCGGCGGACCTGATGCTGTTCGATCTCGAGGCCGATCCCTCGGAGCAGCACAATCTGGCGGACCGGGAGCCGGCGACGGTCGCGCGCCTGAAGGGCCACTTCGACAAGCTGAACGCGGAGGTGCCGGTCTTTCCTGTGCCGGAGCGCGCTGCGGGAGGCATGCTCCGCCTGAAAGGCGGAAGCCTGGACTACGATCGGGTGCCGAAGGATTGAAAAAACAGGGACGGTCACCCCGTTTCCCGACCACAACTCGTTGATCTTGCTCGAAACGTTGATCGGGAAATCGGGGTGGCTGTCCACGTTTTTTCACTGCCTCCGAGTCTAAAGGAGGGGTGCCCATTGGCCCTACCAGGATCTGCCCCCGGGCCACGCAACTCTGGAATACGATGACGGACCATTGGAAGAAAATATCTCGATGGCCCGTCTAAAGCGGTGGTGGTGAGTCTGAGCGATCGCGAGATCGGCCCTGACATCATCGAATTGTGCCGAAGGGGAGATCGGGACGCCTTTCGAACGCTCTACCTGGCGTACAAGGACAGGGTCTATTCGATCTCGCTGTATTTCTTTCATGGAGATGCCGCTGCGGCCGGCGACGCGACCCAGCAGGTCTTCCTGAAACTGATCACCGGCATCCGGCAATTCCGTGGAGACTCGGGCTTTTCCACCTGGCTTTACCGGTTGGTGGTCAACACCTGTACGGACAGCGCCCGGCAGCGCAAGTCGCAGTCGTTGATTCGAGAGCGCTCGATCCTGGAAACGTTCCCAGCGGCCGGTTCCCAGGAAGACGAATCGATACGAATGCAGATGGCAGCGTCGGTCCAGTTGGCGGTTTCGGAGTTGCCCGCGAAGTTCCGCCTGGCAGTCCTGCTTCGCTACTTCGAGGATCTGTCCTATGAAGAAATGGCCAAGGTCTTGAACTGCTCGATGGGAACGGTAGCCTCGCGCCTCAGCCGCGGGCATCGGATGCTGGCGGAGAAACTGGCGCCACTCAAGGGCTGGTTGAGGCCGGGGGAATGACGATGTTCGACAGGCACCTCTCTCGGAAGCTTGCGGCGTTCATCGACGGAGAACGGGCGCCGGCCAGGACAAGACAAGAGGAAGCGCACCTGGCGCGTTGTGCCCGCTGCCGTGCCGAACTCGAGCAGGTCAGGCTGGGCATGTCTCTCTTGGGTCGCCTCCCGCTGGCAGAGGCGCCCGAAACGCTTTGGACGTCAATCGAAGCGGCGCTCCGTCTTCCTGCGCCCCGGCCGACACCCCATGTTCGAAGCTGGCGTCTGGCTTGGGTGGCGGGACTCATCCTGGTGGCGGCCGGCGTGTATTGGCAGGCGATGCGCGGGCCGAAAGCCCGTTGGGAAGTCGTTCGTCTCGACGGCTCTCCGCTCGTGGGATCGACCCGTGTCGCCGCGGTTGGCCTCGTCGGCGCTGGCGAGTGGATCGAGACAGACGCCCGGTCTCGGGCCAGAATCAGGATCGGCGAGATTGGATCGGTCGACGTTGGGCGGAACACTCGCGTCCGTGTGGTAGCCGCGCTTCCGGGCGAGCATCGTCTTGCCCTGCGAAGCGGCGAGCTTACCGCCAGCATCTCGGCGCCCCCCCGGTTGTTCTTCGTCGAAACTCCCGCCGGAACGGCCGTGGATCTGGGCTGCCAATACGAGTTGCAATGCGACAGCGCGGGCAACGGGCGTCTGCGCGTCGCGGCCGGATGGGTATCGTTTGAGTGGAAGGGGTGGGAGTCGCTGGTCCCGGCGGGCGCGACCTGCCATACCAGGCCCCGGCTTGGGCCCGGCACGCCCTACTTCGAGGATGCGACGGAGCGCCTGATCGCGGCACTCGGGACTCTTGACTTTGAGGGCGCGGGCCCGGACGCTCTCAGAATTGTGCTTGCAGAATCGAGGATCCGCGATACACTCACGCTGTGGCACCTGCTCTCCCGCGCACCCGCGGGTGAACGTCCGCGAGTGTACGATCGCATGGCCCAGCTATCGGCGCCGCCCGCCGGTGTCTCTCGAGACCTGATTATGAATCTCGACGGCATGGCGCTGAATCGATGGAGGGAAGAACTGGCCTGGACGTGGTAGGTCGCTGATCCGGTTCCCGCGGGGAAGAGAATCGCGGGGTTCACCGTCTAATGGACCACGGTTCTTCCGGAAAGGAGATGTCGTGTCAGGACATGCTTTCGCCTGTTTTCCCTTTGTGCTGGCCATGAGCTTTGCGTGGCAGTCCGCGCTCGCCGAAGAATTCTCGTTGATGATCGGCAGCCCGGTAGCCGCGCAGAGCTTCGGTTCCAAGACTTCCGTGTTCGTGTTTCGCTCAAAGGGTTGCCCCGAGCCCGCGAAGTTGCAGGTCGGCGGTACCGCCGAAGGCTTTGTCGGTTCTGCGCGCCGGACCGTTCGCCTGAGCCGGATCGCCGCGATGCCTACCCCCGGAGTTTTCGCCGTGCATCGGGAGTGGCCGGTAGAAGGTGTTTGGCTGGTCAGCCTGACGGGTCACTGCGCGGACTCGACCGCCGGCGCATTGATCCCGATCGGCGCCAAAGGCTTCTCGAGAGCGTCATCCAGGTTCTTCCCCCGCGCCGCGACCGAAGCTGAGATCGAAGCCTCGCTGAAGGCGCTCGCGGCGGATAACAGCGAAGCCGCCAAATGAGCTCGAAGCGGGAAGAAAAAAGTCCGGCGCGCCGCCTAACAGGCGTTCACGGCATGGAGACCGGACATCAGCCATCAAGAGGAGGATTTCGTATGCTACTGCTACAGGCGACACTGGCTTTGGCGCTTTCGGCGTCCGCCGTCATCGACCCCACTCCCGCTCGTGAAGACCTGACTTCGCACGAGTGGGGGACCTTCACTTCCGTGGCAGGCGAGGATGGAGCGGCGGTCAGGTGGGCGCCTCTGTCCGGTCCCGCAGACCTGCCGTGCTTCGTAACTCGCTTGAGCCCGTTGAATCCCAAACAGGGCATGGGATTGGTGCGAATGGAGACGCCGGTTCTTTATTTCTATTCCCCGCGCCCAGTGCGGCTTTCGATTCGTGTCGGCTTCCCGCGGGGCTGGATCACGGAGTGGTATCCGAGGGCCACCCGGGTGACACCGAGTTTCGTGGCAGGCTCCAACTACCGGAATGGGCAGATCGAGTGGGAATCGGTGGACGTGGTGCCGGGAGAACATCCGGAATTCCCGTCCAGCAAAGGCGCCAGCCACTACTTCGCCGCGCGGAATACTGATTCAGCGCCGCTCCGCGTGGGTGATCAGTGGGAAAAGCTGATCTTCTACCGCGGCATCGGCGATTTTCAAGTCCCGCTACGGCCGGCGTTCACAGCCAACGGCAGGCTCAGGATTCGCAATACCGGCTCCGAACCCATCCCGCTCGCGATTGTGTTTGAGAACCGGATGGGCAAGCTAGGGTATCGCTTCGTCCGCCGCATCGCAGACTTTGTAGAGATGGACACACCCGAATTGACCGGGGACCTCGACCAGCTTCATCGGGAATTAGCCGATCAATTGGTGGAATTCGGTCTGTATCGCAAGGAGGCGCTCGCCATGATCGAGACGTGGCGCGACTCCTGGTTCGAAGCGGGAATGCGGGTCTTTTACATCGTTCCACGCGCGCAGGTAGACAACCTGCTCCCGCTGGCCGTCACGCCCGCGCCAACCGCTACGGCCCGTGTGTTTGTAGGCCGCGTGGAAGTGCTTTCTCCGTGGGTGCGGGAAACAATCCAGGGTGCGACGACCAGGGGTGATGTGCCCCTCCTCATGAAGTTCGGCCGATTCCTGATCCCTTTCGCGGCCCAGATCGACCGCTCGACCGGCAAGCTGTTGCGATCACCTCATCTCCACCAGGCCGAGGGCACGTTGTACCAGCGGCAGTTTGGCGGCCCCGCCTGCGTCGAGTGAGGAACCCGGGGTTGCGGTATGAGTGGGAGCGAGCTTCCCGCTCGCCCCAGGCGCGAATCACCTTTCTCGAAGCGTTACAGTTGAAGAAGTCATGGAGACGAAACCGTCACGATCATTGCCGCGGCGCGACGTGGTGAAAGGCGCGGCCCTGGCCACCGGGACGGGCCTGGTCCCGGCTTTTGCCGCCGCCGCGGGCGCCGCCCAGGGCGCCCGCGATTCCCATTGGACCGCGAGCACCTATCGCCACTTGCACATCGATGCCCACCTCTCGGAGTGCCCGGAGGCCTACGCCGGCTTCGATGCCGAAGCCGCGGCTCAGATGTTTCAAACGGCCGGCTTCCAGATGGTTTGCTTTTTCGGCGCTTGCCACGGCGGATACTCCTATTACCCGACGAAGATCGGCGTTGTCCATCCCGGCTTGAAGCACGACTTCACCGGCGAGATGACAAAGGCGCTCAAGAAACGCGGCATCCGGACTCTGATCTACATGAAGGCTGGATTCGACCGGCAACGTCACCGCACACACCCCGAGTGGCTGTGCGTCCACGACGCGTCCAAGCAGATCGCGACGCCCTCCGGCGACAGCGGTGAGATGTGTCTGAACTCGCCGTGGGTCGACGAGGTCCAGATCCCGCAGGCAAAGGAAGTCCTCGCACGATACGACCCGGACGGATTCTTCTTCGACATCGCCGTGCATCAGTTCATCACCGCGAACTGCTACTGCCGGTATTGCCGCGAGTCGTTCGCCCGCGAAGTAGGCGGGGAGATGCCCGCCGCCGACAGCCATCCGGCCGCGTTTGCGTACCGGAAATGGGCCAACGGCCGCCTGCTGGCCCACATCGACAAACTGCAAGCGGAGCTGAGCGCCACCAAGCCGGACGTTGTTCTCGTGACGAACTGGGCCTGGCTGACCCGCTTGCCGCTCAACCCTCCCCCGTACGTGAAGCTCATCAACTGGGACCCGCCCCCGCCGACCATGAGCGTGTATTCGCTGAATTTTTCGCTCGAGGCGCGTTACCTTGCGAGCCTTGGTGACCGCTCCTGGTGCCTGCACAATACCCGCGGAAACACCTGGGGCGACTATGCGCTCCGTGACGAGGCGGCCTTCCGGGAGGAAGTCGCCACCGAACTGGCCGCCTGTGGGCGTTCGCTGCTCAGCGACGACGCCTACCCCTCAGGCAACCCCGACCCCGCTGTCTATGAACTCTACGGCCGGGTCAACCAACGGACGCGGGAACTCGAGCCGTACCTGAAGAACTGCCGGCCCGTCAAGGATGTGGCGATTCTGCACTCCGCCGACTCGATCGGCTCAAAGACGCCGATGAACCTCAGCCCGGAGTGGAAACCCTCGGCGGCGTACCACCCGGTAACGGGCGCCCACAAGACGCTGGTCGAAGGCCAAGTGCAGTTTGCCATCCTGAACAGCGAAGTGCTGGTAGAGACGCTGGGGCAATACAAGGCCCTCATCCTTCCTGACCAGCGCATCCTCAACGGCAAGGAGACCGCCGCGATCCGGCAGTTCGTACGCGACGGCGGTTCGGTGATGGCGACTCACGCGACCGGCACCCGGGATGCGAACAACCGCGACCTCCCGGATTTCGCCTTGGCCGACGTCTTCGGGGTACGATTCGCCGGCGCCGGCAAGAGTGTCCGCTCGTACCTGCGCCTGCGGGAGAAGATCGCGGAGTTCGGCATTCCTCGAATGGACGTGCAGGTCACCGGCGGGTACACGCGGGTGGAGGCGACGACGGCGCGCACGCTTGCGCCGATCGTTGAGGGCGAGGGTCCCAAGCAGGCGCCGGCGGCGGAACCGGCGGGCCCCGGGATCACGCTGAACCGCTACGGGAAGGGACGGGCAATCTACTGCGCCGCGCCGTTGTTTTCGACCTTCTACTCGAGCGGTCCCGTCATGTTGCGCAGGATCGCGCTGTGGATGCTGGATGCCGTTCATCCCGCCGCGGCGCGATCCATCGCTCTCGACGGCGCTCCGCCGAGCGTTGAGGTCTTCTTCAACGAGCGCGGGAAAGACCGGTTCGTCCACCTCGTGAACTACTCGGGAGACAAGCGCGAGAGCGGACCGTCCCAATCGCAGGAGCGCGCCCGCGTACACGGCGTGAGGGTGCGCGCGCGCATGCCGGTCCGTCCTTCGAGCGTATTGGCGGTGCCGGAAAAACGGGCGGTGGCCTTCGAGTGGCGGGACGGGTGGGTTTCATTCGAGGCCGGCCCGTTCGCGATTCACGATGTGTACATGATCGTGGGTTAGGGGCACCGGCCGCTCGAAAGGAGGCCCGCTCGAGAAATCCGCAAAAAGCGGCTGGTTTCCAATGCCCTGGTCGTCGAGCGACTCATTCGCGGGATCTGAAGGTCGGTCGGGACCTGCCCCGTATCGCCGTGGAGTCCTCCACCGTGGCGGGCAGTTCTCGTCGTCGTTGGCGATTCCGGGGATGACTGGAATCAATGATCCCCACGCAATCCCTATTTGATTGAACTCCTCATGCGCTTTCAAAGAGGCTGACGCAAGGCCGGCGGAAACCTTAAAGCGATCCGGCCAAGTGGTAGGATTTCTGGATGAGCTTTGAACGGACTCCTTGTAAGTCACTGTCGCCTGGAGCGATTGCGCGACTGGTCGGAGGACGCCGGGAGTTTTTGGCGTTTCTGGAACGGCGCGTCGGGTCCAGAGCAGCAGCCGAAGATATCCTGCAGTCGGCGTTTGCCCGTGGCTTGGAGCGGGGGCCGGTGTGCAGAATGAAAAAGTGGTGGCTCGGTTCTATCGGGTTTTACGCAACTCCGTGATCGATCACTACCGAGACCCGTCCCCCTCTGCACGCGCGCTGGAGGCCTGGGGCACGGAGTTCACGGAGAGCCAAGAGCCGGATGCGCATGAAACGGGGCTTGTTCGCACCGTTTCTTTTTCGGAACGAGACTGTAGGTATGCGGGCTGGCATCGGTCAGCCCCATGGAATGGCGATGAGTAAAGGCAACAACCTGTTCCAGTTGAACCGCCCGGCACGGCAGCAGGGTCAGAACGGCCTCGGGTTGAAACTCCCGCCGGTTGCGCTCGGCGTGATCGTGGCTGCGCTCATGTGGTGCGTTTCATCGGCCACACCAACCTTCGACTTCAGGTTTCCCGCGAGTTTGTCTTTGTCGGCGAGTCTGGCGCTGCTTGGCGCAATGATTTGTCTTTCAGGGGTTGTCTCGTTCAGACGCGCGAGAACAACCGTCAACCCCATGAGGCCTGATTCCACGTCGTCTCTGGTGGTCTCAGGAATCTACAAGTACACGCGGAATCCAATGTATTTGGGTTTCCTGCTGGTTCTGCTCGGATGGGCGACATTCCTATCGAACCTCGCAGCCCTCGCCCTGCTTCCCGCATTTGTTGTGTATATGAACCATTTCCAAATCGGACCGGAAGAACTCGCGCTTCGCTCTTTGTTCGCACAGGAGTATCAGGCATACCATGCCAGAGTTCGACGATGGATATAAGACATCGGGAGGCCGGATCCACACAGCCCGGTACGGGCAATCTAAAAAGGAAAAGAGATTTATGGAATACCTGATCGGAGGCGTACTGGCCGCGGCAGCGTGCGTCGTTTTCGGGATGCTGGCCGGGTTCGATCGCGAGCGTGTTTTCTACCCGATGATGCTCCCCCCGATCGCCACGTACTACATATTGTTTGCCGCAATGGGCGGTTCCACATCGGCGCTGACAATCGAGAGCCTGGTGGCGTGTGTTTTTCTCACGGTAGCTGTCGTGGGATTCAGGAAGAATCTCTGGTTGATTGTCGCCGCGCTCGTCGGACACGGTGTTTTCGATTTCTTTCATCACCTGATCATTCAGAATCCCGGTGTCCCGGTGTGGTGGCCCGGCTTCTGTATGTCGTTCGACGTTCTCGCTGGCGGCTTCTTAGCCGTGCTCCTGGCGAAACGTTCCCGATTTGAGCGGGCGTTCTGAGTCCATCGACGCCCGCAGAGGGTTCTCTCAAATGTCCGCAAGCCGCCCTCCATTTCGCAAGCAACTGTAAGGATGGACGCACGTCAACCTGTCCATTCACCCGAAACGCGTCGAAATCGATGGCGTAATCCTCGACGAACGTCCCTATCGTACCCGCGATTCCGTCGGCCGCATCCGCGAGGATGTCGAGGATTTCTCCCACGAGATCGCACCGTCACCTGGGAGCAGATGCGTCCCGACCTCGAACAAGTCTCAACGCTGCAGACACGAGTGTCTGCGCCACAATGATTTGGCCAGCTGCGGGCAGTTATGTTGGCGCCTATGGGGCCCGCCCCACCATCAAGACAAGCACTAGCCTAGCCGGCGGGCTCGACGACGTAGACCCCACCGGGACGGGTGGCAAAAGACACAACACCGCGCGACTCCGTGAGTGTTACCTCCGCGCCTTCGGGCAGGCTTCGCACCCGTACGCCCCTTCCACGCCATGGATTGGCAATGCGCGCGGGAGCGCCTTTCTCACTGACGACGCGTACCTCGGAGGCGGTGGTCCCGTCCCATGCCGCCGAGACCAGAAACGCCCCCGCGGCGCGCAGGTTCTGGAAACGCGCTCGGCCCAGTCCGCTGGTGTTGGGAAACAACCGGATCACTCCCGAGTAGCTCTGCATCAGGCACTCGTTGAGGACCGCCGGCAGCGACAGGTTCTCGGTCCACACGCCCATCCTCATCATGAAGTCAGGGTCGGTCTCGTCGCGGTAGCGGCCACCGATCTGTCGCGTCCGGTCGTTGGCCACACCATTGGGCAGCAAGCAATAGCGCACTTCGCGCTTGAACCAATCGAGGTCGAGAATGCCGAGGCGGGCGCGGGCGAGCGGTTGCCACACCAGGTCGTTGCCGCCCTCCAGCCGGATGGTCCGCGCCGTCCGCACCGCAAGGTCCATCAAGTCTGGCCGCAGCCCGATCCCCACCTGTTCGCAGGGGAACACGGGAGCCAGCGTCACCGGGACGTTGTAGACGTGTTCCGGCGGCGCGTCCACCACGTCCAGCCAGACTTTGCCATAAGGACCTTCGCCCGCCGGGTAGGGCGTCAGGTTGCGCCGCGCCTCGAGCCACTGCTCCCGCAGACCGGAGTCGGTGTCGAGCGCCTTTGCGGCCTCGGCCATCGCGTCGAGCAGAAACTCCGTCAGGGCCAGGTCAATAATGCAGTCGCGGTTGAGCCGGAAGTCCACCGTCAGGCCCCAATTCTCGGGCGAGACCGTGGGGATGATGTGGTACTTGCCGTCTTCCCCCTTCTTGAGGTACGCCATCAGGAAATCCGTGGCGGCGCGCAGGATGGGATACACGCGCTTCAGGTACTCCTTGTCGAGCGTGTAGAGGTACTGCCACCACAGGCTCTGCACGGTCCACGGCGTTTCGCAGATTTCGTAACCCCAAGGCGGCACCGGATAAGGGTTGACTTTGCTGGGCACCGGATAGGCCGAGTGCGGAAAGTACGCGCCGGGAAGACCGAACTGCACCCGGGCGTTCCACTCGGCCATGGGCATGAGGCTCTCCACCAGCCGCGTGTACGGTTCGTGCTGCTCCGGATGGTTGCTCGAGAACACGCCCCACCACACCTGCTGGGTGTTGTAGTTCATGTGATAGTCGCCGTGCCACGCCGTGCCGATGTTGCCGCTCGACCAGTTGCCGAACAGTCCTGGCGCGACCTTTCCCGGCTTCAGGCAGCAGGCGAGGAAGTATTGGTTGTGATACCAGATTCTTTCGAGCTCGCGGTCGGCGAATTCCACCGCGGATCGTGACCAGAACGCGCGCCAGTGACGTTCGGATTCCTCGCGCAGGGTGCGCCCCGAGACGCTTGCGGCTCGCGCGGCCTCGGTACGGGCGTGGGTAGCATTGTCGGCCCGGTCGAGGCTGGTGAACAACGTCAGGTCGAGCCGGAACGGCTGCTCTCGTGCAGCTTTCAGAAATACCCGCTTGCGGCGGTTATCCGGTGGATCGGCACTCCAGTGGCCGGCCAGTTTGCCGCACAAGGCGAACGTGCGGTCGCGCGGCGAGCGCGGCGGGTCGGGCTCCTCGGCGGTGGGCGCGGTGGCAGGCAGAACCTGGGTGCAGAAGAACCCGCCGGGTGAAGACTCCATCTCCGGCGGCGGCAGCTTCACTTGAGCGTCGTACCGCGGATAATAGGCGACCGAGAGCACCGGCGCGGGTCCCACGCTGCTGACGTGCACGTGCCCGTTCTCGCCGCTCACGAAACACTCCAGGGTGACCTTGCGCGGCTTTCCCCTTGGTTCGTCGTGCTCCAGCTCCACGGTCAGGACGCCGCGCGCGATGTCGAGCTTCTGGGAGATTCGGCGCGTCCAGCGGCTGTCCCAGTGGATCCACACGATGCCGCAGGGCCACGGCCGGGGCCAGGGTTTGGCGTAGGAGGAACGCACCTTGCGGTGATACTCCTCGAGTGGCGCCTGGTTCTCCAGGTTGACGGCCTCCGGCTCTCCGCGCTGCTTCGCGGCGTCGCCCGCCCGCTTCCAGAGGTCGAGGACCTTGTCGAATGGCAGCACGTCGCGTTCGTGCTCCTCGCTCACGCGGATGTCCCACACGTCGGACTTGCCGATGTGGAGGGCCAGAGCGTCGGGCCGGACGGTGACGCACACGCCGATGTCTCCGTTGCCGAGCAGCATGCCTTCAAAGAAGTCCGGCGTCGGCAGATCGCGCGTCAGGGCATGACGTTTCGCGATCTGGTAAGCACTGGGCGGCGATGTGGAACTGGTCTCGCGTTTGTCGCCGGACGCTGCCGCCGTGACGCCGGCGGCCTGTAGAAAAGACCTTCGGGAGGTAGACATGGCCATTCAGCCGCAATTGTAGTCGACGGAGTCCTGGGCAGCCAGCGTCCCGGACGGCGCCACGACGGTCTGATATCATCGGCAGACATGCTACGGAGACACTTCATGCAAATGGCTGTGTCGGCTCCGGCCGTTCTCACGGCGGCCAGGCGCGGCTACACCTATTCGGAAGTCGAGCGCATGCTCGCCCACGGCGACGCCGGCGGGAAGTTGACCAAAGACGACCTTCCCTCTCCAGCTCTCCTGCTCGACATGGATGGCTTTGAGGCCAACGTGGCCAAAATGGCCCAACATTGCCGCGACCACAACCGCGCCTTGCGTCCTCACGGCAAGACGCACAAGTGCCCCGACATCGCGAAGGCTTTGATGAAGGCCGGGGCCGTGGGCGCCTGCGCCGCCAAGCTCAGCGAGGCGGAGGTCTTCGCCGCCAACGGCGTGAGCGGTCTGCTGATCACCACTGCCGTGATCGGCCGGCACAAGATCGAGCGCGCCATCGCGTTGGCTTTGAAACGCCCCGAGACGATGTTCAGCGTCGACAACGTGCAGAACGTCAACGACCTGAACGACGCCGCTGCCGCGGCCCGGGTGAAGCTCAATCTCGCCATCGATCTCTTCGTGGCCGGCCGCACGGGGATTATTCCGGGTGAGCCGGCGCTGGGGTTGGCCCGTCACATCGATACGCTGAAGAACGTCAAGCTCGCCGGCCTTCAATCCTACGCCGGCGGCGCCTCCCACGTCATCGGGTTCGAGGCGCGAAAGGCCAAATCGATCGACGCGATGACCCCCGCCGTCGACACGCGCCGCATGATCGAGAAGGCCGGGATCGCCTGCCCGCTGCTCACCGGCGGATCCACCGGCACCTACAACATCGACTCGGCCATCGATGGCATCACCGAACTCCAGCCGGGCAGCTTCGTCTTCATGGACGTCGACTACAACCGCATCGGCGGCCAGAGCGGCGCCGTCTATCTGGATTTCCTGAATTCGCTCACCGTTCTGACCACGGTCGTCAGCCGTCCCAATGACATGCTGGCCATCGTCGATGGCGGCTTGAAAGCCTTCTCCACCGACAAGCCCTTTATGCCGTCACCGAAAGGCATCGAGGGCATCGAATACCGCTGGGGCGGCGACGAGCACGGCCGTCTCGATGTCTCCAACTCGAGCCGCAACCTCAAAGTCGGCGACCGGTTGGAGTTCATCATTCCGCACTGCGACCCTTCGGTGAACCTCTACGATCGCATCTATCGCGTTCGCGGCGAGAAAGTGGAAGGGGTCTGGCAGATCGCAGCGCGCGGAAAAAGCCAGTAGCCGGTTTGGCGCCGCGGGCTGGACCTGCTAGGATTCCTGACGGATTCCGATGAGCTTTCGCTGGCATTCTTATTCTTCCCCGCGCGAAGCGGCGTCGGCGTGTGCACGCCACACCAGCATGCTGCTCGACCAGGCTCTTTCCGGACGCGGGACGGCGACCCTGGCCGTTTCCGGGGGATCGACTCCGGGATTGTGGTTCCAGGAACTCGTTGGCCTGGATATCGACTGGGCGCGTGTGCATCTGTTCTGGGTCGACGAACGCGCAGTGCCTCCCACTCATGAAGAGAGCAACTACCGCCTCGCGCACGAATCCTTGATTGCGCCTGCGCGGGTGCTGTCACGAAATGTTCACCGCATTCACGGCGAAATGGCGCCGGATGCGGCGGCCAAGCGATACGTCAAGGAAATCGTGGACTTTTTCCACTTGCAGGCAGGCGAGCAGCCGACGTTCGACATCCTTCAGTTGGGGCTGGGTGGGGACGCGCACACCGCCAGCCTGTTTCCCGGCGAGCCACTGGTGGAGGACCGCTCCGGAATCGCGGCGGCCATCTACTCCGAACCGAAGACCCAGTGGCGCATCAGCCTGCTTCCCGGGGCCATCCTGGCGGCGCATCACACGCTGTTCCTGGTCACCGGAGCGGAGAAGGCGGAGGCCGTGCGCTCGGTGTTCGAGGCGGAGTACGATCCGCGCCGCTACCCGGGGCAGATCACGCATCAGTCGCGAGCGGTGGTCTGGTTTCTGGACGAAGCCGCCCGGTCCCAGCTATCGGGCTGAATTCGTGGAGCGGGTTTGAGGCACAGCGGCGGTCGGAGACAGGCGCCACGGAACACCCCAGGGGCGCGCTAAAGCGCGCCGCGGCCTGAATGGCCGCCCACATGGTCGCCGCCTCAAAACACGGCCAGCGGATTCAGCGGCGAACCCGTCCCGCCCTTCACCGCCAGCGGGGCCGCCGTCAGCAGAAACTCCCAGCGATTGCGCTTCGCCGCTTCCTGGCTGACCAACTCCAGATCGCAGTTGTCGAAGATCGGCATTCCCATCGCAATCAGCACGAGCTGATGCACCGGTTGCAGCACACCGTCGACACGCGACGGCATGACGTCGCTGGCCGCGTCGCTGCCGAGCATGGCGACGTCGCGCTGCTTCAGCCACTTCGCGCAAGTGGCGTGCAACCCGGCGGCCTTGTTCGCAACATCCCACGGTCCATTCTTCGCACGAAACGCCCAACGGCCGGTGCGAATGAACACGATGTCTCCCGAACCCACCTTGACACCCGCCTTCTTCTCCCACGCTTCCAGGTCCGCCGGATAGATGGGTGTGCCGGGCTCGAGATACGCGACGCCCTTCAGCTTGGGAATGTCCATCAGGATGCCGCGCGACACGATGCCGTTCTTGAATTGCATCACGTCCAGCTTGGCGGCGCCCTTCTCCACCACCTCGCTTTGGGAGAAGCCGTTGTACATCTTGCCCTTGTAAAACATATGGCAGATGGAGTCCATGTGCGTGTGCGCCCAGCCGTGATAGGAGACGCTGTACCGGTCGAGACAATATTGGCCCAGGATCGGATTCTTGTGCGTGTGGGTCATCTCGTGGGAGAACGGTGAGTCGTTGTCCACGGCCTTCTGTGTTTCGGCGTCACGGGCGAGGGAGACGCTGGCGCCATCGCGAACCAGCGCCGCCGCTTGCTTGCGCTTCGCGGGCGTGATCAGGTTGATGGTGCCAAGCTGATCCTGTTTGCCCCAGCGGCCCCAGTTGGTCAATTCGGTCATCCATTTGTCGATGTCCGCTTTTGTGGTGGACGGCGCGGGTTGGCCGGTGAGGAGCAGGCTTCCGAGGCCGAGGAGTATGAGAGCGGTGACGGGGCGCATTGACGTTGGTCCTTCCGCGCAAGTGTACCGCACCCGGAAGGGGGCCCGTCGATCACCGGCGGACGAGTGGAATGGGGGGCATGTCGCCGGCGGTCTTGTGCAGCATCGCCTCCCCCGGGCCGGTCAGTTCCATTCGGAATCGCGCGTTCGGGCCAGGTTCCGGACTGCCGTGCTTCTTTGCGTGACGAACCTCGAAAAGGAGCTGTCTTTCTTTTACCCTGGGTACCAGCATCGCCACCTTGTTGTGATTTGCCACCCGCCATTTGCCGTCTTCGCCCCGCAGTTGAAAGTAGAAGACCACGTCCCCCCGGAGGTCTCCGCCGGCCTGGTCAATCTGCAGGTCGACGCCTGGAAGATCGTTCAACCTACCCTCCCATCTCCCGGCGAACGGGTTCTCCTGGCCGGCGGCCACTATCAGGGACAGACTGCCGAGCAACGCCTGGCACACCGATCGGCGAGGCGTCACGCTGCTAAGAAAATCCGGCGTTTTCGTTTTCATTACCAAACCTCCATTCATGCCCGGCACGAGCCCGTCGCCCGGCCGCTACTTTGGTGTCCCGCCCGCAAGCGCCGCGACTCCGGCCATGCCGCCCAGTCCCATCGTCTCCACGGCCGATGACGGAACGATCACCATCGAGCCCTTCTCCTTGATGGCGTCGTAGAGCATGTTCATGCCGCGCAGATGAAGGGCGACCGGGTTGTTCTGATACGTCAGCGCCGCCTGCGAGAACTTCTCCGCCACTTCGCTCTCCGCCTGGCCAAGGATGATTCTCGACTGACGCTCCCGCTCGGCCTGCGCCTGGCGCGACATCGCTTTTTCCAGCGCCTCCGGGATGCGCACATCGCGGATCTCCACCGATTGCACTGTGATGCCCCACGGGTTGGTCTTTTCGTCCAGGATGCGCTGCAACTCGCGGCCAAGCGATTCGCGCTCCGTGATCATCTGTGCCAGTTCGTGGCGGCCGATCGATTCCCGCAGTGCCGTCTGCGCTCCCATGCTGATCGCCGATTCATAGTCCTGGACCTCGAGAATCGATTTCTCGGCATTCCAGACCAGCCAGAAAAGGATGGCATCCACATTCACGGGAACCGTGTCCCGCGTCAGCGTTGTCTCGGCCATCACGCTCGACACGCGTACGCGCTGGTCGACGTACCGGCTCAGCCTGTCCACGATGGGAATCATGTGAAACAGACCCGGGCCGCGCAGTCCCACAAACCGGCCCAGGCGTAGCAAGCCGACTTTCTCCCATTGGTCCGCCACCTTGATGGAAAACAGCAGATAAACACCTACAACGATTCCGATGTTCAATAGCCATCGCGTGCCGCTGAGAGCCGCGGCTCCGAATCCGATCGCTATCGACAGCAGGCACAGAGAAACGGCGACACCGTTCATTTTGGGGCTCTCTAGTTTCATCTCTATCTCCTCTTCCTGTCCGACTCCGCCTGAAGGTCCGCCAACTGTTCCGACAACTCCCGCACGCTGAAACCGGCCGCGCCTGCGCGCGACACGAACTCCGAGACAAGCTGACTGAGCATCCTCTGGCGTTCCACGTCATCGCGCTTGATTTTCTGGCGGCTGATGAACGTCCCTGTCCCCTGCTGCGTCTCCAGGACGCCGCGGATCTCGAGTTCGCGATAGGCGCGAACGACCGTATTGGGGTTGATCGTCAAATCCACGGCCACCTGCCGCACGGTCGGAAGTTGATCTCCGGCGCCAAGGGATCCGGCGGCGATGCCGCCCATCACCTGGTCAATGAGTTGGCGATAGACCGGAACGCCGCTATGGAGGTCCAGGCGGAACGTGAACCGGTTGCGACCCTGGCTGGCGGTGTTACTCATCGAGTTCTATAGTGTACTAATGGACTGATACTGTCAAGGAAAATTTTTCGGCACACGTCGTGGCGCACGTTTTAGCGTGCAAAAGGACTTTAGTCCCACTTCAGCTCCGCTCAGGCCAATCACTATAGGCCTAAGAATGATCGATAGAACTGCCTGCTATCGATCATCTTGAGAAGAGCCGATCTGAGCGGTGCCAGGCGCCGAAGCGAAACCGATTTCCCCTGCAAGACTGAGCTTGCGCCAGCCGATGCGAAGGGCCAAAGTCCACGGCGGTCGATGCACGGCCCCTACGGCTGACGTGAAGTTCCAGGCTTCTCCGGCCACGCGTGCTTCGGATAGCGCCGGCACAACTCCCGCCGTACCTGGGGGTATAGCCGCTCCCAGAAACCAGCCAGATCCGTGGTCATCTGCACCGGCCGATGATTGGGCGCCAGCAGATGGACGACCACGGCCACCGCCCCTTGCGCCAGTCGCGGCGTCTCTTTCATCCCAAAGAAATCCTGCAGCCGCGATGCGATCCAGGGCGCCTGTCCTCGGATGTAGTTCACTTTCACCGGACGTCCTCCCGGCAGCCGGATGCGGGCGGGGGCAAGGTCGTCGAGCAATCGGGCGCCGCCCGGCGGCAATTGCGCTTCCAACGCCGCGACAAGTCCGCTTCCCGCGGCCTTCAACTCCGCGAATCCCCGCAGCCCACCGCAGAGCGACTCCAAGGCAAGGAGGACATGCGAGTCATCGAATCGCGGAAGGCGGGAATGCGCCGAGGCGAATTCCAGGCGGGCCAGCCAGGCTTCCACCGCGTCCGGATCGGCGAAGCGGTCGACGCCCGCCTCGATGGCTTTGTCCGCCAGAAGGCGGGCTGCCGCCTTGGCGTCCGGCGTCCGGCCTCGAGTCTCGTCGATGACGATCTGGTCGAACCGGAGTTCCTCCACCGCTTCGACTCGCTCCCTGGCTCGATCCCATTCGAGGCGGGACTGTTCGGTGAGGCGGTCCGGGAACCGGTCGAGCAGCCAGTCCGCCTCAATCGCGCTGGCGACGCGGACCAGTGGCAAACCACGCTCGGGGCGCTCGTCCACGTCGATGGCAACCAGGAGTTGGCTCTTCTGCACGGCACTCTGCGAGGCCAGGACCGCCGAGCCACCGGCGGCCAGCAGCAGATCGGAGCCGGAGCGCCGCCGTGCCACGCGGTCGGGGAACGCGGCCAATGCGGCTTCCCGCAGCGCAAGTTCGCGGTCGGCGGCGCGATGGTTCGACGGAACCAGCCGGCGCAATTGCTCCACGGTCTGCCGCGAACGGTAGTCCCACTCTCCTTCGAGCAGGGTGAACAGATCGGACTCGCCGTGCGCGGCGGCCGTGTCCGGCAAACGCGCTCCCGCGCTGAGCAGCGCGGCCACCGTGGCGCCGTCGCGCCCGGCGCCCAACCGGCGAGCCTCCAATACGAAGGTAGCCAGTCGTGGGTGCAGGGGCAGACGAGCCATCTCGCGTCCCTGCCGCGTCAGCGTTCCATCGGAACCGATCGCACCAACGAGCGCCAGCAGTTGATCCGCGGCCGAGGTGGCCGCCCGCGGAGGGACGTCCAGCCACGGCACGTCGTTCCACTCGCGAATCCCCAGGGCGCGCAGCGTGAGGGCCACTCCGGAAAGTTCACTGCGCAGGAGTTCGGGCGTGTCCCCGGCGGGGCGGCGATAGAAGTCCTCCGCCGGGTAAAGACGAATCACGCGTCCGGCCCGGACCCGTCCCGCGCGCCCGGCGCGCTGCGCGGCCGAGGCCTGACTGACACGGGCGACCTGTAGCCGCGGAAATCCCGTCCACGGAGAGTCGGAGGCAACGCGGGCCAGGCCGCTGTCAATCACGGCGCTGACCCCCTCGATGGTGATGGAACTCTCGGCGATGTTCGTCGACAGGATCAGCTTGCGCTGTTTCCCTGGGGCGATGGCGCGATCCTGTTCCTCCGGGGGCAGGTCTCCGTAGAGGGGCGCGATGGCGAGTCCGGCCCGCCGCGCCAGAGATTCGCACGCCCGGGCCGCGCGCCGGATCTCCGCCGCCCCGGGCAGAAAGATCAACACGTCGCCGTCCAGACCCTCGGCGACCAACTCCTCCGCCCCCGCCGCCACCTGTTGCTCCAGGGGCGACGACGTATGGGGCTTGTGGCCGATCTCCAGCGGATACGTCTTTCCTTCGGCATGAAGGTGCGCGCAGTCGCCGAGGAACCGGGCCACCGGACCGGCATCGAGCGTGGCCGACATGACCACCAGGCGCAGATCGCGCCGCCGGGTTAGCTGCAAATGCCGCAGCAGAGTCAACGCGAGGTCCGTGTCGAGATGGCGCTCGTGAAACTCGTCGAGCACGACGACGGACACGCCATCAAGCGCCGGCGACGATAGCAGCCGTCGCGTCAAGACACCCTCGGTGAGAAACCTCAACCGGGTCCGCGGGCCGGAGACCTCTTCAAAGCGTATCTGGTAGCCAACCGTGCCGCCGACGGCTTCGCCCAGTCCCTGGGCCACCCACCGCGCCGCCAGGCGCGCCGCCAGACGACGGGGCTCCAACACCAGAATCTCGCCGTCGACCGCGGGCAACAACGCCGGTGGAACGCGCGTCGTTTTCCCTGCTCCGGGCGACGCTGTCAGGACGAGGTTCGATCCGGCCTGAATCCGCCGGACGATGCCGGGGAGGATGGAATCGATGATCACGCGGCTACTTCCGCGCGATCGAGAGCATGAGGGCGCCGAAGGTCACCATCGACAGCCCAGCCCACAGATTGACGTTGGCGTCGGTCAGGGGCGCGCGGTTGGCCGGCATCGCCAGTCCCATAGCGACCAGAATGGCGCCGATGAGAAGGAAGAACCGGCCGCAATGTGCCCGCAAATCGACCATCGACTCCTTAGTGTACCCGACACTGGACACCGCTCGTCCGTTGCGGTAGCGTGTCCATGTCATGGTCAAGCCGCTCGTCTGGACTGTCGTGGTTTCCTCGGCGTTATGCGCTCAAACCCCGGGCAACAAGGCCGATCGCCTGGAGTGGTTTCGCGATCAGGGCTTCGGCCTCTTCATCCACTGGAGCCTCGACAGCCAGTTGGGCTCCGTGATTAGCCACTCGATGGTGGGCGCGACGGATGACTATGTCAACCGCTTCATCAACGATCTGCCCAAGACCTTCAACCCTCGCAAATACCACCCTCAGGACTGGGCCGTCCTCGCCAAACTCGCCGGCATCCGCTACGTCGTGTTTACTACCAAACACCACGCTGGTTTTTGCATGTACGACACCAGGACGACCGACTACAACATCATGCGCACGCCCTTCCGCCGGGACATCGTGGCGGAACTGGTTGCCGCCTTTCGTGCGCAGGGGATTGCTCCCGGCTATTATTTCTCTCCGGATGACTTCTGGTGGCTGCACCGGAACGGCAAGACGATCCAGCGAGGAACGCCGGACGTCTCCCCGGCAGCGAATCCCGGATTGATGAAGCACGACCTGGCCCAGTTGCGCGAACTGCTGACCCACTACGGTTCGATCGACGTCCTGTTTCTGGACGGCCCGGCGGAAGGCCTGCGCGAGCTGGCCTGGCAGTTGCAGCCGAACGTCGTGGTGACTCGCGGCGCGATCGAGACGCCCGAGCAGTACATCCCGGGCATTCCCCTCGACGCGCCGTGGGAAGCGTGCCTGACCATGGGCACCCAGTGGCAGTACAAGCCGACCAACGAGAACTACAAGTCCGGTGGCGAGCTGATCTCCATCCTGATCGAGACGCGCGCCAAGGGCGGCAACCTGCTGTTGAACGTCGGGCCGAAACCCGATGGTGAACTGCCCATCGAGCAGGAGGAGCGTCTCCGCGAGATCGCGCTCTGGATGTTCCTCAACAGCGAGTCGATCTACGCGGTTCGCCCGTGGGTGGTGACCAACGAAGGTGACTATTGGTTCACGAAAAAGAAGAACGAAGATACCGTCTACGTCATTGTGAAGGAAAAAGAGCGCTGGAGGTACGGCGCATGGAAAGACATCGCTTTGCGGTCGGTTCGAGCCACCCCGCAGACGACGGTCAGCGTCCTGAGCCAGAATGACCGGGTGTTGGAATATCAGCCGAACGTGGTCCCGAAGACCACCTGGAAGCAGGACGGAGACACCCTGCGCATCCGGGCCATGCACGCGATGCGCATTTACAACGACCGCAAGTGGCCGAATCCGATCGTGTTGAAAGTCACCCACGCGCAACCCGCGCTGACGCCGCCAGCGGTGGACACGGGCGCCGCCCGGTGGGACAAAGCCACGGGAGTGGCCACGCTCGAAGCCGAGGTGCGCCAGATGGGGAACGCCTCGACCGTCAAGGCCGGTTTCGAGTATCGTTCCATCAAGGGCATGGATATGACGGAACGGATGGGCGCCTGGCGGACGACACCTCTGGTGGCGCGATCGGTGACGGGCCGTTATTCGGTAGCGATCAAGGATTGGAAGGCCAACGATGCCTACGAGTACCGCGCGGTCGTCCAGCACCCGTTGCTACGCGTATACGGCAAAGAGGCAAAGCTCTCCACCACCCCGTAACCGGCGAGTTTCGTCACTAGGCCACAAATCGTTCCGTCAGTTCGTACGTTAGCGCCTGTGGGGCGGTCCGCCCGGACCGCGGGCCGGCCCCCTGGCCGGCCCACAGGGCGAAGCCCGGCAATGCCCTTGTGAGCCCCGAGCGTCAAGGCAAAGGGCGCCCCTGAAAGGTCTCCGTCTCCCGAAGGAAGCCCTGGAGCAGCGCAAGTTCTTCGTCGGCTGGCCATTCCGCTGCTCCAGAAGCGCGGCGAGCGCGATGACCACATCCTGTTTGGGCGCGTGGGTGTGTGGCTGTGGGAGTGGTTGACGTGTTCGCGCCCGTGAGGATGACCGGCACCAGCGGCAGGGCGGTATGCCGCAGCATCTCGACCACTGCCGCGCCGACGCGGGTCGAGTCCACGACGAGCGGCGTGCGGCCGGTGAAGGGCGCCGTATGCAGGCGTTGGGAGTCGCTGCCGGCGATGCCCCGGGGGAAACGGTTATCATGAGACCTCACCCCAATCGGAGCGGAAACGTACCATGAGTCTGCCCATCAGAATCGCCCTTCTGCTGATCGTGACAAGCACAGGAACGCTATCCCGCGCCGGCGATGCCGGACAGCCGAGTCCCCGACAGTTGAAGGCTACGAAACCGTTAACGCTCGATGGGGACATCTCCGACATGATGATCGCTGGGGTGGACCGTTTTCTTCTTCGCGAGTTGAACGCTTCGATCGAACGGCGAAAATCACTGTGGCGAAGAGACGTTACTTCGAACGCGGCTTACCAGGCATCGGTCGAACCGAATCGGCAGCGGTTTGCAAAGATGATCGGGCTCCGTGATGAGCGGGCTCACCCGAAAGATATTGAGCTTGTCGCCACGCTCCGTCAGCCGGCCCTTATTGGCCGTGGCGCCGGGTTCGAGGTCTTCGCTGTCCGTTGGCCGGCGCTCGAAGGCGTTCATGCGGAAGGGCTGCTACTCGAACCGGCGGCGAAGGCGATTCGAGCCAATGTCGTGGTGATCCCCGATTCCGAACAGCTTCCAGAGGCGCTGGCCGGACTCCAACCCGGTATCGGGTTCGAGAGTCAGATCGCCCGGCGACTCGCCGAGAGCGGCTGCCGCGTGCTCGTCCCCATGCTCATCAATCGGGGGAACGAGTTCTCGGTGCTGGCCAATGGAAAGCGAAAGTCGACCGTCACTCATCGTGAGTTTCTGTATCGGTCCGCCTATCAGATGGGCCGGCACCTGATCGGCTATGAAACGCAAAAGGTGTTGGCGGCGGTCGATTGGATGCACTCGCGAAAGGCAAAAGATACCCGAATCGGCGTCATCGGCTATGGCGAAGGAGGTCTCATCGCCCTGTACTCGGCCGCGATCGATCCGCGAATCGATGTCACGGGCGTTAGCGGCTACTTCGACACACGCCAGGACATCTGGCGAGAGCCGATCGATCGAAACGTCTTCGGACTGTTGCGCGAATTCGGTGACGCGGAACTCGCGTCCCTGATCGCTCCGCGCGCCCTCATCATCGAGGCTAGCGCAGGGCCGTCGCGCGTGATCCCGGCTGGCGGCCAAAGCGCACCCGGGTCATTGAGCACACCGAAACTCGAGTCCGTTCAGCGTGAAGTCCAACGCGCGAAGACTCTGGTCGCCGGCCTCAGGCCCACACCGATCATCGAGCTGGTTACAAGCCGCAACGGCGCGGGGCCGTTCGGTACCAACACCTTTCTCCAGAAGTTCCTCGATCCCTTGACTGGCTCGCCGCTGGCACCTTTGGGTCCGCCTCCGGCCAGCTTTCTGAAAGAATTCGACCCGAATGGCCGGCTTGCCCGGCAGTTCAAGGAACTCGGGGAGTTTTCTCAACGGCTGGTCGACGACGGCCCGCGGACCCGCGCAGACTTCTTCTCCAGGATCGATCGCAGCGGCAGCATTGAATCCTTCGTTAAGAGCGGGGAACCGTATCGCGAGTTCCTGCGGAGCGAAATCGTCGGAGTTTTTGAATACCAGCTGGAGCCGGCGAACCCGCGAACCCGGCTGCTGTACGATGAGCCTGAGTTCCGTGGCTATGAGGTAACCCTCGACGTTTTCCCGGACGTGATTCTTTATGGAATTCTGTTGGTTCCGAGGGACTTGCAGCCGGGGGAGAAGCGGCCGGTCGTCGTCTGCCAGCATGGTTTGGAGGGCCGGGCGAAGTTCACCACGGAGGGAGATTCGGTTTCTTACAGAGCCTTCGCGGCGCGATTGGCCAAACGGGGCTTCGTCACCTTCTCTCCGCAGCATCTCTACCGCGGCGGCGACCATTTCCGCACGCTCCAGCGCAAAGCCAACCCGTTGAAACGTTCTTTGTTTTCGATCATGGTGGCGCAGCATCAGCAACTGCTCGATTGGTTAAAGACAGTTGATTTCGTCGATCCGCAACGGATTGCCTTTTATGGGATTTCCTATGGCGGTAAGTCGGCAATGCGAATTCCGGCGATTCTGGACGGGTACGCCCTCTCGATTTGTTCCTCCGATTTCAGCGACTGGATCACGCGGACGGTTTCCAACCGATTCAAGACGGGATACCTTGCACACATGGAATATGAGATCTTCGAATTCAATCTCGGTAGCACGTTCAACTATGGCGAGTTGGCGGCGCTCATCTGTCCACGTCCCTTCATGGCGGAGATCTTCCATCGCGATGGCCCGGCCACCGAATCGACTTGGGGGGAGTTCGCCAGAGTCGGCCTGCTCTACACCAATCTCGGGATCCCGGAACGAGCTCGGCTGACCTATTACTCCGCCTGGGATTCGAAGAAGCCCTATCTTGATCGCGAGACCTTTGGCTTTCTCCATGAGTATTTGAAATGGCGATCACCGGCAACGGTCCGATGAACCGTTGAGAAATGTTCCCTCAGCATTCGAACGGCCATCCTGAGCAGTCTCCGGAGGTGCGCTTCCACACGTCGAGGGTGCGAATGAGTGGTAATCCGGACACTGCTTGTCTGGAAGCCGTGAACCAATCGGGGACGGAGCCAGCGCTGCATTAGGGGAAACAATCGGGGACACGCAGCCACTGCTCC
>JBJXGR010000376.1:0-11741 GCA_046160045.1 Bryobacteraceae bacterium
TCAATCTCGTTGCGCACGGCGCCGGGATGGATGCGCCACATCTCTTCCCACAGGGGATCGCGGTGCTGGAGTTCGTGGCGCTTTCCGTTGATCCGATCGTCGACCACGTTGTAGGCGACGTGCTCGCCCCAGGCGAACAGTCCGGTGGTGGGGCTGACCGCGTGATCGAGAAAGTAGCGAAGGTACTCGTCGGCCGCTTTGCGGAATTTAGTGTCGCCGCCGGCCTCGGCCAGGGCGTAGAACAACCGGATCGTTTCGGTGTCCCACAGCAGGTTCGAGTCCTGCGCCCAGCCGATGTTGCTGCGGTCTTTGCCCCACATCAGATAGTTGCGGTCCTCGCGCCAGTTGGCCATCTCCGCGCGCCACTCGGCAGGCGTCCGCTGGGTGGGAATCTCCATGGTGCGGAGATCGATCATGTGCACGAACAACGGCGTGTGGACCGGGCCGTAATGATCGCGGCCGTGCTGCAGAAGCGTTTCGGCGAAGCGGCGCGCAGCCGCGGAATAGGGGGACTCGGCGCGGGCGCCCGGGGTCAACGCAAGGAGAGCAACTCCCGCCAGGGAGATGGCCGTCCTATCTGTGATGTGCCCCAGGCCCATGGAATTGCCGCGGCCGGCGGAGCAGTCGCCCGAACTAGGGCTTCTCTTTGACCGCCACGATCGACACTTCTTCGAGCTTGGGCGAGTGCCCGCTCGACGATTTGCTGCGCTCGACCGGCGCCAACGGTTGCACCGTCGTGCGCGTCGGCGGGGCGGACGTGAAGTACTTGCCGTACACCGCGTTCATCTTGGAGAACTCGTCCAGGTTGTCGACGTACACGTTGCTCTTGACCACGTGCGAGAAGTCGAGCCCGGCTTCCTCGAGGCCATCCAGCAGATTGCGCATGCTCTGCCGGACCTGGTTCTCCACGTCTTCCGCCCAGATTCCGCCGTTCAGCCCCGGAATGAAACCCGACTTCGCGGAACAGTAGAATGTGTCGTCCGCCCACACGCAGGGACTCGCCGTCGGACTTGGCGGCATGTTCTTTGGCCGTACGGCCCGGCGCTTCTTCAGGTCCTTGATTCCGACGCCGGTGAATTCGATGTTGGCCCCGCCCGGAAGGCCGTTGACGAAGATGGTCGCCCGCGCCGGCGTGTTGCCAAACTCGAAATGTTTGGAGTAGACCTTATTCATGCCTTCCATCGGCATTTCTTTCGTCAGGTAGGGGTTGATGAACACCATGTGGCGGAAGTCCATCCCGGCCGCCTTCAGGGTCTGCCTCATCTGATCGAGCGCCAATTGCACCTGGGCGTCGAGGTCCGCGGGCCGCTCTCCGGTCTTCAGGTCCTTCCCGATCACTCCGGATACGTACAACTTTTCTCCAGCGAATACCGCCGCGGGGATCCCGTTCACCGTGCCGCCCACCGCCTTCTTCTTCGAGAGATCCTTGATCGCGACGGCATTGACTTCCACCTTCGTATCCGTCGGCATGCGATAGACGCCCAGCATCGCCCTGGCCGGTGGGTTCTTCGGGAAGTATTGCGCCCAGACCTTTTCGAAGTCAGCCTCTTTCGACATGTCGGCCAGATACACCTGCGAGTAGACCACGTGCTCGAGCGTCAGGCCGCCCGCTTCCACGATGGCCTTGACGTTTTCCAGACACTGTCGCGCCTGCTCGTCAAACGCTGTCGGAACCGACCCATCCGGGCGGCGCATTCCCTGGCCGGAAACATACAGGGTTCCGTTCACCATGATGCCGGGGCTGTAAGGTCCGACGGGCTTGGGGCCCACTTTCGGAACTACCGCGTCGCGGCCAAAGACCGTCAGGGCGGTCAGCACCATCAGGGCCGCGAGCGTGCGGTTGCGTGAAAGGATCGCGGGAAGGAGTATTGGCAGAGCCACCGCTCCCTGACGGTCGCGGCTCAGAAGGTCAATTCGTATCATCCTTGATAGACACTCCAGAACACTTCTCGGAACTTTGCCATGTCGGCGTCGGTCCCAATCGATACGCGCATGTAGTTCGTATAGGGCGGGAACGGCCTTCCGACGGCCACGCCTTTGCGCGGCATGGCGAAGATCAGGTCGCGCGCGTCGCGTTTGACATCGATCATCATGAAGTTGGCGTGAGAGTCGATGTAGTTCAGCCCTTTGTCTCTCAGCCATGCGCACAACTCGCTCCGCGTTTTGAGCAGGCGCCTGCGCCGCTCCGGCAGGAAGTTCGGCGTATCCGCGAGCGCGGCCAGGACGGCTTGTACCGCAACATAGGAAATCACATTGTTGCGGAACGGCGACATGGAAGCAATCAGGTCCGGCCGCGCGCACGCATAGCCGGCGCGCAACCCCGCCATTCCGTAGATCTTCGAAAACGTCCGCGTCACCACCACCGGCTTGCCCTGACGGACATAGGCGAGGCCGCTCTCGAACTCCGGTGTCTCGGCGAACGAGTGGTACGCTTCGTCGAGCAGCACGACCGTATTGGCCGGCACGTTCGCCACCAGCCAGGCGATCTCGCTCTTGGGCGTGACCGTACCGGTGGGATTGTTCGGATTGCAAAGGTAGATCAGGCCGCCCTTGTTCTTGTCCGCCTCTTCCACCAGTTTCTTCACGTCGGCGGTGTGGCCGGCGGTGAGCGGGACGCGAATCACGTTTCGCCCCAAGGCCCTCGCCACGTCGATCGGACCTTCGAAGGTGGGCGAAATTGCAATCATCGGTTTCTGCGGCGAGGTCAACGCATCCACGGCGGCGTGCAAGACCTCACTCGATCCGGCGCCCAACAGGATCTGGTCACCGGCCAGATCCTCGCTGCGCGCGACCGAGGCATAGAATTCGCGGTACTCCTGATAGTGATAGCGGCCGGTGGAGGGCAGGCATTTGACCATGGCCTCGATGGCGGCCTTGGGCGGACCATCGGGATTCTCGTTGGCGTTCAGCCACACCATGTCTTTGGGCAGTTCCGACAGCGGGACAGCGGCCCGCTGGGCGTACGCCATTTCCGGGAGCATGCGAGCGCCCGCGACTGCTGCGCCCGCGCGGAGCACGAATCCTCTGCGCGTGTGTGTCAAGACAGCCTCCTCGGCTTCCGCGCGCGGCTCGCGCGGTTCAAGTGCCATTCATGATACCGCCCCCGCCATCCGGCAAACAACACGGAGATGATTCAAGAACAAAGCACGCAACCCTCTCCCTTACGCCGTAGGCTTATCGCGCGGGAAAAACAGCGCCACCGCTCCCTCACGGTCGCGGCTTCCATGAGAGGGCCTGCTCTTGTCAACCCTCAATTTCAAGTTTTTTCTTCCTTGCGCCGCAGGCTATCGGTGCGGTGGGAAAGTGGGAATCCTGCTTTCGGATTTCCACTTTTCCACCGCACTCATTTCTTCTGCTCTCCTTCTTTCTTTCGTGTCAGAGGGATCTTTTCCTCGCCTTCCCATCCATCGCTCCCCCTTCCACCGTTGTTCGAGCTCGTTGCCGCCGACTTCCGTCTGGCCACTCCTCGCTCTTGCTTCCTCTCCTGGCCGATTCCTTCGCGCCCCTGTCGCCCGGCTTCCATTCGCACTCTGGTGAAGCGTTCCGCTTCGGTGCCCGTTGGGTTCCTTGTTTCAGTGGGTGCTGCCTTCTCTGTCACGATCTGTCGCCTTCCCTCCTGCGGACGGTGACGATCTGCCGCGACCTCGCAGTCACCCGGACTCGGCGCTTTGGACCCTCGAACCAATTCCCTTTCCTCGCTCTACGCTCTACGCTGCCCTGTTCTTGGCTGCCTTCTTGGCCGCCGCCTTCGCCGCCTGCGCCTCTTGCTGCTTGGCCCCGTACAACGGATCGTACTCTTCCCCGTTCGCCCAAAGCACGTGCATCACCACCGCCAACCGCCGTGCCACCGCCACCAGCACCCGCTTCTTCCCTTTCCCCTTCGTCCCCTTCGTCCCCTTCTTGCCGCTCTTCTGCGCCTGCTGCTGGTGCTCCTCCAGCTTCGCTAATCCCCACCGCCGCAAGTCGCTGTCCGGCGCCCCCTCCTTCAGGATGCAGTGCGCGCACTGCACCAGCAGCCACCTCACCATCCGGTCCCCTTCCTTGGTGATCCTTTGCTGCGAGTCCTTCTCCCCCGATTGCGCTTGCCCCGGCACCATCCCCAGATACGGACCCACCTCCCGGCTCTTGCTGAATCGTGTCTTATCCTCGACCGTCAGCACATACGCCAGCGCCGTCAACTCTCCCACCCCGTAGATCACCGTCAGCAACTCGATCTCCGGATAGCGTTGCGCCACCGCGTGGATCCGCTCCTCGGCCAACTTGATCTGCTTGGTCAGATGCGCCACCGTCTCCAGCAGCACCTCCACCGGCTTGCGCACCTCCTCCGGCAGTTCCGCCGCCAACTCCACCCCCACCTGGTCGCAGTCGCAACTCCTCAGCCGGTACCCCATCGACTTCATCTGCCCTCGCGCCGAGTTCACCAATTTCGTCCGGCTCTCCACCAACACGTGCCGCATGCGTATTTCCATCAGGTCCCGTTGCACGTCTTCGTCCCGGTGGTGTATCGGCGCCAACAGCTTCGGGTCCACCCGCCCCAACCGCGCCAGTTTCTCGGCATCCAAGCGGTCGTTCTTCCGCTTGCTCCCGCTGATCATCGACACCCGCCGCGGATTGGCCACGATCACCTCGTGCCCCATCCCCGACACGTGCCGGCTCGCCCACGGCGAGTGGGTCCCCACCTCCAGCACCACCCGCGTCTCCGGTAACTGTTCCAACAGAGGATTCAAGCCTGTCTTGGTCGTGGCCAGCTTACCTTGGATACAGAGCTCACCTTTCTCGTCCAGGACGCAGTAGTGAGTCATCCGATCCCCGAGGTCTAACCCGATGGACAGCCTCCCTTTTTCGGCGCGCTGGCGTAGGTCGCGCAACACAGTCTTGGTGAGCTTGCTGTCGCCGTTGCTGGCGGTGCTATTCTTCTTCATGGCCGGTCTCCTTTTGCACCCTTGAGTGCGTGTTCACCGGGAAGCATATCGCATCCCGTTTGGAGCCGGCCCTCTCATCCCATCTCTGAAGATGGGTTCTGGCGACGGACGAACTCCGGATCGATCCTGCCGGCCATCGCCAGCGCCTGCTTTGCTCGCGCCGCGTTGCCCCGCTTCTCCTCGACCACCCCAAGACTGTAGTGGAGCGGGGCCGAGAGGGGATTCACCCGCAGGCCCTCGTGGAAGACGCCGATCGCCTCGGCCCCCCGGCCGGCGGAGTATAGCGCCGCGCCGAGGTTCAGATATGCCGAGACCATGTCCGGATCGATGCCGATGGCCCGCCGATACGCTTCGATGGCCCTCTCGCCATCGCCCCGGGCGCCATGGACAACTCCGAGATTCAGGTGCGCCGTGGGATCGTCGGGGTAGAGCCGCGCGGCGTTCGCCAGTAGTTCCGCGGCGCGCGCCAGGTTCCCGGACTGCTGCTCCACGACGGCCACAAAGAAGATCGCCCGGAGGAACGCCGGATAGACTTGAAGAGCCTGCCTCCCCTTGTCCCCGGCCTCCCGCAGGTCACCCCGCGCCATGGCCTCATCTGCCTCTTTTTTGAGTTCCGCGGCGCGGTGGCGGAAATAGCGAGGCATCCGCGCGAGGATCAGGAATCTTCCGGAAGACGCGAGCACCGGGGAGGTCTCGCCGTGCCGCAGCGTCTCCGCGGCGGACCGCAGGACCGGCATCAGATCTGCCAATCGCATTTCGCCGAGGTACCCGCCCTCCGCCGCCGAAGGATCCACCGAGAATTTCGCCGCGAGGCCGGAAAAATCCGCGCCATCGTTCAATTGACGCCGGATCTCCCTGGCTGGGGATTCATCGGTCACCACCAGCAGTCGCAGGAATTGCGTCACCGGCACAACACGACTGGCGAACGCCGGGTTCCTCTCACTGGGCGGCGCCGGCAGTTCGGGGTGGACCCGGATCCAATGGTCGACCATCTGAAATCCGCCCTGACTCTTCCGCGGCATGTGGCAGCCGATGCATCCCCCGGTTTGATTCACAGGGCACACGCCGGCGTGCCGTTCCGCCTCCAACCGGTGGCAGTCGCGGCACGCGGCGACGTAGGCGGCTTCGTCCCCGGTCGCGTCCGCGTGGGCGTCGTGGCAGGTGGAGCACGTCACGCGTTTGCCGCTCTGCTTGAAGCACTCGGAATTCCTCAGCGCGGCCACCTGGCTTGAGACCAGCAACTCATCGGGTGTCGAATCCGCTTGCTTCTTGAAGCCGGAATGGCAACGGTTGCAGAGGTCCAACTGCTGGTCGGCCGAGAGCCTGGCCGGGTTGACGATGCCGGATCGCGGATTGCCTCGTGAGACCGCGGCGACGTGGGTCTGGCCCGGCCCGTGACACGATTCGCAGCGTACGCCGCTCTCCTTCACGCCGCCCGCTCCCGGAAGTCCATGGCACGTCAGGCATTTGGTTTCGAATGCTGGACTCAATGCGTGGCCGATCGCGGTTTCATAGGACTCCGGCTCCTCAGTAGGGAATCCGGGCGATAGCATCAACTCACGCTGGTGCGCGCTTTCCAGGTACCTCGTTTCCACCAGAGTGGCTCGCGGCAGTTTTCCGCCGTCGATCTGAGTCACCCGCGCCAGGAAGCTGAGACCGTGCCGCGGCCCTCCAACCACCGCTTCGACTGGCGAGTCGAGGTTCGGACGCCCCGCAAGCTGAACGCTCCATACCAGGCGAGGGCCGGCGCGCCGCAACCGGTAGCGCACGCGCCCTTCGATTCTGCTCTTGTCGAACCCGGGAGGCAGGCTATCCGCGCCCCGCCAAGTGAGCGCCATGCGCGAGCGCGACTGTACCTTCGCGATCCGTGGATGGCATTTGGCGCACACAGCCGATCCCAGATAGCCCTGAGGAAACGCGAGTCGCGAGGCCGTCGCGATCAGCAGGCAGGCACGGAAGGCAGCGAGCAAAGCGGGCGTTCGTCTCCTCGCGCCATGGTATCACCCGGCCTTCGTTACTCTTCCGGCAGCGCGGGGGGGAGAGATCCGGCAGCCTCGATCAGCTGATCCTCGAAGGTGTAGTCGATCTTCGCCCGCTTGCCTTTCTTGAGATACCAGCGGTAGGTTTCCTTGAGTCCCTGGTCGAACGGCGTGGGCTGCATGCCCAGGATCCGGCGGGCCTTGTTGACGACCATCGTGATGGCGGGCATGTCGAAGTATTCGCCGAAATAGGCCGGCTGGCCCAAGGGGTTGCCGCCCAACTCCACGATCTTTTCCCGGGGAACCCGAACGAGATTGGCTCTCTTTCCCGCCGCCGCGGAGATGGCCTGCACCGTCTCCAGTTGAGTCAGCGGCTTTTCGTTCGCCACATTGAAGGCTTCGCCGTCGGCGTTGGGCTCGGTCATCGCCCGCATCATCACCGCGATCAGATCTTTCACATACACGAACTGCATCAGCCGATGGCCATCGCCAGGCAGGACAATGGGGCGCTTCTCACGGAGCCGGTCCCAGAAGAACGCCTCGCGATAGAAGGGATTGCCCGGCCCATAGATGTACGGGGGCCGAAACGTCACAATGGGAAAGCCGGTGCGCGCATGAAGGCGGAACAACATGCGCTCGGTCATGGCCTTGTTGCGGGCGTAGGGCTCGTCTTCGTCGTCCGGCGCCAGCGCGTCGCTTTCGTGATGGTTTAGTCCGTCGCCGTAGGCGGCCACGCTCGACATGAACAGATAGCGTGTCAGGCGATCCCCGCAGGACTGCACGGCCGCTTCCACCTGAGCGGCGGAGGTCCCGCGCTCCCAGTCGTACACGTTGTCGAATACCACTTCGAAGCCTCGGCCGCGGATGGCAGCCCGCACCGCTTCCACATCGTTGCGGTCGGCTTGAATGTTTTCGACACGCCGACCCAAGTCGTGCTTGGGCCGGCGGTGCATGATCGCGACAACATGGCCGGCTTTCAGAAGCTCGGCGACCAGCAGCCGGCCGATAAACAGCGTGCCGCCGATAACGAGGACTCTAATCGTAGTACTCCAGGCCGAGGTGCGTGATCAGGTCCTCCCCGCGCATCCATCGCAGCGTATTCTTGAGCTTCATCAACTGAATAAAGATATCGTGTTCGGGATAAAGGCCGGGAGCCGTCATGGGAGCCTTGAAGTAGAACGACAGCCACTCCTGGACCCCGCGCATCCCCGCTCGCTGCGCCAGATCCAGGAACAGAACCAGGTCAAGAACCAGCGGAGCGGCCAGAATCGAGTCGCGGCAGAGGAAGTCAATCTTGATCTGCATCGGATAGCCGAGCCATCCGAAGATGTCGATGTTGTCCCAGCCTTCCTTGGCGTCGCCGCGCGGCGGATAGTAGTTGATCCGCACCTTGTGGTAGATGTTCTTGTAAAGCTCGGGATACAGGTCGGGCTGCAGGATCTGCTCGAGCGCGGAGAGCTTGGACTCCTCCTTGGACTTGAACGATCCGGGATCGTCCAGGACCTCGCCATCGCGGTTGCCGAGAATATTGGTGGAGAACCAGCCGGAAACTCCCAGCATTCGGGACTTCAGGCCCGGAGCGATCAGCGTCTTCATGAACGTCTGGCCGGTTTTGTAGTCTTTGCCGGCCACCGGCACGTGGCGATCTTTCGCCAATTCGAGCAGCGCGGGCGTGTCCACCGTCAAATGAGGCGCGCCATTGGCATAGGGCACGCCGCATTTCAACGCAGCATACGCGTAGATCTGGCTGGGCGAAATGTCAGGATCGTTCTTTCGAAGGCCGGTCTCGAAATCCTTCAGCGACTGGTGAACGTTGGATGCCTTGTGATAGACCTCGGTGGAGCCGCACCAGATCATCACCATGCGGCTGACGCCGGTCGATTTCTGGAAACCCCGGATGTCGTCCATCAACATCTCGGCCTTTTCCATGTTGGTGGCAGCCTGTTTGACATTCGGCCCGTTGATGCGTTTGACGTAGTTCTGGTCGAAGACCGCCTTCATCGGCTTCAGAGCCTGCATCGGCTCTTTCAGTTGGTCGAGCAACGTGCCTTCCAGCACGCCCGCGGTGCGGCCGGCCTGGAACATGTCTTCTTCAAAGATGTCCCAGCCGCCGAACACCAGTTGATCGAGAGAAGCCAGCGGGACAAAGTCCCGGATCTTGGGGCTGCGGCCGTCGGTTCGCTTCCCGAGCCGGATGGTAGCCATCTGGGTGAGGGATCCGATGGGATGTGCCAAGCCCCGCTTAACGGCTTCCACGCCGGCGACAAACGTTGTGGTCACGGCGCCCATTCCGGGAATCAAAATCCCGAGTTTGCCGTCCGCCGGGGCAATGGAAACATTTTCTTTGCTAAGGGACAAGTACGATTTCTCCTTGGGGAGCCCGCCTGAGAGGATCCGGCGGGGTTCTGCTTATTGAATTTGTTATCATAACAGTTCATGCAGGAGCGCGCGACCGCGACGTTGACGGCGCTGATTGTCGACGACGAAGCACTCGCCCGCGACGAACTCAGCTTCCTGCTGAAGGACTTCCCCGACATCGAAATCGCAGGCACGGCCTCCAACGGGCTGGAAGCGGTCGAACTGGTTCTCAAGCTCGAGCCGGACATCGTGTTCCTGGACGTGCAGATGCCTGGCCTGGATGGCCTGGGTGTGGTTCATCAACTCCGGGAGAGAGGCGCCCATCTGCCGTATTTCGTCTTTGCCACGGCGTTCGACCAGTACGCGGTGGAGGCGTTTCGGCTGGAGGCGCTGGATTACCTGCTGAAACCGGTGGAGAAAGTCAGGCTTGAGGAGACGATCGAGCGGGCGCGGCGCTATACCCAGGAAAACCCTCCCAAGGAGATTCCCCTCGAAAGCGCTCAGCGCCTTGCCCCCACCCGCACCAAACTGATGGTGCGAAAAGACAATCGCAATTACATCGTCGACAGCGACGATCTGGTATACGCGACCATCGACAACGGGCAGATCACGCTGGTCACGACGACGGTGGAAGGCCTGTCCAACTACCGCACGATCGAAGACCTGCAGGCGACGCTCAACCGCGAGACGTTCTGGCGGGTGCATCGTTCCTACCTGGTGAATGTCAACCGCATCCGTGAAGTGGTGCCGTGGTTCAAATCGAGTTTTCAGATCCGCATGGACGACAAGCGGCAAACGGAGATACCGGTCAGCCGGGTCCAGACCAAACGTCTGCGGGAGTTGCTGCATCTGTAAGATCCGGCCGCTTTGAGTGATAGACTCTCGACTGATGAGCGAACCGGAGCGCCGCACCGTCATTCTCGGACAGAACTGCCGCATCGATGAGCCCGCCATTCTCGGGCGTACCTGGCAGGAGTGGAAGGTACCGCTGCGGATCGGCGATCACGCCATCGTGCGGCCCTATGCCGTGATCTACACCGATACCGTCATCGGCGACCGCTTTCAGTGCGGCTACTTCGTCCTGGTCCGCGCCGAGTGCAAGCTGGGAAACCGCGTCACGCTGATGAGCCGGGTCACGCTGGAAGGCCGCGTCGAGATCGGGAACGCCACCAAGATCATGGCGCACTGCTATCTGCCGTCGCGAACCAGGATTGGAAACTCCGTATTCATGGGCCCGGGCGTGACCGTCCTGAACGATCGCTATCCCTACCGCTTGCCTCCCGAGGAGGCGGTGGTAAAAGGCCCGACCATCGAAGACCACGTGATGATCGGCGGGGGCTCGACGCTGTTTCCGGGAATCACCATCGGCGAGGGCGCGTTTATTGGCGGCGGCTCGGTGGTGAACAAAGACGTTCCGGCGTGGACGATGGCCTACGGCAACCCGGCGCGTTATTATCCGCTGCCCGAACGGTTGAGCAAGGGGAATCATCGGTCCTTCACGCATCCACAGACCGACCTCTGGGGGCCTCGCCAGGATCTCACCTGGATGGATGAGTTGGACTAGCCGCAGTCCTGCTCACGTAATCCGAGGCCTGACCGCAAGGAAGGGCTTTCCCCCGGTACCGGCTGTCTCTTAACGAACCGGCATTGCGTGAGGCACGAGCGCTGGGGTACTATCCCATCGATGTCAGATCCGCGGATCGAGATGGCGCACCAACTGCTGAAGAACGCCTACCAGATGCAGATGCAGGGGGAACTGGATCTGGCCGTGACTCTGTACAAGCGGTCCATCGAACTCCATCCCACCGCTGAAGCCCACACCTTCCTGGGCTGGACCTATCACTTCCAGGGCAAGCTGGACGATGCAATTCGCGAGTGCAAGAAGGCGATCTCGGTCGATCCGACCTTTGGAAACCCTTACAACGACATCGGAGCCTATCTGATCGAACTGGGGCGCTTCGACGAGGCGATTTCGTGGCTCGAGAAAGCCATCGCCAGCCAGCGCTACGAGTCCTATCATTTCCCCTGGTACAACCTCGGCCGGGTCTACATGGCGAAGGACTGGTACAAGAAGGCTCGTGAATGTTTTGAGAAGAGCCTGGAGATCGAGCCGGGATATACGTTGTCGTCGGACGCCCTGAAGCGCCTGCGGCTGCTATTGCAATAGCCTCTATTTCGGCTTGGCAAGCGCCCCCATTTCTTCGAGCGTTCGGGGCCAGTCTTCCCTCAGCAGGCGCGACAGCGAGCGATCGGCCAGCAGGCGTCCCCCGGTCTGGCACGTGACGCAATAGTTCGTCTCGTTGGCGGCGTAGCGGATGCGCTGGACCCTCGAGCCGCACACGAGACAGGGCTGGCCATAGCGGCCGTGAACGGCCATGCCCTCACGGAAGGCCGTGACCTTCTCCGGGAATTTCCCTTCGTAGAGCTTCCGCAGGCGGCCGATCCAATCGAGCAGCGTCCCGCAAGCAGCCTGTTGCAGGCG
>JBJXGR010000377.1:0-16661 GCA_046160045.1 Bryobacteraceae bacterium
GCGGTTTGGTCAAGCTGCAGGACGATGTCTTTCATCTCCTGCTTCTTGAATCCCTGCTTTTGCGCGGAGACGGAATAGCGGCCTAGCGGGAGATTCGGAAGCCGGTAGTCTCCACTCTCATTGGCAACGGTCGTCCGGACCAGGCCGGTTTCCACCTGGGTCGCAGTCACCTCAACGCCGGGCAACGCCGCTCCCGAGGAGTCGTTCACGGTGCCGACCAATGTGGCTCCAGCCACCTGCCCGTAGGCGGGCGCCAACGTGGCCAGAGTGAACAACATCACCACCAGCAGTCTCAACCGCATCGTGATCCTCCCCAAAAGCAATCGGCACCTACCGGTCGATGGGTCGCACGTTCTGCGATCCAGGGGAACTAGAGTTCCCATGCAAGCTGAAGCTTGCGCCACGTCGGCCGGTAATAGGCAACAGTCTATGGTGTGTCATAGGAGTGAGTCAAGAGAAACTTCAGCCAGTAGAAGAGGATTACGCCATCGTGAAAGAACGGTCTCTGGGGGAGTCATCGCTTCGCACTGGTTCCCGGTGAGCCTGGCTGCCCGGACGACCGGCGATCGACCCGGGATGGACTCGGCCGCTCAGCTTTCGGGATCACCGGCAGCAGGACGTGCGATGGAAACGCGCCCTCGTGATGCACGGCTTGCCGCGCCACTTGGGTCTGAGCCTTAGCGCCGAAGGGCGCACCTGTGTTGGGGTGACGGTCGAAGGCCGGAAAGTGACTGCTGGTAACGGCGAGGCGAATCCGATGGCGGGCGAGGAAGACATTGCTCGTGCCAATCAGATCGAGGTCAAGCGGATAGACTTTCCCAGGATCGAGCCATTCCGGACGACTCACGCTGTTGCGGTAGCGGGCACGCAGAATTCCTTGCGCCAGACAGATGGACCGCCCGTCGGGATAGACGTCCGAGAGCCGTCCGACAAAGTCGGTGTCGACCGCACTGGACGAGGCAAAGAGTTTCAGGCGAACCGGCCCGGTGGTCTCCAGGTCCTCCTCGAGGGGCTCGGAGGTGTACACCAGCACGTCCTGACGGGCCTCGGCGGCGCTTCCCTCCCCTCCGGGTCCTCCGCTGCGGACCGGGTCCCGTGGATCATAGGTGAACCGGTCGGGAGGCTGGCTGCCGGAAGGCTTCCGCCACGAAAGGCGGCCGTCGCTACCGGGGCCGTTGGCGCGGCCTGCACTGTGCAGATAGAGCGGCTGATAGCGGGTTCTTGCGAGCGGGTAGTCCGCCTCGGTCCGCCATTCATTTCTTCCCATGACAAAGATCCTGACCGGAGGCTCGCCACCAACGCCGTTATCGATGCCCTTCAGCCAGTAGTCGAACCAGCGCAGCGCGAGGGCGTTCTGATCCACCAAAGAGGTCTCGCCGAAATCGAGGTTCCCGACTTTGCGTGATGGCCAATGACCCCACGCCCCGATCACGAGGTTCGTCTTCTCGCGCGCAGCGCCCCTTCCTTTGGCCCGCAGGAGAGTGTAGCCGTTCAGCGTTCCCTGCCGGAACACGTCGAACCAGCCTCCGAAGTTGAGGACGGGGATGTCGAGTTCGGGAAAGGTCTCCTCAGCGTCAATGGATTTCCAATACTCGTCGTAGTTGGGATGAGCCATCCAGTCGCGGTAGAACTGTGCGTTGCGGCCAGCTAGACGCTGCATGCCGCTGAGGGGAAGGTGCCATAGGAGCGTCGATATGCTCAGTTCGGGCGGACCGCCGGCGACGTGATGCAGGCCGCTGTTCTGCGTGATTCGGGACTCCTGGCGGATCGGGCCCCACTCGAAGTTGAAGCCCAACCTCCAGGCACCGTCCTGCGTGATCCAGTTGCGATAGATGCTGGTGGAGGCGACGCTGGGGACGATGGTGACCAGGTGCGGAGGACGCGACATGGCGGCCAGCCATTGGACAGTGCCATGGTATGAGACGCCGTGCATCCCGACTTTGCCGTTTGACCAGGGCTGACGGGCCGCCCACTCAATGGTGTCGTACCCGTCGGCGATGTCGTTGCGAAAGGGCTCCCAGGTTCCCTCGGACTCGTGGCGTCCGCGGATATCCTGGAAGACAAAGACGTACCCACGGCGAGCGAACAGTGCGGGAGCTTCATAGGCGTGAGGATATTGATAGACGGGCGTGGCGTGCAGTTCGGTGCTGTAGGGGGTCCTCCCGACGATGACCGGGTACCGGCCTTCCTTGCTCGGCCGGTAGATGTCGGCGTACGTTTTGACGCCATCGCGCATCCGGATCTCGACGTGGTTTTCCAGAATGATGGCGTTTTGGGGAGGATAGGCGGGTGGGAAGAGCGGGGTCTGGCACAGGGCGGGGGTTAAGGCGAGGGTGATCAGCCCGGCTGCGCGGATTGGTTTCATTGCGGATGGAGAACGCATGGGTTGCCGCCCCGTGAGATTGCCGCACGCGCCACTGGAGGGTCGCGGCTCCGAACGTCCTACATCTTTAAGGCGGACTTGTTGATCGTCGCCAGGCCGATGCCGGTCACTCCGAATCCGTTGCCGGTATAATACATCCATAGCTCGTCACCCACCTCGACAACATTGGCGTAGGACTGATTCGTCGAGTCGAACTCTCCTGGACTCAGGGGCAGAACCTCATCGTCGGGAAAACGCTGCCAGTCGATCCCGTTCTTCGAGCGAGCGTAGTTCAGGCGGTATCCGCGCCCCTCCATGCAAAAGACACTGAGCCACATGTGGTAGGCGCCGTTCAGATAGAGAACGGACGGCTTGGAAACGACGGCTTCATACGGAGCCACCGCACCGAGCCTGGGCGACAGGATGGCGCGCGGATGTTTCACCCACTCGATACCGTCTCGCGAGGTCGCGTAGCCGATGTGCGCGATGGCGCGATGCACTCCCTTGATGTCCTCATAGTGGCTGCCCGCCGTGTACCACATGCGGTAGTCCTTGGGGGCGGTTCGCATCACGTAGACCGAACCGGTAATTCCGGCGTCGTGCGATCCCGGCTTGCCGAGAGGGAGGAGGGGCTCTTTCATGACGGTCCAGGTGATGCCCTGGTCGTAACTGAGCGCGAGGCAGGTGCGGTTGGAAATCTCGCGCGGGGCGGCCCAGGAACCCCAACTGCAGTAGTACATGAGCCAGGGGCCGTCGTCCCGGCGGAGGACAAACGGAAAGCCGGGTCCCTTGTCGTTGATGTTGCCGACGGGTGAAGGACCCAGCACGGGATCGGGCGTCACCAGCTTCCAGTCAAGCGGCAGGCTCGGGGCGCATTCGGCGGCATAGATATATCCCGGTCCGCCGGCCCTGCCCCAAAAATAAAGTCGAAGGCGGTTGTCCTTGAGTTTCACCACCGACGGCGCGGAGAGCCACGATTTCGACCGCGACCCCGCAAAGCCCGGCGTCAGGACCCGGCCGTGTTTCCGCCACACGGGCGACGGCACCGCACCGGCAGCCGCCGCCGATGCGAGAGATCCCATCAACCACGTCCGTCTGGTCAACTCCATTTACCGAAGCTCCGATTTCTTCAGCGTGGCCCAGCCGATTCCGGTGGATCCAAAGCGGTTTCCCACATAGAACATCCACAACTCGTCACCCATTTCGACGATGTTGGGGTACGAGGTATTCTCTGAATCGAAGGCGCCCGGGGTGAGGGGCATGACGTTGTCGTCGAGGACTCGCTCCCAACGCAGGCCGTCCGAGGATCGGGCGTAGGCGAGTTGATATCCGCGGCCGTCGTTGACGCGGCGGCTGTACCAAAGATGATACTTGCCGCCGAGTTGCAGAACGAAGGGCTTGGAAACAACCGCTTCAAAGCGCGGGATGGCCCGCTGGCGGGCAGCCATCACCGGGTTGGGCTTCGTCTTGGTCCACCGGATGCCGTCGCGCGAGGTGGCATGGCCGATCTGCGCGATCAGGTTTCGCGTGCCATCGTCGTAAGGGCCATAATCGCCAGCCGTGTACCACATTCGATAGCCCGAGCCGGCTCGGAGCACACACACCGACCCGGTGAGCCCGGCGTCCCACTCTCCCGGTTTGCCGAGATCGAGCACGGGTTCGTGAGCAACGGACCAAGTGATGCCCTGATCGTGGCTCAGAGCAAGCGCCGTGCGGTTGGAGATCTGCCCCTTGGGCGCCCAGGATCCCCACGTGCAGTAGTACATGAGCCACGGGCCATCGTCCCGGGGCACGACGAACGGGAAGCCGGGACCGGCATCATTGATGTTGCCGATCGGGTTCGGGCCCAGCATCGGGTCCTTTGTCAGTAGAGTCCAGTCCGTCGGCCGATCGGACGAAGCCTCCGCTGCGTAAATGTAGTTCTTGAGGCGGCGGCCTTCGGAAGTGGACGGGTGCCCTTCCCCGTGACGGGCCCAGAAGTACAACCGCAGGCGGCCGTCCTTGAGCTTGACGACGGAAGGGGCCGAGAGCAGGTTGGTCGATCGCGTTCCGGCGAACCCGGGCGCCAGGATGACGCCCTTCCTTTTCCACGGCTGTCCGCCGGCAAAGCAGGGCGCCGCGGCCATCAGGCCCAGAAGAGCTCTGCGGCTCACCAAAGGGTATGAAAGAGAGGCAACCCCGCCGGGCGACAAAAGACGTCGCCCGGCGGCACTTTCAAGGGACCGTCCGGTCATGCGCGTTCTCCTGTCAGGATGAGATTCTCGATGATGGCCTTGCCGTAAACGCAGCGGGCCTGAATCTGCACGAATGCCCCTCCGGAGCGGACGGGCGAACCGAGCGGATCGGGATGCGGCGAAGACCAGTCACTCCAACGGCCGTCCGGCTGCGGACTGTCGCCAAAGCGTGTGCGAACTTCCACCACCGCGCGCCGGCCTCGGGCGTAGCCGATCGCTGCGTAACCGTCGCCGCAGTACCACATGTGGTAGTCGCCTGCGTCGGGGAGCACCTCGGCGTAGGCGACCATCTTGTGATCCCAGCCGCCAGGCGAGGGCTCCATCACGGGATTGCCAGGGTGCCGTTCCCAGTGGATGCCGTCGTATGATTCGGCGTAACAAATACGATAGTCGCCGGGACGCGCGCCCTCTCCGAAACCGCGCGCCGTGTACCACATCCGGAACACGCCGCCTTCGAAGAGGACATGCGGCTTGGCACAGATAAACGCTTCGGCGCGGAGGTGAGGATTGAACGGGAGGACCGGATTGCGTTCGTACTTGGTGAACGTGATGCCATCGGTGGACGTAGCGAGGCAGATGCCCGCCAGGTAAGGGACCTGGGCGATGCCGCCGTACCAGAGCCACCACTCGCTGCCGACGCGCAGGACGCTGGCCGAACTGGTGGAGAAGGCGTCGTAGCTGCCCTTCGGCCCACGCGGCAGCACAGGATTGGGGGATACGCGCCTCCAGGTGTTGCCCGCATCCTCGCTTTCGGCGAGGCCGATCTGGTGGACCGGCACGCCGCCCTCTTTTAACACGGGATGGTAGCCGACGTAATACATGCGCCAGTGCCGGTCCGTGAGTTGGATGACTTCGGCGGCATTCACGCCGGCAGTGTCAAACGCCTTGGCTGGCCCAGAGGCGAGCACGGGGTGATCGGAGTCGGTCCAGTGAACCGGATCCGCGAGGGAGGCCGTGGCAGAGCCGATCTGGCGAGGCTGGGAGCCATAGAAGAGACGCAGACGGTCTGCGGTCCGGACGACGCAGGGTGTGGTTCGCGGGGCGGCGAGCACGGGATTGCCGGCGTGCTTCTGCCAGGCGATGGGGGCGGTCCAGCGCTCCCGCCACTCCAGGCGCAAGTTGCGGAAGCTCTCGACGCGAATGGCCGGAGACACTTCGCGGGCCGGATCACCGCGGTAGAGCACAGCGCGGTCCGGGGCTGCAAAGCAGATTCCGGCCGGTGTCGCTAACCATTCGCGGCGTGTCATGGGCTATAGCTTGGGGATGATGGTGACGGAAGCTTTGTCGTGGGCGAGCCTGGCCGGGAACTCACCCTCCTTCCGGAAACGCTCGATGGCACGCGCCATGCGGTCCGGATCCAGACGAACGCCGAGTCCGGGGCCGCGAGGAACGTCGATGCAACCGTCCTTCACAGCGGGCACGCCGCCTTCAATAATGTCGTCGGCGCGAATGTTGGCGTAGGTCTGGTTGGCGTACAGGAAAGGCGGGCTGGAAGCGACCACATGCGCGCCCGCGGCCGTGCCGACGCCGAACTCGCCCCAACAATGATGGTTGACCGGAATGCCGGAGCCTTCACATAAGGCGATCGCCTTCTTGTAGGTGAGAATGCCGCCCGTCTGGTAGAAATCCATGACCACGACGTCGGCCGCATCGTTGCGCAGCACCTGTTGCACGTCGTGAAACGTCCAGGTAGTCTGGTTGGCGCCGATGGGGGTCTGGACGGCCTTGCGCAAGTGCGCCAGCGCTTCCACTTCCTTCATCGGAGTCGGCTGCTCCACCCATTCGACGTCGTATTGCTCAATCTGCTTGATGAAGCGCAGCGCCGTGCCAGGTGTCCAGGCTTCATTGGCGTCGATGCGGACCTGGGCTTTCTTTCCGACGGCTTCGCGGACCGCCGCCACCGCATCGGCGTCCTCGTGAATGTCGTGGCCAACCTTGAAGTAGATGGTCGAGTAGCCGTCGGCGATGGCCTGCTTCGCCCGCGCCACCATTTCCGGGATCGGGAAGCGAAACAGGTAGAACATCACCGGCATGCGGTCGCGCACCATGCCTCCCAGCAATTCGTATAGCGGCTTATTGCAGGCCTTGCCGACGATGTCCCACAGTGCCATCTCAATGCCGCCGAGGGCCACGTTGCCCACGCGCTCAAAGAAGTTCCACCCGCCGATATAGCGGATGTTGTTGACGATCGCTTCGATGTTCCGGGGGTCGGCATCCAGCAGGAAAGGCTGCATGGAGTGGATCGCGGCCTCGACGACTTTGGCGTTGGGCCGGCAGATGCTCTCGCCGAGTCCGGTAATGCCCTCGTCGGTCTCCAACTCGATGAGGCACTGCGTGACGCCGCGCCTCATCCCTGTCGAGATGAATTCGGGCTCGCGGTGCGGAACCGACAAAAGGGTGGTCTTAATGTTGGTGATCTTCATGATCGTTGGGATCTGCGGAGCGCCGTTGCGGCCTCATCCACCTGCATGGTGGAAGGGTCGATGACGACGCCGTAAAGCTCCTCCGCTTTGGCAAGGGAAACCTTGTCGTTGAGGACATCGCGCAGGACTTTCTCGGGATCGCGGTCGAACGGATGTCCCCAGCCTCCGCCGCCGGCCTGGGTGTGGCGGAGGGAATCGCCAGGGTGCAGAGTGTCGGTGACCTTGGTGCGAAGGACCCGTTCGCCTTCGGCGCCGGGGTTGACGACGACGCTCGACGGGGCGCCGTGCGCACCGCCGGCAAGGCCATAGGGAGGAAAGTCGCGGCGGTCGGAACGGACGCTGACGTTCGCCGGCATCTCGCCGAGGTAGCGCCACTCGCGGGTCACGGCCAGGCCGCCGCGGAACCTGCCGGCGCCGCCGGAATCATCGGCCAGCGAGTATTCCTCCAGCCGCACCGGATACTCGAGTTCCATCAGTTCGGCGGGAATGTTCGAGATCACCGAGCCGGGGTTCGTCAATCCGTCGTTGCCGTCCTTCACGGGGCGCGCGCCCCAGGTTCCGGCCATGAGGTCGAACATGACGAACGGTTCGCGCTTCCGGTTGTAGCCGCCGATGATGATCAGAGAGTTGCCGCCCTCTCCGGCGGCAGGCACTTTGTGCGGCACAATCTGCGCGAGCGTCCCGAACAGAGCGTCGGAGAGGCGGAAGCCGACGACGCCGCGCATTCCGGAAGCAGCCGGCATCACCGGATTGACAATCGAGCCCTCGTAGGCGATGACGCGGATCGGACGGAAAAGGCCGGACGTATTCGGAATGTCCGCCTGCATGATGCTGCGCACGGCGTAGCCGCAGCAGGAGACGGTGAAGGGCAACGGGGAATTGATGCCGCCGCGCACCTGCTCGGAGGTGCCCGTAAAGTCGATGGTGACAGAGTCGCCCTCGACGGTCATCTTCACGCGGATGGGAATCGGCTTCTCCTGGTCGACACCATCTTCGTCCAGGTAGTCGGTAAAGGAATACTCGCCGTCCGGCCAGGTGCGAATTTCCGCGCGGACCATGCGCTCGGTGTAGTCGAGCAGTTCCGCGAAGTGGGCTTCGAGGGTTTCGACACCATATCGCTCGGCGAGCTCGATCATGCCCTTCTCGCCGGTCCGGCAGGCGGAGAGGTTCGAACGGATGTCGCCCAGAGTCATCACGGGCACGCGGATGTTCTTCTCGAGAATGGCGAAGATCGCGTCGCTAGCCACGCCGCGGTCGTACAACTTCAACGGGGGGATGCGCAAGCCGTCCTGGAAGATCTCGGTGTTGTCGCAAGCGGCGCTTCCGGGCACGCGTCCGCCGACATCGAGATGGTGTGAGATGACGGCGGAGAAACCGATCAACTCCTGTTTGAAGAAGATGGGTTGAAACAGGAAGATGTCCGGGATGTGAATGCCGCCGTCGAAGGGATCATTAAAGATAAAGACGTCGCCGGGGTGGATGTTGCCCTTGTACTTACGGATGACGGCATCGAGGGCGAACGGGATGGAGCCCAACTGGAAAGGAATCGTGACGCCTTGCGCCACCATCTGACCGTTGCGATCGCACAAGGCCGTGGAGAAGTCCATGCAGTCGCGCACGACGGTGGAGTAGGCGGTGCGGATGACGGTGTTGGCCATCTCGTCGGCGACGCTGCTGAGGTAGTTGCGAATCAGCCCGAGGGTGATCGGGTCGACGGTGGTCGTGACGGGCGATATCATGGCCGGTCTCCTTCGATCAGAATGCGGATATTGCCGAGCGCGTCCAGGCGCGCCGTGCAACCCGGAGGAACCACGGTGGTGGAATCGAATTCGTCCACCAGGAAGGGCCCGGCCAGCGTCGTCCCGGTGAGGTCCTTGCGGGTGATGACCGGGCTCTCGATCAAGCCGTACCTGGAGCCGAAGTAGGCGCTCCGGCTTCGGCTGGCCGGGTGGAAGCCATTGGCCGATTTGAGCCCGATGACCTGGCGGCGGCGCTCGACAGCGCCGATGACCCGGAGGTTGACGAACGAGTACGGCTCGCCTTCCCCGCCCCGGTGGCCATAGGTGCGCTCGTGTTCTTCATCGAATGCTCGCTCGATGGCGCCGACGATTTCCCAGTCCAGGGTTCCGGGCGGGATGGGGATGGTCAGTTCGGAGGATTGCCCGGCATAGCGCAAGTCGGCGTAGCGGCGCAACCGGATAAACTCCGGAGCGAATCCCTCGCGGTGCAGCATCTGGGCGGCTTCGTTCTCCAGGCGGGCGAAGGCGAGGTTGAGATCTTCGAGGTCGATGGCGCGGGTCCGGTGGTAGAACGTCTGGACCTGATGGTGCTCGATGTCCGCGGACAACAGGCCGAAGGCGCTGAACAACCCGGGATAGGGAGGAATCACGGCCTCCTTCATCTCGAGCGAGCGGCCCATTTCGCACGCGTGCACGGGACCGCTGCCGCCAAACGCGATGAGGGCGAAGTTGCGGACGTCGCGGCCGCGCTCGGTGGACACGCTACGAACAGCGCGCATCATGTTGGAGTTGGCCATCAGGTGGATGCCATACGCCGCCTCGAGCAAGCCCATGCCGAGGGGACGGCCGATCTGCTCAGCCAGCGCCTTCTCGGCTTTCTCACGGTCCAGCCGAAGGCCGCCCCCTACCAGGCCTTCCGGATTGATGTAGCCAAGAATCAGGTTTGCGTCCGTGATGGTCGCGAGCGCACCGCCGAGCCCGTAGCAAACGGGTCCGGGCGTAGACCCGGCGCTCTTCGGTCCGATGCGAAGAGCGTTACCGGCGTCGAGCCAGGCGATGCTGCCGCCACCGGCGCCGACCTCGGCGACATCGATGGCCGGCACGCGAATCAGGTGCCCGCCGCCTTTGATCAGGCGACTCACCAGGGACAGCGCCGAGCCCACCTCGTACTCGGCGGCAGTGCTCATCTCGCCATTCTCGATGATGGATGCCTTCGCCGTGGTGCCTCCCATGTCAAAGGTGATCGCGTTGGGAAGGGTTTCCAGGCGCGATAACGCGTGCGCGGCAATGACGCCTGCCGCCGGTCCGGATTCGATGATGAATACGGGTTTGCGGCTGCAAGCTCTGGCGGTCATCACGCCGCCGTTCGATTGCATGATCAGCAGTGGAGCTTCGACGTCGATCCGGCGCAGCGACGAGTCGAGCGAATCGACATAGTGTCTGACCATGGGCAGCACGTAGGCATTGACCACCACGGTCGCGGTTCGCTCATACTCCTTTACTTCCCGGAGGATCTCACTCGATACCGAAACCAGCAGATGCGGGTGGCGTTCGGCGAGGATGCGGGCGATCGTCTCTTCGTGCCGCGGATTGACGTAGGAATTCAGCAGGCAGATCGCCACCGACTCCATGCCGAGCGCCGCGATGCGATCCACGACCTCGGCGACTTCGGTGGGGTCGAGCGCGGTGAGCACCTGGCCCCGGGCGTCGATGCGCTCGTTTACCTCGAAACGGAAGCGACGTTCGACGAGGTCGGGCGGTTTGTCCCAATTCCAGTTATACAGCTCCGGCATGCGGATCCGGCGCAGTTCCAGCACGTCGCGAAACCCCCGTGTGGTGATGAGGGCGGTTCGGGCGCCGGCTTGCTGGAGGATGGCATTGGTGGCCACCGTGGTGCCGTGCAGAACCTCCCGCACCTGGCGGCCGGTCATGCCTCTGCGGGAGAAAAGCCCGGGGAGCGCCTCGGTAATCGAACGGCTGTAGTCATCGACCGTTGAAGAAACCTTGGCGGTGGTGACGGTGCCGTCGTCCTCCACGCACACGATGTCGGTAAAGGTGCCGCCGACGTCAATGCCGATTCTCATTTGGATGTCCGCGTTTCAGGATGTAGTGAAGACATTCGGTATTTTGAAATGGTAGTGCGATTCGCGCCCACTCGTCAAGACGATAGCGCCGTGCGCAAAGGACGGTAAACCCGCGCCGCCGGGCTCTCCGGGAACGGGAGGTCGAGGCCGGGTTCAGATGGCCAGATTACGGCCGGACCAAACCGCGTTGCTCTTCGAGCCGTTCGATCCGGCGTGTCAGCTCGGATAGCTCCGTGCGAATCTCCAGTCGGAGTTCAGCAAACCCCTGCTTCATTTCGGCTCTCAGCGCGTCAATCTGGGCGGAGAGCTTTTGATCAAGGGCGTCAATCTGCGCGGAGAGCTTCCGGTCCACCCCTTCGATCTGAGCGCTCAACATCCGCGTGTTCAACCAGGCGGTGAACACGACGACCAACAGGCTTCCGAACAAAGCCAGGATCGCCGGCATCCATACCTGCACCTGTGCGGCCATGCGCACTCTCATTCTACCCCGGGCGGGTTCACCGGGGGCGCGACGGCATAACCTCCAGCGCCTGAATCATCGCTTCGGCCCCATCCTTGCCCGTCAGCCGCAATTCGACTAACCCGTTGCGCGGCTCCACGCGGGGGTAGTACAGGTCGAACGTGCGGTTCGCCTTGTTCCCCGCCGACTCGAAGATATCCAGGCGTTCGATCAATGTCCGCCCGTTAAATTGGACCCCCATCGCGCGCTTGCCGGCGACGGCGTATTGAGTCTCCGCGAACCGCAGGCGCAGATCGTAGGAGCCGGGTCCGACGGTCACGTTCACGATGATCTCCGGAGCATGAACCCCATACTGATAGAGATCCGGATCGCGCGTGCCCTCGATTCGAACGGCCTGGCGGAGGGTCCACCAGGTCTTCGCCACCGAGTCCGCGCTCTTTCCAAGCCGCGTCACGAACTCGGTCGCGGGGCGCCAGGCACTGCCTTCGCTATCGATGTAATCCTCGCGGTACGGGTAGCCGAAAATCATGCGCTGCGCGTCGCCCGGGCCCCCTCCGGAGCCGAAGCCCGAGTCGCCGGTCGCGGCAGAGGATTGGATCCATTCGACTACCGTGCGATCGCCTTGCGAGAGAGGATTCGTCGACACAGGGACAAGCCGCAACGTATGAGAGCCGCCACCCAACCCGCTGCGATAATAGACAACCTGCCCGTCGAGTTCCCGCGGATTCCAGAAATCGACCCCGCACAACTGCTTGACGCCATCGAGATGGACGTCGACCCGTCCGCCGCCGGGACCTACCCGGCCGAGCAGGCGAACCTGGTTGCCGGTGAAGGTAAATTCTGTTGCCTGGCCGGCCGCTCTCTCCTCCTGCGGGTCGTCACCCTCGACAACCACGCCGGTGCATCCTGCATGCGAGACGGTTACCAGGTGGTCGCCTCCGGGGAGAGATTTCACCTGGGGTGACACGGGCTTGCCGCAGGCGCTCACGCGCGCCGGGCGGAAGGCCAGTCGAAGGACTTCGTAGGTCCCCTCTGGGGAATCGAAGGTTGAATAAGCGATCCGGCCGCGGCGATAGCTGACTGCGCGTACGACGGCAGTGCTCCTGACAATGTGGTTCTCGCGGTTGGCGCCCATGATGTCGGGCAGCCAAGCCATTGTCTTGAGGATCCACTCCAGGGCCGACGGATGAGTGGCTTTGAACCAATTTCCGGCCGCGATCGTCCCGCCGTCGATGTTGTCCTCAGCCACGCCGGTCTCACGGCCTTCGTAGGTCGCCAGGATCTGCATGCGCCTCGCAAGCTCACGCGCCCACTCGCTCTCGGCCTCAACTCCGTACTGGGCCAGCACGAGGGCGAACTCCATGGGACCCCAGGCCAGAGAACTGCCGCAGCAACTGAGCGACTCGGGAAACGCCCACGCACCGCTGTAGGCCTCGCCCTTGGATTTCGGATCCACGCTCGTGTGGTTGAGAAACAAGCCGAGAATGTTCCGGACGTCGTTCTTCCAGTTCGGGAACGTTTCCTTGTTGTCGAGGAGGTAGCGCGCCACCCAATCGGAGGTGGTCTGCGCCTGCACCGGATCCTCCCAGTCCCAGTAGTTTCGGCCCCAGGCGTCGTTGGCCAGCCAATTGGGAAGCAACTGGTCCCGCAGGTACGCGCGAGCCTGGTCCCGCGCTTCGCGATATTGGGGAAATCCGAGACGGATCAGGCGGTCAAGCATCACGAGTTGATAAACCACGCCGCCGGTCTGCACGTTTCCGGAGCGGAGATTGCCCCATCGAACCTGTTCGGGATTCGCGTAGCGCAACCAGGGCGTAGCGCCGCGCGCCCGATTGCGTTTGGCATCGAGGACGTCGGCCCAATGCTTCACCGCGTCCAGCCACTTGCGATTGCCGGTCACCTGGTAGCCGTCCAGCAGCGCGACGCCCAACTCGGCAGTTATATCGAGTTGCATCCATCCGGCGACATTGCAGTCACCGTAGGGTTTACCCTTCACCGGGACGCTGATCAGGAAGCGCGGCCACGGATGATCGGCGGGTGTCTGGCATCGCCCTAATGTGACGTCGCCGATAACGGTCATCAGCGCCAACGCCGCCGCATCGCCGGAGTAACGGTAATAATCGACGAGAGCTGAGATCGTGCGCGCGGCATTCTGGGCAAAGTCGCCATTGGTCCAGTCGTCCATCGGCGGAATGGTAATGGCGCCATCGGGCGCGATCTTCCAGCGCGTGTTGAACACGTATTCCGGGGCGGGCGAAGGCGTCCGCGGGGGACCGACCCACGGATATCGCTTCAGCGTCTCGGCCGCCACTCGGACCCGAAAATCAAACTGGCCGTTCTGCCCCTTGTACCAGGGAGCAATGACGCCGTGCGCATCTTCCACGGCGTCGTGTGCAAAGTAGCGTTTCCAGACCTCTCCCGCGCACAACTCGCTCGCGGCCAGTGCGAGAAGCAGAATGGTCCGCATCCCTTTCAACTCACCGTTCCAAAGCTCGGCACCTTGACCCAGGCGCCGTTGTTCATTGCCGACTGCTGTCCGCAAAGGCCGGGCGCGGTGTAGGCTACGGCGTGATACACATCCACCGCGGGCCGGCGGTTCTCCAAGCACGCGGTGACGAATTCGTTGACGATGAACACCTCGGCTCCGCCGTGGCCCTGATTCACCCGGTCGCGAAGGTTCTCGGGGAGCAGCGACGCATGCGTGTCCACGGCCCAAGGTTCCGGTTTCTTCGACGGGTAGCTGACCAGAGCAGGTTGGCCGAACCGGGGCTCGAAGAAACTCATCTCCGTCCCGTAGTAATCGGCGCCCTCGCGTCCGGGAGCGGCAGTCCACCAATGGATCGCGATTCGCGAAGAATTCCCTCCGGAGGTCTTGAAGAAGAAGGTAATGTCGATGAACGGGTTGTTGTACTGGTTCTTCTTGTAGAACGGATAGTCGATGGGGGTGCCGATCGCGGCGACCTCGGTCAAGGTCTCGCCGGTGACATAGATGATGGGTCCGCTGGCATGCGTGATGTACAAGCCCGGCGCGTTGCCGTAACGCCAGGTGGGCTTCCCCTCCCACATGAACATGTCCATCAGTTGCTTGGGGGCGGTGCCCTTCATCAACTGGGACCCGTGATCGTGAAGATAGTAGCCGTCGGTATAGTAAATGCGGCCGAACTTGCCCTCCTGCCGCCACTTTCGCGCGGTCATGGTCGGAGCATGGAAGCAGCTTGTCTCGGCCATCATGTAGATCTGGCCCGTCTTCTTGACCGTGTCGACCAGCCGCTGGCAATCCTCAAGCGTCAACGCGGCGGGGACAGCCGAGATCACATGTTTCCCGGATTCCATTACCTCGATGCAGTGGCGCGCGTGGTCGGGAGCGCCGGTGAAGATGGCGACGGCGTCGACATTCTTGTCCTTCAACATGGGGCGGAAGTCGGCGATGCCGTTGGGGCAGTCGAAGCGCTCCGTCATGCGCTTGCGCCGGTCGTCACGCAGGTCGGCGACGGCGGTGACTTTGCAGTTCGGATGCATGTGCCAGGAGAACGACGAGCCGAAACCGCCGCCCACCACTCCGATTCGCAATTTCCGGTCCGCACCCGCCGCCGCGGCCGTTGCCGCACCGGCTAAAAACCCTCGACGTGTCGATTCTGCCATATGGCGATTTCTCCTCTTCTCCAGTTGTTCCAATGTCCCTCGCCTGTCCCTCGCCTAGCCCTGGCTTGCAGGATACTGTAAACTATTTCGAAATCCAGGAACGCGATCAGAGGACATTGTGTCGAACTTGCCAATCCCTGTCAACATGCTCAGCACCGATCAGACCCGCACCTTTCGCGAGCGCGGCTACCTGGCACCGCTCCGCGCGTACGACGATTCGACCACGGTCCGATTTCGGGAGAGCTTTCTCGAATACCGGCGGAGCCTTGCGGGCCGCTTGGCAACGCTCCCGGCGCGTGACCAGTACGCCGTGTTTTCAGAAACCCACACGTTTCTCGACTGGGTGTACGAGATGGTGTCGCACCCCTCGGTCCTCGACGCGGTCGAAAGCCTGCTGGGGCCCGACCTGCTGGTGTGGAACACCCGATGGTTCGCCAAGTTCCCAGGCGAGAAAACGTACATTTCCTGGCACCAGGACGCGACGTACTGGGGACTCGATCCGCCGAACGTCGTCACCGCCTGGCTGTGTCTCGGTGAGAGCAATCCGGAAAACGGGTGCATGCGCGTGATTCCGGGTTCGCACCAGCACCCGCTGTTGCCACAGGTGGAAACCTACGCCGCCGACAACGCCCTTTCCCGCGGTCAGGAGATCGCTGTCGAGGTGGACGAACGGCAGGCAGCGGATATCGTGCTGCGACCCGGCGAGATGTCGTTGCATCACGTGGCCATCGTGCACGGATCGAAGGCCAACACTTCCGAGATGCCGAGGATCGGGCTCGCGGCGAGGTACATTTCGCCTGACGTGCGTCAGAAAGGCCCGGAACGGCAGGTCGCCGTGCTGGTTCGCGGTCGTGACCGGTACGGCCACTATGATTTGGCCACGCCACCGGCGCCGGGCGTCAACTCCGCCGAAGCAGCAGGCCACTCCGAGGCCGTCCGCCGCATGATGCGCAACCTGATGCCGGAGGGATTCCAGACGGGCGGGTGAAAGCAAACGTACCCAGGGTTGAAGACCTGCGCTCAGGGGCGCGCTGAAGCCGGCCCCACAACGGGCAGCAGGGTCTCAAACCCGATAGTTGTCCGCGCGCCAGTTCTTGACCTTTTGCTTAATGTCATCGGGAGCCATGTTTTCCGAGGCGGCCCGGCGTGCCAGGTCCGCGAATTCGTCGTCGTCGGCAAACCGCAGTGCCACAATCTGCTTTGGTGTCAGCTTTCGATCGATCAACTTGCCGGTGAGCACATAATGGCGCAGATTCTCCTCCGCGCCGATCGCCCGGTCCTGGGCCTTCAACGCGAAGGTCCTGCCAAAGCCGGCGCAAAAGAAGGTACAGGCACTCAGGACAAGGATCAACGAAGCGCTGTAGAGGCGTTGGTGATCGCCTATAGAACGATAGAGATTGACGCCCGCGCCGATGAAGGTGGCGAGAAGAATCAGGAGCAGCGCCAGGAAGCCGGGCACCCGCCGCACATGGTTCTGGTAATTCTGTTGAGGCATGGGTTCATGGTCGCACAATGCCCCGGCGGAGCCGCGCGCCGTCCGGATCGATTGGTTTCAGCGGGCTGTAAACTGATTCCTAAATCTGAAATTGCTCTGTCAACGCAAAGTAGAAATGTCCTATTCTCTGCAAAGTAGAAATGTCCGGTTTTGACGGGGCGGGGAGAGGGTGCATGGTAGTTTGGGCGTGCCGGTGAAGCGGAGACGGGCAATGCTGGCGAG
>JBJXGR010000378.1:0-5857 GCA_046160045.1 Bryobacteraceae bacterium
ATGGTAATTCCTACAAGACCTGGCTTCCGGTGACAAATGTGCAGCCGCTGCCCTTCGATCGCGCTCGACCGGTGTGGGCAAACCGGCCCTGACGGTCCGGTTTAGATCGATGTGGGGGGACGGGGACGGGGGACGGGGACGGGACGGGGGGACGGGGACAGACGGGACTGTCTCAGATTGTGCGAGAGTAAAACACCAGCTGATGCACCAACTCGGTAGGATGCCTCGTTTCGCCCGCGTCGTCGTTCCCGAATGTGCTCAACATGCTATCCAGCGAGGAAACGCTCGCCGCGATGTCTTCTACTCCCCCACCGACCGAAGGGCATATCTGAGCTTGCTGAAGCAATACTCCTTTCTGGTGTGTCTGGACGCGTGGCGGGCGGTGTGGTCAGCGGAAGATTGGGCAGGGGTGTTGGGGCGAGCGGAGGATCAAGCAGCGGCAATCAGGGAGGCGACATACAGTGGGAGGCCGTTTGGGTCGGAGGCGTTTCCTTGCGTGCGTCCAGCAGCAATTGGGACGCAATGTCGCAAGACGCAAGCCGGGGCGGCGGAAACCGGTGCCAGTCGCATCCACAGCCGGAGCAATCTGAGACAGTCCCGTCTTTGCCCCGTCTTTGCCACCTCGCCGGCGGCTCAGATCCAATTCCTACTCGGGCACGTCTCCATCGAGACGACCGAACGTTACCTGCCTCGGGTGCAAGCAGCGGCTCAGCGACGCCGTCAACGACCGGATGGGCATCGAACCGGAAGCGAACCGCTGACCGAAATTGCCGGCCCGGCGAGTATGCCGCACCCTCAACAAGGCAAGACCAGCGGGCGCCCTAGCCACTACCGTAGACCAATACGCCCTTTTAAGTCTACATAACGGGGATCGCCGCGGAATGGATCGAACATAGGCCAAGCCAATTGCTGGACTCGGCCGTCGCGCGCTTCATAGGCCTTCCCTAGCCACTCGAATGTTGCATCAGCATCGCCCAAACCGGCATACACAGTGGCTATATTCACGGCCGAAACGTATCGTTTATCTCTAAGGTCCTGCAAATCGCGGATGGCGTCTTTTGCCTTCTCCCGCTCGCCGGCGAGGGCGTGCGCATAGGCGAGCGATGCCAGGAACATCGGCGCTCTGGTCATTTCGAGGCCCTTCTGCAAGGACGCGATGGCATTCGAAAAGTCGCGTATTCCCGCGTATGCAAGACCCTGCCACCAGAGTGCATTCACATGGGTCGGCTCGAGCTCCAGGGCGATCCGTGCTTCTTTGAGAGCTCCGTCATAGCGACGCGCCCGTAAGAGGAGCATGGAGCGGTTGTTGTGGCTTAGAGCGGAGACCGGGTCAAGACTGACCGCGCGGGCGGACTCGGCCAATGCCTCGTCGTGGCGTTCGAGGCGCGAGAGAGTTTCGGCCAGCCACAACCGCGTCAATAGATGGCTCGGGCTCAACTGGAGGGCCCGGCGTTGCTCCTGTTCGGCTCCTGCCAGATCCCATTCGAGACTTTTCTTCACATCCGCCATGACATTGTGAGCGCCTGCGTTCGATGGATCGAGTTGAAGCGCCTTCTCAGCGGCCGCCCGCGCCTCGACGTAAGCGTGTGCGGGTGGACGGAATTCGTAGATGCCAGAGAAGACCAGCGCATGGGCGAGACCCGCGTGCGCGTCCGCGTATGCGGGATCGAGTTCGATGGCACGGCGGAACCACTCGATGCTCTTTTGAATGCCGGGAATATTCTGGTGAAGAAAGTGGTTGCCTCGAAGAAAAGCGTCGTACGCTTCGGGTGTGACTCGCCTCTGCTGTGTCAACCGGCCGCCTTCTTCCGGCTTGAGGGAGCCCTTAATCTGCAAAGCGATGGCCTGCGCCACCTCCGCCTGAAGGGTCGATACATTCGTCAAGTTGCGCTCATACTTCTGAGACCAGATGTGACGGTCCTCGCGTGCCCGAATCAACTGCGCGGAAATGCGGACCGTATCGCCCGTCTTCGTAACGGTGCCTGTGATGATGAGGTCTACGTTCAGCTCTCGCGCTATCTCGGGGAGCGCCTTGCGAGCGCCGCCTTTGTACCGCATCGCGGATGTACGTGAGATAACGTGCAGGGAGGAGATACGTGCGAGCTCGCCGATGAGCTCATCGGTCAAGCCGTCTGAGAAAAACTCCTGGGCCGGATCGCCGGATAGATTGGCGAGCGGGAGCACAGCAACCGATTGCGGTTTTGAGAACGCGCCGGCATGCCATTGGTAGACCACGAACACCGCAGGTGCAATCCCGATGGCGGCCCCGGCCGCGATCATGATGGACCTGCGGTTTGGCCGAGCTAAAGACGGTGCTGACGTTTCCGCACTCTCCCTCGTAAGCCGGCGCAGGTCGGCCACCATCTCATGCATCGACTGATAGCGCTTCGCAAGGTCCTTCTCGAGCGCTTTATGCACCACAGTCCGAAGCGCCAAAGGAATGCCTTCGCTCAGTGGATGAGCCGTCCCGTGGATGATCCTTTGCAGAACTTCCAGATCGGTCGCTCCGGCAAACGGCCTGCGTCCGGCGAGCGCTTCGTACAGCACTACCCCGAACGAGAAGATATCACTGCGAGCGTCCAGCGATTTCCCCGACGCCTGCTCGGGGGACATGTAGGCGATCGTGCCAACCACGACGCCCGGCTTCGTCGGTCCTTCCGTCACTGTCCGGCCTGACTCGCCGTGAACCGAAACGTTCACCATCTTCGCCAACCCGAAGTCGGCGACCTTGGCATATCCACTGCTGTGGATCAGAATATTCGCGGGTTTTAGGTCGCGGTGGAGAATGCCCGCTGCATGAGCCGTGGCGAGGCCATCGGCGACGCCAACCAGCAACTCGACGACTTGCCGCCAGGTGCGCTTCTCGGCCGTCACCCAATCGTTGAGCGTGCCACCCTGAAGATATTCGGTGACGAGATATTGCCGCTCTTCCCACTCTCCCACATCGTGGACGGTGAGAATGTGCGGGTGGTTGAGAGCAGAGGCGGTTTGTGCTTCACGCTGAAAGCGGCGTCTGGCGGCGGCGTCGGCCAGGTCGCCGGTGAGGAATTTGAGCGCCACCGGCCGGTTCAGCTTGGTGTCCTGAGCGCGGAATACGATGCCCATTCCAGCAATCCCTGCGACTGTTCATCCGCCAGGAGCATCTTTTCGACTTCGAGGCGCAGCGAGGGGTCGCCAGCGCAGACTTCATCCAAAAACGCCGCGCGATCTTCCGCAGTGCGGGCGCAAGCGGCCTCGAATACCGCCATGAGGCGCTCATAACTCTCACGTGTCATTGCTCTATTCGCCTGCACCCCTGCGCGCCAGCTCACAGTAGAGCCAGGCTTTGGCGGTACGCCAGTCACGCGCGACCGTTTCCGGAGAGACTTTGAGCGCCTCGGCTGTCTGTTCCACGTTCAACCCGCCAAAGAAACGGAGCTCCACAACCTGGCATTGTCTCGGGTGAAGTTTCGAGAGTGCAGTGAGCGCATCATCCAGCAAGACCACCTCCGGCATCCGCTTCTCGGAGATCAGGAAAGCGTCTTCGAGCGCCAAGGTTTCGCAGTGCCCTCCGCGCTTGGCTGCCCCGCCCGCACGGGCATAATCCACCAGGAAATGTCGCATCGCTTTGGCCGCAACACCGTAGAAGTGGCCCCGGTTCTCCCATCCCCTCGGGGCGTCGCCTGTCAAGCGGATGTAGGCTTCGTGGACCAGCGCGGTGGTCTGGAGCGTGCGAGGCGGCCCTTGGCGGTTCATCGAGCGCCTGGCGATTCGGCGCAACTCGCGATAGACCAGTGGAAAGACTCTCTCCCCAGCTCCCTGATCGCCGTTTGCCCACTGGTTCAGCAGGTCGGTCACTTGTTCAGCGCGAGGGTTCACAGCACCCCCTCCTGGTGTCAGGCGATTGTACCACGGCGTTTCCGCCGAACTTTTCGCCGCCGTGACAGTTTTCTTACCAGGATTCCGTGTCAGTGAGTGAGGGGCTTGAGCGCGATCGAACCCCGCTTTCACCGGAGGGTTCATCGAGTTCAGCGAACCCGTACTGTCGAGCCAAAGGAGATTCCACCATGCGACGAGTCGCTTTGTTAACTTCCGCCGTCCTGATCGCAGGCACGGCGCACATGCAGGCCCAGGGTCTGGGCGAGCTGATCCGGACGCCGGATAAAGCCGTGCCGGTCGTCAACCAGAATCCGGAGGGAACCTGGCTTTACGAGTTGCGACGCGGCGGCCAACCCGCCACACAGCCTCCAGTTCTGCTGCTGATTCAATTCGACTCTGACGGCAGGATCACCGCCTCCGCCGCGGAGGGAACGCAGAGTTCGCATCACGGCGAATGGTTGCGCGTCGGCGACCGCAGGTTTCTGATCACAACCTTCCTTTTCGGCTTCAACGAAAGCCGGGCCTTTACCAACATCATCAAGATCCGTGCCAATGTCCAGTTAAGCAAAGATGGCCAGACGGCGACGGGAACCCAGGAGGTCGTGCTGCTCGACCCGACTGGGAGGGTGCTGGCCACGATCCCAGGAGGCACCTTCACCGGGGTTCGGTTAACCCCCGAAATCCCAGGCGACTTCTACGATTTCCAGAAGGGTCAGTGAGTGCTCATTGAGGCGCTTTCGGATATGGACAAATTACCTCTTTTCATCCGCCAAGACCCGGCGGATATGGAAGTGCTTGTGTGCCCGGCAGGTGTCGCACCGAATTCGGGAATTTGTAGATGTCCCCTTTTCCCGCGCTGCCCCCCAGTACGAGGGTCGCTATCAGAAATTAATCGGGCTTAACAACGCGAAGGCTCAAACACGGTCCGCGGATCGGTGCACGCAAATGTATCCGGGCGCCAGCGCCAATCCAGCATAGCCTGCGTCGTGTAACCGCGGGCTATGCCAGGACCGGTGCCGGGGTTCGAATCACTGCGAGTTCAGCAAGAGTGGGTCGGATACTCCTGCGGCCCATCGCTTCGTTGCGCGAGGTTCAGTCTTCTCAATGAGCTGCTCCCGGAACAGTAATGGTCCCTTGGAAAGAGCCGGAGATGTCGTTCGTTTGGAAGCCACCGGCTACCCCACTAGGTTGCAGCTTGTGGAAGAGCTCCACTTCAAGGCTCCCTTGGGCTCCCGTGAATCGACGCGTCCAGCGAATAATGGTGTGGATTTCCGTGACTTTAAGGACTCCGCGGGAGACATCAAGTTCCGCCTTTCCGGCAAATGCTGTTCTCTCGATTAGGGGCGATCCAATGAAGTGGCCTATTGATACCGCACCCTTACAGCCGATGCTTACTGAACCGCGATCCGCACTGCAGCTCCAGTAATCCAGGCCGCGCTCAACTGCAGGGCAGCCGTTCCGGCCGCAAGGCCATCCGGCATTCGGAAATCGACGCGATACGCATCCACCTGACCCGGCCATCCGGTGGCGTTGACCACTTCCGCGTCCTGACCATTTACCGTCACGGCAACGGGGGAATTGACCGGCATAATTGCGTCGGCTGGAAACGGCTGGCCAGGGCCTACACTGGGAACGGTGGGGCCAAGGCCAGTGGCCTGCACGATCAGAACCTCACCTGACTTGGCAGGCCGGGCCGCGGTAACCGGTGAGAAGTCCGTATGGAATACAGCCGGCCCGGTGGCGCTGGTCACAACCTGAGGCGCTGATATGGGGATCAAGTGAGCTGTCCAACGCCAAGTTCCGGCGACTGCATTGCGGCGTCGATTCGCGGGGTCCTCCGTGATCGAGGCTATCCGTGCGACGGGCGGCGCCGATGCAAGCTGCCCTCGAACGCCGAGAAATGCTCCCGTCCCACCGGTAATCGCGTAATTGTGTCCGCCTTGGAGAATCGTCGATGCAGGCACCGGCGATCCCGGCGGCGGCGGCCCGCTGCCTAATC
>JBJXGR010000379.1:0-28708 GCA_046160045.1 Bryobacteraceae bacterium
GTCGAGCGCCGGGGTTCGGGCCGGCTGACGATTCGGCCGGTCATCAGATTGTGGACGTAGGCGCCTCCCTCGGACATGTCGAGCAAGCTGAGCGGCGACAGGAAGAGGTTGTTGTCGACCAGGAACGGCCCGTGATTGACTTCGACAAAGAGGTCGTCGGTGGTGTTGTCGTAGAGGAGATTGCCGCTGATCCGCGTTCCCTGGGCCATCCAGTCCATCCACAATCCGCGGCCGGCGTTGTGAATCCGGTTCCTCCGGATCTCCACGTCGATCGCGCCGTGCAGTTTGATGCCTGCCATCTCCGCGCCGGTGAACTGCCGTTTGGCCCAGATGTTGTAGATGTGGTTGTTCGAGATCCGGCTGAAGACAGCTCCGAGACTTCCGACGATTCCGGCCTGCTCGCAGTTAAAGATGATGTTGTTCCGCACCACGTGGGATCCGATTTTCTCTCGCGACCAGCCGGCTTCCAGGGCTCGCACGATCACTTCGTTGTAATGGGTCGCGCCATCTTTGCGCGGGTCGTTGTTCCAAACGTTGTGGCCGGTCTTGCGGTCCTTGCCGAGGCTAATGCCTACGCACTTCGAGTCGCTGATCACGTTGTTTTCGATGATCCAGCCCTTGCTCCAATGGGTGCCGATGAGTCCGATCTGCTCGGCGGTGGGGGCCGCCCACTGGGTGGCGGCATGGCTCATGTGAAAGCCGCGCACCGTGATGAAGTTGCGTCCCGGCTGGCCGGGGTAAAAGCAACTGTCGCGGACGTTGATTTCCACCAGTTCCCTGTTCGGATCCTTGTCGTGGAAGTTCGCGTAGATGTAGGTATTCCGGTCGTCACTCTCGGCAAACCATGTCCAGGTCGAGCCTTCGCGATCCCGGACATCGGCCAGCGGTTGCGGATGGAGGACGCGCTCCAGGAGGTGGGTTTCCCAGAGGGATTTGCCGTTGAGGTAGACTTCGCCGGTGTGGTGGGGCCGTCCCTTGTCGGTGAACCAGTCGCCGGCGATCAGGTCTTTGTAGGGATTGTAGGCGCCAAAAAGCGAGTTGGGAATGGTTGCCTTCCACACGCCGGGCAGGAAGGGCTTCCAGTTTCGAATCACCTCCGAACCCTTGATGACGGCCTTCTCGCCGGGCGCCGCCTGATAGACGATCCGTGACGAGTCGGACTCGCCGCCGCGGGGAGGCGTCACGCGTTCCCGGTAGGTGCCTTGATGTACGGTGATGACGTCACCCGGTTGCGCGGCACGGGCGGCGGCGGAAATTGTCCGGAGGGGGTGCCCGGCCGAACCATCGTTGTTGTCGCTTCCCGTGATCGCAACGTGGAACTCCGCGGCAATGGAAAGTTGCGCCAACAAGGCAAGGGATATGAGTGAGGCGAGGCGAATGCTGTTCTTCTTCATGGGTTTTAGCTCTCGGGATATGAATAGCTGCTCAAGCGACCATTTCAGCGCGATCGGTGGATGGAAGGAAGCCATACGCAACTACTAGGGCAATCTTGCTTGAGAACTTCCAGGTCCCGCGCCCTCTATATCTGCAGGCAGACTGAAGAAGAAGGCCCAAAGAACCGATGACTCCATTGGCGGAGAGGCACCGGTTTACTTGGGTTACACAGTAGACGGCCAGAATCGATCTTTCACCGGCGACTGGAGATCCATTTGGCCAATTCAGGAGCAGGTTCCGCCAGCCTCCAGGCTATGGAACAAGAGGCTACCGCAAGCGTTTGGGCCATTTGGGATGACCCAAAAGGTCGCGGGGCGCGTGCCAACGCCCTGCCGTGCCCACCACATAGAGCCGATTTCGGGGTTGCCCCCCCCTTTGCGTCGGGTCCTTCCCTCCTCGGGGACTCAGGTGACACCCGCCTTGACAGGGGTGAAACAAGTTGTTACAGTCAACCTTTCGTAAGTTGTGTTACAACCGGAAGCAGGCGGTGGGGGACCGCCCGCTCGGGCGGGTTATCGCGCTTCCGGCGACGAGGCCTACGTATGAAACAGAACTATTTCATCGTAGTATTGGCGCACTCCATGCACGGCCGTTTGCGCCGTGTCCACATTCCGCATACTTTTCTCTACGCGATTTTGGGTCTGGCGGTTTTAGGTTGTTTCTCGGTTTTCGGGTTTGTTTCCAGTTATGTGCGGATGGCGGGTAAGGTCGCCAACTACAACGCTTTACGGGACGAAGCACAGGTTCTCAAGCAGCGCTATCAGAACCTGCAGAAAGTGGTCAACCAGACCGATGAGCAACTGGCCAGCCTGAAGATTCTGGCCAATGAAGTGTCGGTTGCTTACGGGATCAAGCGGACGCTGGAAGGCCCGGATGACCTTTCGGCGGAAGCCCGGCTGATTCCGACGTTCAAAGAGACGTTGGACGACTACAGCATCCTCCGAACGTCGACATACGCGAAGTTCGACCGCAACTACCTGAAGCGGTTTGGACAGCGGTCGATGCAACCCAGTTTGTGGCCTGTGGAAGGCCGTTTCCAGGGGGCGTTCGGCCACCGGCTGGATCCGTTCTCGGGAGAAGGCGCCTATCACCGGGGCGTCGATATTTCCGCGCCGCACGGTACGCCGGTCAAGGCGACCGCGGACGGGATCGTTGTTCACGCCGGTTGGATGGGCGGATACGGGCGGCTGGTGGTCGTCGATCACGGCGGCGGGATTGAGACCTTCTACGCGCACCTGTCCCGCATGGACGCCATTGAAGGCGCGGAAGTGCGGCAGGGCGACATGCTGGGCCGCGTGGGGACGACAGGCCGGTCGACTTCGCCGCATCTGCACTACGAGGTTCGGGTCGGCCATGCGCCGGTGAATCCCTGGCGTTACCTGCGCACCGCTGCGGTAACCGTGGCGGCCAAGCGCGACCTCCCGTTCTGACGTAAGCTTTACTAATGAAGATTTTGCCTACCCGTATCCTGGCACTAGCCGGTGGCGCCGTGCTATTGATTTCCGCCTATTCCCGACCTTCGCAATCGAGCGTCATGGCTACGGCGGCGAACGCCTTTTTGTCGTCGCTCACCTCCGACCAGAAGGCGAAAGCGACGTTCGGCTTTCCCGACGAGCAGCGCTTTGACTGGCACTTCATCCCGCGGCCCCGCAAAGGGCTTCCGCTGCTCGAGATGACGCCCCCGCAGAAGCATCTGGCGCAGGCCCTGTTGAGCGCCGGACTGAGCCAGGCCGGCTACATCAAAGCGACGACGATCATGAGCCTCGAGGATGTTCTCCGCATTCTCGAAAACGATGATGGCAGGCGTCGAAATCCCGATGGGTACTACTTCAGCGTGTTCGGCACGCCCTCGGACACGGGAACCTGGGGCTACCGCGTGGAAGGCCACCACATCAGCCAGAATTTCACGATCGTGGCGGGAAAGGTGGTCGATACGCCGAGCTTCTTCGGCGCCAATCCGGCCATGGTCAAACAGGGGCCCCGTGCGGGACTCCGGGCGCTGGCCCGCGAAGAAGATCTCGGCCGCGAGTTGATGATGGCTCTCGACCCCAAACAGCGAGAGGTCGCGCTGGTCGACAAGGTTGCCTATAAGGACATTCTGACCGCGGCTTCGCGCAAAGCCTCGCTCGAGGGGCAGCCTTCCGGACTGCCTTCGGCCCGGCTCAATGAAAAGCAGATGGCGCTGCTGATTTCCCTGCTCGAGGAATACGCCCGCAACATGCCCGAAGAGATGGCCCAAGCCCGGATGGATCGCGTCCGGAAGGCGCGCAAGGAACTGCGCTTCGCCTGGGCCGGCGCTCTCGAAAAGGGCGGACCGCATTATTATCGCGTGCAGGCGCCCAGGTTCCTCATCGAGTACGACAACACTCAGAACGACGCCAATCACATTCACGCGGTCTGGCGGGACATCAACGGCGACTTCGGTCTCGACTTGCTCGGCGACCACTACAAGAGCAGCCCGCACAAATAGCTCTGATACCATCAGGTATGGCCTCCTGGAGCCGCTCCCGGCTGTGGACGCGGCGCGCCCTGCTCTCGACATTAGCCGCGCCCGGACTGATTGCGGAGTTGGATCGAAGGCGGATCCTTCCCTCCGACTGGCGGCGGTACGCCGATCCGGCAACTGAATTCGAAGTGGTCCGGCTCACCGACCCTGCCTACTCCAGTTTGTTGGGCGAGCCCTACAACCGCACAATCGGACGCCGTAGCGGGTACCTGCTGTTCTCCAGTGACCGGCCCGACGGCTCGTACTCGGGCCTTCAGGTCTTTCGCATGGACCTTGCGAGCGGGCAGTGCCGCCGCCTTACGGAACTTCCGGATGTCGACCCGTCCACCCTCGTGCTCGTGCCGCCGGAGCGGACGTTTCTATGTTTCGCCGGGCCCGCGTTGATGCAGGTGGACCAGACCACCCTGCGCGCCCGCGAAGTCTACCGTGTTCCCGACGGATGGCGGCGGACAGCCGGCATTAGCGTCAGTGTCGACGGTTTGTACGCGGCCTTTTGCGAAACCAACGGTGCGACGTCCCGAATCCGTTTGCTGGCTCTGGTGACACGCTCGGTGACCACAGTGGTCGAGACGCCATTTGAACCTCTCCACCCGCTGATCCGGCCCAAACGCGCTCAAATCTGCTATCGCCAGGGACAGGCCGCGCTTTGGCTCGTCGACTTTGGCGGAAACCAAAACCGCAAACTGCGCACGGCGGAAGGCGCGATTGGAGAGACGCTTTGGGCCCCCGGAGGCCAGTCTCTGCTGTATCTCCACCTGCCCGAGGCCGGCACGGGCCTGAACTCGATTCGCGAGCACGTGCCGGACGCAAATAGCGACAAGCTCGTCACCAAGACGAGCCAGTTCGTGAGCTTCGGCATCAACGGGGATGCCAGCGTCTTCGTCGGAGCCAGCCGGAACAAGGGTTCTCCACTGGTCCTGCTGCTGGTGCGGCTCGCGCGCCGTGAGATGAGTATCGCCGAGCACAAAGCCGGGAATCCCGAGATGACGACTCCCGTCTTCACGCCCGACAGCCAGAAGGTTGCCTTCGTGAGCGACCGGCACGGCAAGCCGGCCATCTATCTGATGCGCGTGGAACGGCTCGTCGAGAAGACGGAAGAAGACGAAGAGCCCGCGTCCGGCTCTGCCAGATAAAGTACTTGACAAGGCAACGGACGCGGCGTTATACTGCGGTTCGATGGGCCCGATTCCTCTTAAGTCGACCCCTGAGGTTTCCCCGCTCCACCACCGTGCCTACGACAACCTGCGCTTCATCCGCGAGACGATGGAGGGGTCTACCTCGTTTACCGCGGTGCCCGGTTGGGGCGGTGTGGTGATGGGCGCCACGGCGTTGGCCGCCGCCTGGATAGGCTCGCAGCAGACCACCCGCGAGCGTTGGCTCGGTGTCTGGCTCGCGGGGGCGGTCGTGTCGTTGTTGATTGCGGGGGCGGCGATGTACCGGAAGGCGACGCGCGGCGGGACACCGCTGCTGTCGCGGCCAGGCCAGAAGTTCGCGATCAGTTTTCTTCCGGCTATTCTGGCGGGCGGTCTGATCACCGGAGCGGTTTGGCGGGTGGAAGGGTGGAGCCTGCTGCCGGGCCTTTGGCTGTTGCTGTATGGCCTGGCCGTTTTCCACGGAGGCGCTCACTCGGTGCGCGCGGTTCCCACCATGGGCGTCGCGTTCTCCGTGCTGGGAGCGGCAGCCCTGTTTTCGCCGGCTTCCTGGGGAGACGGATTCCTGGCCGCCGGGTTTGGAGGCTTGCATATCGGCTTCGGCTGGCTCATCGCCCGACGTTACGGAGGATGAACCAATGGGATTGCGCGCAAAGAAGGGGGCTCCGGCCGGGCCGAGGCTGGAAGCGCTGGCGGGAAAGGGACGAGCCATGAACGCGGCCGAACTGGACGGCGTCATTCATGAGCGCATGCGTTTGGGCATCGTGAGCGCGCTGGCCGCCAACGATAGCCTGTCCTTCAATGAACTCAAGGCCCTGCTGCACGCTACCGACGGCAACGTGAGCGTGCATGCGCGGCGCCTCGAAGAGGCCGGTTACGTCGACTGCCGCAAATCCTTTGAGGGCCGGATGCCGAAGACGGAATACCGCCTGACCGCCGCGGGCCGCCGGGCCCTTGAACAATACATCGAACATATGGAGACTCTGATCCGCGCCGTGCGCGAGAAATAGGCCTCCGCTCCCCCCGGTTGGAAACAGTCATCGAAAGCGCCGGTTCGTGCCGGTTGGGCATCGTTATGTCAAAAACACCTTTGCATCTTGCCATCATCATGGACGGGAACGGCCGCTGGGCTACGCGCCGCGGTTTACCGAGAACCTCGGGCCATCACGCCGGGGCCAAAGCGATTCGCCGCACCGTCGAGGCGGCGCCTTCGCTGGGTGTCGACGTACTTACGCTCTATGCGTTTTCCTGCGACAACTGGGGACGGCCCGCAGCCGAGGTGAACGCCCTGCTCTCGCTACTGGCGCAATTCCTCGATCGCGAGATCGATCGCTCCGTCGAATCAGGGATCCGGGTCTCCTTCATCGGCCGTCGCGATCGGCTGCCCGAGAGCCTGCAAACAGCGATGCGGGAAGCGGAGCAGCGCACATCGGCCGGATCGCGAATGTGGCTGCGCATCGCCATCGATTACTCGTCGCGCGAGGCGATTCTCCGGGCTGCGGGCAAAGCAAACGACCTGACCCGGACCGAGTTTGGACGCCTTCTGGGCGGGGCTCCGGACGTTGACCTGCTCATCCGCACCGGAGGGGAGCAGCGCCTCAGCGACTTCCTTCTTTGGGAGTGCGCTTACGCGGAAATGCTCTTCCTCGACACGATGTGGCCGGACTTCGGCGCCGCCGATCTGGAGCAGGCGCTCCTCTGGTTTCAAGGCCGGGACCGCCGCTTTGGCCGTCTGCCCAAAGCGGTGTAGGGCCACCGGCCGAAGGCCCTTCCAGGCCTTACGTCCGCGCCTTGATCTTCTTCAAGTCCGCGTCGATCTTCTTCTTGAACTCCTTCAACTCCTTGGTCTCCTCGAGCGCGGAGACCGACGACAAGGCCTGTTTCAGGAAGAATTGGCGCCGGTCGGGAAGGTCCAGCTTCCGGGGACCGAACAGGTCAGAGATCTTGTAGAGGGTCTCCGCCGCGCCTTTGAGAAAGGTCGCCCGGGGAACCCGTGCGTTCTCCCCCTTCAACAGTTCGCGTGTGCGGGAGGGGTCGTCGGAGTCAACCATGCGGCCTGCCGCCAGCAGGATCCCTCGCTCCAGGACGGCCTTCTGCACCGTTTCGATCTGGGAGTCGGGCAGCGTTTCTCCGTTCGCAATCCGGGTCAGCGCCGGTGGCTGCAACGTGGATCCCCGAAGTTCACCGAAGTAGACGGGCACCTGATCTTCTTGCAGCTTCTTCTCAAACGCCGTGAACGCCTCGAAGAACTGCAGCGCAGTGCGCGATGCCATGGAGCGATAGTCGCTGGTGCGGCGCCGGAACTGCGAAGGATTGGCCTTATTGGCGCGGGCGCCGTACTCAAAGGTCTCGCCCAATTCCATGTAGCCTTCGGTCAGTCCAGCGGTCAGGACCAGGTGCCAGGGCCGGGCCTTTCCAGAAAACTCGTTGTCCGTCTTGGTCACGAGTCCAAGATGTTCGACGGTTTTGGCGTAGTCGCCGGCGGCCTGGTTTTCCTTGGCTGCCCCCCATGAGAACGCTGGCGTGCCCTTGGCCGGCGGGGGCGGTGCGTTCGAGCAACCCGCTGCCAGCAACACGGCTGAAACGATCGGTGCGAACTTCAATTGAAGGCCTCCTTTTCCTGGCGACCCTCTATGCCGGAGGCAACAGCAAACCTCACCCACGACCAGGGGTAGCGGGTCTTGTGTACCTCGACGACCAGGACACCAGAGATTCATCATACTCTTCCGGATTCGCGATGCAAGCCTAGCCCGGCATCCCTTGGGGCGATGGCGACCGGAGTTCGCGAGAGGTTGTCCAGCCGATTCCCGGACACTACACTAGGTCTTGACGAGAATCATGACAAAGCACGTCCTTGCAATCCACGCCCACCCCGACGATGTGGAAATCCTGGCCGGAGGCACGGTGGCACTGCTGGCGAAGGCCGGCCACCGTGTGACCATCGTCAGCATGACCCCGGGCGATTGCGGTTCCGCCGAATTGGATGCGGACGAGATCGCTTCCGTCCGGCGTGCCGAAGCCGCCTCGGCCGCCGGGCTCATCGGGGCCGAGTACCGGTGCGCCGAGTTCCGCGACCTGGCGATCTTCCCGGACGATGCCGCACGGCGGCGTGTCGTCGAAGTCTTGCGGCGTGTCGGGCCGGACATCATCCTCACCTCCTCGCCGATCGACTACATGGCGGACCATGAGGCCGCCAGCCAGTTGGTGCGGGACTCGTGTTTCGCCGCGCCGGCCCGCAACTATTCGACCGGAGCCCAGAATCCCGCCGCGGTGCTGGCGTCGATTCCCCACCTCTATTTTATGGACCCCATCGGCGGCGTCGACCGCGATTCCGTGCCCATCGTCCCCGATTTCTACATCGACATCACCTCTACCTTTGACATCAAGCGCAACATGCTGGCCGAGCACAAGAGCCAAAGGGAATGGCTGCGTAAGCATCACGGCATGGATGACTACATCAACCAGATGCAATCGTGGACCCGCAGCCAGGGTCAGGCGTGCGGTGTCGGCTACGCCGAAGGGTTCCGGCTGTACAAGGGTCATCCCTACCCGCAAAGCCCGCTGCTCGAGGAATTGCTGGAAGGATACGTGGTCCGCCGGCGGCCCGCCGCTTAGGCCTGTCAGAAGGAGTTCACCCTCATGAAGACTATTTGGGATCCCGCAGCCCGTGCCGAACTGCTCGAACGGCTCGACAAACTTACCCCAAGGCACAAGGTGCGTTGGGGTTCCATGACCGCCACCCAGGCGCTGCTTCACCTGGCCGATCCAATGCGCGGCGCACTGGGAGAGATTGAAGTCCAATCCAAGCCTGGCCCGTTTCGCCATCCGCTCGTTCGCCACGCCATCATCTACTGGATGCCGTGGCCGAAAGGTGCGCCCACCGCGCCGGAGTTCATCCACAAGGAAGAAGGCGATTGGCAGCAGGCGCGACAGGCGCTGCGAGATACGATTGTGCGTTTCGCGGCGAGAGGCCAGACCGGCTCATTCCGGCCGCATCCAGCCTTTGGGGCGATCTCCGCGAAAGACTGGGGCGCCTTGCAGTGGCGCCACCTCGACCACCACCTCCGCCAGTTCGGCATCCGATGAACGCCATGCATCGCCGAGAATTCATCGGAGGACTCATGTTGGCCATCCGCAAGGACCGGATCGACGTCGCCGATCAACTCATTCGCGCCGCCATCGCCAGGGATGTTGAAAGTGTGGCTGTGTACGTCAAGCAGGGCGGCGAGGTGATTTCGCGGGGCTACGGCAAAGCAAAGCCCGATTCGGTATTCCTGCTGGCGTCGATCACCAAGCCGATGACCGCCACCGCGGTGATGATCCTTCGCGATCGAGGCAAACTTTCGCTGGCAGATCCGGTCCGCAAGCACATTCCCGAGTTCCACGGCGGCGATCGTGATGCCGTCGAGATCCGTCATCTGCTTTCGCACACCTCCGGTCTGCCGGACATGCTTCCCGAGAACGAGGCGTTGCGCAAGCGTCATGCGCCCCTGAGTGAGTTCGTCGCCGCCACCTCCACGACGCCCCTTCTCTTCAAGCCCGGGACTCGGATGCAATACCAGAGCATGGGCACCCTCCTCGCCGCGGAGGTCGTCCAGCGGATCACGGCTCGTCCGATCCGGGACTTTCTCAAGGAGGAGTTGTTCTCGAAACTGGGCATGGCCAGCACCTCGCTGGGTCTCGGCGGGCGCCGGATCGGCGACCTGGTGCGCTCCCAGGTGCCTGAAGTCACCGATTGGGATTGGAACAGCCCGTACTGGCGGGACCTTGGAGCGCCCTGGGGCGGCGCCCACTCGAATGCCGCGGATGTCGCCAGGCTGCTCGAGTTCTTCCTTCATCCCAGGGATTCGTTCATCAAGGCATCCACCGCGCGCCAGATGGTTGCGAATCAGAACGAAGGGCTGAAGGGCGGTTGGGGCATCGGCTGGATGGTGAAAAAAGGGAGCTTCGGCAAGCACTGCTCAGCCCGCACGTTCGGCCACTCCGGCAGCACCGGCACCATCGGCTGGGCGGACTTGGAGAAGGACTTGATCTGTGTCGTGCTGACGAGCAAGCCCATGTCGGACTCGAAAGCGACCCTGGTGATGCCGGTCTGTGATGTGATCAGCGAGGCCTGACGCGCTTCGTTGTACCCTTAGACCATGCGTGGCCTTCTTTTCCTCGTAATAGCGTTCGCGCTCCAGGCTGCGGATTGGCCGCAGTGGCGCGGCATCCACCGCGACGGCAAGTCACCCGAAACCGGCCTCCTGCGCGAATGGCCGGCCAATGGTCCGAAGCTCGTCTGGAAGGCGGAGGGACTGGGTGAAGGCTTCTCCGCATTTTCGATCGTGGGCGACCGCCTGTACACCCAGGGCCAGCGCGGCAACCAGGAATTCGTCATGGCCCTCGATGTCACCAGCGGCAAGAAGGTCTGGGAGACGCCCGCGGGTGAAGCCTATCGCGAGCAACGCGGCAACGGCCCGCGCGGCACGCCGACGGTCGACGGCGACCGCCTCTATACCCTCTCGGCCGACGGCAAGCTGCTGTGCCTGAACCGCGCCACGGGCAGGAAGATCTGGGACCAGAACATCGTCCGCCAGCACGGCGCCGATGTCATCCATTGGGGCATGAGCGAGTCTCCCCTCGTTGACGGCGACCGGTTGATCGTCACTCCGGGCGGCCGGGGAGCCACGGTAGTGGCCTTGGACAAGCGAAACGGCAAGCTCCTGTGGAAGTCGCAGAGCGACTCGGCCGGCTATTCCTCGCCCCTGGCTTTCGACGTGAATGGCAAGCGCCAGATCGCGGTTCTCGCCGGTCAGTCGGCCATGGGCCTCAGCGCCTCCAATGGCGAACTGCTCTGGCGGTACGAAAAGGTCGCCAACCGGACCGCCAACGTCGCGACCCCGATTTTCCACGATGGCCGGGTGTTCGTGTCCTCGGATTACGGCACAGGGGCGGCGCTATTGGATGTCCGTGGCTCCGGAGCGAAGGAAGTCTACTTCACCAAGGAGATGAAGAATCACTACTCCTCCTCCGTCCTGGTGGACGGCTACCTCTACGGCTTTAGCAGCGCCATCCTGACAGCGATGAAGTTCGAAGAAGGCGAAGTCGCCTGGCGCGACCGCAGCGTCGGTAGAGGCTCGGTGACGTGGGCGGACGGCCACCTCTACGTCTACAGTGAAGGCGGCGTGATGGCCCTGGTGGAGGCAACCCCTTCGGCCTACAAGGAGAAATCACGCTTCTCGATACCCGCGGGCGAGTTCAAGACCTGGACGCCGCCTGTGATCTCGAACGGCCGTCTCTATCTTCGCGAGCAGGACCGCTTGTACTCTTTCGATCTCAAGGGACAGTAGAATTACGTCCGATGAATTGCCTTGATCGCCAACTGTGGTTCTTGCGCGATGATGCTCAATAGCGCTGCGGCAGGTCCGCTGGGCCTGCGGCGGTCCTGCTCCCAGTTTTGAAGAGTCTTCACACTCACGCCAATCAATTGCGCGAACTCCGACTGGGAGAGGCTGGTTCGTTCACGGATCGCCCGGACGTCGGACGGGCCAATCACCGTTCGTCGTGCGGGCTTCCCGTGGCCGCGCAGGATGGCTCCGGCCTCGCGTACGCTGCCCAACATTTCCTCGAACATCGCTTTCTTCACTCGCCGAACTCCATTTTGACAAGTCTGGCGAGCTGCGCCATCTGCTTCGGAGTTAGATCTGACGCCACGTTCTTGGAGTACGCAAACAGTAGCAAAATCAAGTCCCGTCGTACTGCCCAGCAATAAACGATACGGGCGCCTCCGCGCTTGCCTCTTGATCCAACCCCGACACGAACTTTGCGTATCCCGCCGCTACCCTTGATTAGATCTCCAAGTTCCGGGTTCCCAGCGAGCCGGAACTGAAACTCTCTATACTCGTCATCACCGAGCAAAGTCGTGATCTGCTTCGTGAAGGTCCAAGTTCCCCTCAGCCCTCATTATCCGCCAATGGCGGATAGGCGTCAACGCGACAGCACATGAACGGACCCTTTTGGACAGTGCCGGATTCACGCTTTGACCGTGTGTGCTCGAACTGCCTTCACCATAGCCGCGATGTGCTCCGGCGTGGTCCCACAGCATCCGCCAACGATGTTTGCCCCGGCTTCGATCAAGTCCCTGGTCTTCGCGGCCATGTACTCCGGCGTCTCTCTGAAGACGGTCCGGCCTCCCTCGACCACCGGCGCGCCGGCATTCGAGTGAATCAGGATCGGGACGCCCGGCGCCGAGGCGCGCATGTGCCTCGTGATCTCGATCATGTTGTCGATGCCGTTGCCGCAGTTGGCTCCCACGATGTCGGCTCCGGCTGCCGCGGCTTCGCGCGCGGCGCGATCGGGCTTCACGCCCATCATGGTGCGAAATCCTTTTGCACCGGCCTCGAATGTAAAGGTGCAGATCACCGGTAGGCGCGTGTTCTCTTTCACGGCCTTGACCGCTTGCACCGCCTCCGCCAGGGAGGACATCGTCTCGACGCAGATCGCATCGGCGCCTCCCTCGGCCAGCGCAACGGCCTGTTCGCGGAACGCCTCATACAAAGCGCCGCTCGTGACGTCGCCGCCCTCGTCTTCCACGATGTGGCCCGTGGGCCCGATCGACGCGGCGACGAAGCCTCTGTCCCCCATCGCTTCCTTGGCCAGCCTGGCGGCCGCGATGTTGATCGCCCGCACCTGGTCCGCAAGGCCGTAGGGCTTCAGCTTGAAACAACTGCCGCCAAATGAGTTGGTCTCGACGAGATCCGAGCCGGCCGCGATGTACGCTTCGGCGATCGCTTTCACCACGTCGGGGTGCGACAGGCACCAGGATTCGGGACACTCGCCTGGGCTCAGTCCTGTCGCCTGCAGAAACGTTCCGATGGCGCCGTCGGAGATGAGAATCTCCCCTTCCGACGTTCGTTCCAAAAGACTCTTCATGAGGTACTCCCTTTTCGGTTGCTGAGGATTCCGGCCACGCTCGGAAACCGCTCCAGGTCGATGTGCGGCGGGAACATGCCTTTGACGCAACTGTCCCTGTAAAGCGGATCTTAGCTCAGATCCACGCACGTCAGGCGCGAGGCGATCTCCTTGAGCCTGCGCCGGTGTTCTCGCGAAAGCAAGGCGATGTAGGCTCCGGTCAGCGCGGAGTTGCCGATGTAGCTGAAGCGCCGGTGGGGCAGGACTCGGTAGACCCGCGTGAGCTTGTCCCGCTCCGGCAGCAGGGCATGGGGCTAGTCCTCAGCGCAAACAAGCCCTCCTTTGCGGTCGGGCCTCGGATGTAGGCGGTCTGCCCATCCGAGGCCCGACCGCAGAGGAGGGCTTGCGTTTCCCGACCCTAGCGGAGATTGGCTTCGTTCCGCCAAACGCATTTAACCGCCCCAAACTGCCCCCCTTTCCCCCGGCTTATGTGAGAAGTACACTGGCCTCAAAAGGACCATCTCCATGCCCGATCACCGCCGCGCCTTTCTGAAATCCGCAATCGCCGCCGGCGCCGCGTCGTACAGCCGCATCCTGGGGGCGAATGACCGTATCCGCCTCGCCGGCCTCGGTACCGGCGGCCGCTGTACCTACCTGTTGGGTCTAGCCGCAAGGGAGCCAGGAACCGACATCGCCGCCGTGTGCGACGTCTACGAGCCGAAGCTGAGGATCGTGAAAGAGAAGGTGGCGCCCGCCGCTCAGGAGTATCTCGACTACCGGCAGGTGTTGGAACGTAAGGACCTGGACGCGGTCATCATCGGCTCCCCGGATCACTGGCACGTGCCCATGACCATGGACGCGGTTCGCGCCGGCAAAGACGTGTACGTCGAGAAGCCCGTCAGCCATAACATCGAAGAAGGCGCGCAGCTCGAGAAAATCGTCGCGGCATCCCGGCAGATCGTTCAGGTCGGCTACCAGCAGCGCAGTTGGGATCACTTCAAGTTTGCGCGCGAGGTCGTGAGGTCGGGCCGCCTGGGCAAGATCAGCCTCATCATTGCGTCCTGGTATCAGGACTACCTGAGCCGCATGCGGGTCGCGGAAATCGAAACCGCGAAGCTCGACTGGAAGAAGTTCTTCGGCAACGCGCCAGACCAGCCGTTCGACGCCCTCCGGTTCACGCGCTGGCGGTGGTTCTGGGATTTCGGCGGCGGTCATTTGACCGACCTCTACAGTCATTACGGCGACGTCATCCAGTGGTACATGGATTCGTATTCGCCAACATCGGTCGTCTCCATCGGAACCCGCAACGCCATCCCGCGCTTCGAATGCCCGGACACGCTTACGACCGCCTACGAGTACCCGGGATTTCAGATCACCTATCATGGCTCGCTGGTGGGGTCGCTCGACGGAGGGAACATCCTCTTCCGGGGCAGCGAGGGGATGATGAAGCTCAATCGCGACGGCTTCGCCGTTTACCCCGAACACGTCGTCCCGTTCGAGAAGACCAACTACCCCGAGCCCGAGATCTCGATGCGTTCGGCCCGCGACGGCGCCATCGACCACATGCGGAACTTCCTCGATTGCGTTCGCAGCCGCAAGGCGCCGAACGCGACCGTGAAGGATGCGGTGGCCATCGCGCGGGCGGCGCACCTCGGGAACCAGGCGTTCCGCAAGGGGGCACTGGTCGAGGGGTAAGCCGAACTTGAAAGTGCCGCCGGGGATTACTGCGCTGCAAGCTTCTTCAGGACCGCGGCCGCCCGCTCCTCGAATAACGGCTGCCACTCCGGAGCCACCAGGCTGTCGCAGTCTTCCTGGGCATAGCCGGTGTTGGTGCGCTGCTTCACCGTGGGCGTGTAGTAAATGTAGCCGTTCGTATAACCGGCGACGAATGTGAAGGGAGACGGCGCCCGCTTCTTGATGCCAAGGCCGATCTCCACGGTCAACTCGCCGGGGAAGGTGACCAGCACGAAGTCGCCGATCCGGAGGCCCGCCACTTCGACGTCGAGCGTCTTGGTTCCGGCGGCCACATTCTGGGCGTGGTGCTTCCTGAGCAACGCCAGGTTGGTCTGGAGCCGCGTAAGCTGCTCCATGGTCTGAACGTTCCGGATGTATTGCTCCAGGTTCGTGCGGTTCTCGGCATCGAGGTTGCGCAGGTCTTCCCTGCCGAGCGACTTCTCATGGAGATAGCGATGACTGTAGTAAGACGGAAACTCGGGGGAGAGTTTGTACTGAACAAACAGGGAAATGAATGTTTTCAGGTTGAGGCTGGTGCCTGTGAGCGATTCGAGCAATCTAGCCTGCTCGGCTTGAATGGAGGCCATCCGGCGTTCCAGATCGGCGCCCCTCGGCAGGGCGAGGACTTCGTTGATCACCCGCAGCGGCCCGCCGTCGCGGGTCCGGATGGTCCTCCAGGCGCGCAGAACGCTGAGCCCGAGCAGGTTGCCCAAGGGTTCGGCATCGTGAGGTTGATGCACGGCTTTGTACATGGCCGGGTTGATGTCCCCGGCGCTGCCCTGGATGAACAGGGCCATCGCACCCAGGTTCTCCTCGATGACTTTGGAGGCGAAGGCGGGATAGTCCGCCGTGTTTCCACCGCCCGGCACGCCGTGGATCGGATGGCAGGCGAAGTTGTACAGCACGGCGAATGGCCTTCCGTCCAGACGGTCGAGCCGCAGCAGGCCGATTTCCGGATCAACAGGACCGACCCCGGCCACATCCTCGTCGCGCGGCAGGGAGTAGGCACGGCGCACGTCCAGTTCGCTGCCGTCCTTCATTCGCAGCCTGCGGTTCTCCATGATCTGGTCTTCGCGGCCTCGGCCGGCGCCGGCACGAACCGGGGTCAGGTTCCGCCATGCTTCTTTGACGGCCTGGACGGCCAGCACGTCAGAGTCCCGGCGCACCACGCTGTGACAGTGGCTGGCGTTCACGACGAGGCTGGCGGGAGAAATCCCCAACTCCTTTTGAAGGCGCGAGCGGACGCTTGACATGAAGCTGTCCGGAATTCTGCCGATCTCCGCGAGGGCGACGGCGTCCACCGTAACGATTACGATCGTGGTGGTGTCGTCCTTGAGCACGAGCGCCTTGACATAGGACCGGTCGTTAACCGGCCCGGCGTCGCGATCGGTGATGTCCACTTTGGCGACTCCGGCCCGGAGTTGCGCCGCGGCTGCTTGAGCCAGGAAGAGGGCAGTCACGGTGACGAGGAGGGTTTTCTTCATGCGGGTTCCGGTGCGATTCAGGCTTGGATGGACAGACACATCGCCATTTCAGCACGGATGGTCTGGAATGGCGATCGGATCGAGTCGGGACGGCGTCCGTTCGGCGAACAGAACCCGGCCAATCAGCGGCCGGGATCCCAGAGGGTCGCGCCAATGTAACGTTCGCGGTCGGCTGCGTCGTTGTAGTAGTACACGGTCACCAGGTTGCCGTCCGGACGCTGGACCGTGCGGGTGTAGCCCACGTCAAAGGCGCCGCCGTCTTTGCGCAGGATCAGGTCCTGGCTCCAGGTGAGACCGTTATCCGGGCTGATGCGCGCGCGGATCCCGTACGGCTCCAGGCGGTAGCCATACGTCATCACGAGGCGGCCATCTTTCAGCCGGACCAGGCAGGGCGGATTGCCGCCCGTCTCGATCGCAGCCTGATTCAGGAAGCGCCAGGATTCGCCGTTGTCGTCGGACCGCCAGACATCGATCCACTTTCGGCGGCGAATCGCGGTGACCAGATCCGCCCGTCCGACCCGTACGGTCGAAGGCATGATCGCGTAATCCTCGGGCTCCGGACCGACGAACGAGACCAGATTCCAGGTCTTGCCGCCATCGTTGGTCCGGATGGCGGCCACGCGGCCTTCTTTCCGGTCGCGCTTCGCGACGGTGATCAGGGCCAGCAGTTCGTGCCTGCCCAACACGACATAGTCCGTGCGCGCCGCCGTGCCCGGCTGGCCGAAGTTCGGCAGGCGGAACGGGCCGTGCCACGATTTCCCGCGGTCGTAGGAGTAGTAGAAACGGGACTCGCCGTCGTGGATGCCGGTCATGCGCAGCGTCATGGCGAAGTCGGGATGGGTGAAGTCGATGCCGCCCGGGCAGTCGACGGGATTCTTCCCGTCAGGGCCGGTCGGGACTTTGGCTATCTCGGTGTTGGGCGGCGGCCGCAGTCCTTCCGGGCGCTCGATCTTCCAGGATTTGCCGCCGTCGAGACTGCGGCCGATCACGTGCTCGGCGGGCTTCGACCAATCGATGTCGTGCCCGACTGGATTGTCTTTGAAATAGCCGATCTCGAAGCCGACCACGATCTCGTCGCCCCACGACCAGATGCCGTGATTGGCCGGCCACCCGCCATAGCGGCCCGGCTCGCCGTAAACAATCAGGTTCTCCAGAACGCGGGGAGCCTGGGCGAGCGCAACAGCGCCCAGAAGAAAGCACAGCACGACACTCTTCATGACTTTGCTTTCATCGTACAGGAGGCTCACGATTGCACCTTGACGGCGGCGCTGACCGGACCGGAGCCCACGCGCAGCATGGTGAACACGGGAGGCGGGGCGGGGCGAACGCGGCGGTTCCGCAATGCCTCGATGAGCAGCACGGCCACATCTCCGCTGTCGTGATTGAGAACCAGGGCGTAGCGGTCATCCGGCGTGACGGCGATATAGGAAGGCCGGGAGCCTACCGCCACCGTCGCCAGAAGCTTGCTGGTGGTGATGTCGATCACGGTGACGTCGCCCGATTCCGGATTGGCCACAAACAACAACGGCGCGGCACCGAACGAGACCGCCATAGCGCCGGGAGCCTTGCCGGCGAGAAACGTCTCCGCCACCATGTCGCGGTAGGGATAAATGGCGGCCACGGCATCGGTTCCCGGTCCGGACACAAAGAGCACGCCGCCATCGGATTTGAAGCAGAATTGAGCGGGCTCGATCGCCAGGGGAAGGCGCGTCACGGTCTTTCCGCTATGGCTTTCGAGGATTACGATCAGGCGGGAGTCCGGCAGGCCGGCCAGCAGTTGGCGCCCGTCCTGGCGGAACCGCAGGGTCGACGGCCGTCCTCCCAGTCGTGTCAGGTGCAGTTGCCGGCTCTTGTTAAGGTCCCAGACGCCCGCCTGCCCGGCATCCGGAAAGCTGATTGCCGCGTGGTGATCGCGCGAGAGGTCAAAGTCTTCAGGACTGGCGGGAAGCCGGATGCGGTGGCCGGTCTTCCAGGTGTCGATCCGCAACCCTGCGAGTATCTGCGAGTCCCTCGACAGGGCCCACAGCCACTCGCCGTCAACCGAGAGGCGGATGGAGTGGAGAGAGACGCCGAAGCGGTGCCGCCGGACCACGGCGAAATCGGGGACATTGATCTCGTGGATAGCCCCTGTTTTCGGGGTCAGGACATAGGCGGTGTCCCGCGTCGGGTGGGCGATGACCGCGGTCGGGGGGGACTCGAAGGACACCTGGCGGCGGACCTGGAGGGTATCGAGGTCGATGACCGCGACCGTCCGGCTGACCTCGTTGGCAATCAGCACGAAGCCGGGTTGCGAGGGTGCGGTCTTGCGGCAAGCCGCCGCAATGGAAGCCAATCCGGTCAGCAGTATGCGGCGCGAAAAATGACTTCGATCGGTCACAAAGGGTATGGCAGCCCGCGCCCTCAGGTTACCAGACGCCGGCAGGTGCTCGTCCGTTCGGCACAGCCTTGGGGGAAGGCCTCGCCGCAGCTATCTGCCTTTTTGCCAAAACCGCGGGAACGGGATGACCTCGTTGACGCGCCCGCGGTAGTCGAGATAGGCTTGGCCGTAGCGCTCCCGCAAATACTCGTCCTCCACGTGAATCAGACGTTTGAAGATGAGGTAGGCGATCACCGGGGTGAGAAACAAGGGCCAGGACCCGGTGTACAAGGCCAGACCCGGGAGGACCAGCACGATCCACGCGGCGTAGGCCGGATGCCGGACGAGGGCGAACGCTCCGGAAGTGACCAACTGATCGCGGTTGTAGGCCCTCATCACGGTCACGACGCCCGCCGCCCACAGGAGCAGACCGGTCGCCATCAGGATGACGCCCCCCGCCATGGCGGCTTCTGGCAGCGAACGCAGCAGGAAGACGTCCGGCCAGGCGCGACTGGCCGCCCAGGCGGCTAGGGCATAGATCAGGGACGGCAGGAGGGTTTTCGGCCCAATGCCGAAGCGGCTCAGTCTCTTTTCCGGGATGCGACCCTCCTCCATGCCTTGGATGCCCCACTCCGCCCGCGGTGTCAAGCCTCCGCCAATACTAAGATGGAAGAACAGAATGTGGCGGCTGCTGTCTCTCTCCCTGGCTTTGACGATTGTGGGACAAGCGTTCTCGCCGGCGCTCGACGACTGGCGTAAGGAGATCGAAGCCGCCGGCGCCACCGTGAATTTTGTGAACATCGTCACCGATCCGGTGCGCAACGAGATGCGGATCGAGGGCGAGGTCCGCGACCGGGCGCTCCTGGTCTCCTACCTTGCCAATGAACGATTCCGCGGCGAACTGGTGAACGCCCACGCGCTGACCATCAGCCAGAACGCGGGCGGCCGCTCGATCCACTTCATCGTGTTCAACATGGCCCGCGAGGCCGAATGGCGGAAGCACGAAGAGGGCCTGGTCGCGCACGAGTTGGGACACGTCTGGCTGCAGGTTCGAGGCTTTGCCGGCGTTCCGTACGTGTCTGGCAAGGCGGAGTCGTGTCTTGCCATACATGTCAACGACGTCGTGCAGCACGTGATCATCCGGGCCGAGATGGCGCGGCGGGGAATCGACGGGATCGACTACTGGCTGTCCAAGCTGTTGCCCCTGATTTCCGATCTCGAATCCGGGGCGGCGGCCCCGGTTCTTCCACCGTGCCGGCAGGCAGCGCTGCTCAGCCACTGGCTGGATGCCCGCCTCGGGACAGCCGCCGAGGATTGGGACAAGATGAAGCCGGTCGAACAACAGTTCAGCCGGCTGTACCCGTTGCTGGCGGCTGCCGCGTCAGAGGTGGAAAGCGAAGTCCGGCGCATGAATCCGGCCTCGCTCGAAGGGTATGAACAAAGCCTGCGTTTCGTTCGCGACCGGTTCAACCGGATGTACGACCTGCTGGCAGCCCCGAAAAACGGGCCTTCGCAAAGCCCATTGTGATAAGATTCGAGAGTCTGGCCTTCTTCCGCCGTCGTAATGAATCTTCGCTCTATTTTCAGCTTGTTTTCCTCCGATTTGGCCATTGATCTGGGGACTGCGAATACTCTCGTCTACGCCAAAGGCAAGGGAATCGTCGTCAATGAGCCTTCGATCGTCGCCATCAACAAAGTGACGGGTGAGGTGGAGGCGGTCGGCAAGGAGGCCAAGGAAATGCTTGGCCGCACGCCCGGCAACATCGTCGCCATCAAACCGATGAAGGACGGCGTCATCGCGGACTTCAAAGTCACCGAGAAGATGCTGACGTACTTCATCCAGAAGGCGCACAACCGGCGGATGCTGGTGCATCCGCGTATCGTCATCGGGGTGCCGAGCGAGATCACGCAAGTGGAAAAACGCGCGGTCACCGACTCGGCGATGCGGGCCAAAGCCAGCGAAGTGCACCTGGTGGAGCAAGCCATGGTGGCGGCGATCGGCGCGGGCCTGCCCATTACGGAGCCCTCGGGAAACATGGTGGTGGATATCGGTGGCGGCACGACCGACGTCGCCGTGATTTCGCTTTCCGGCATTGTCTACTCCCGTTCCGTGAGGGTGGCGGGCAACGAGATGGACGACGCGATCATGCAGTATCTGAAGCGCAAGTACAACCTGCTGATCGGAGAACGGACGGCGGAGCAGATCAAGATCGAGATCGGATCGGCGTATCCGCTGGACAAGCCCCTGACGATGGAGATCAAGGGCCGGAATCTCATCGAAGGTGTACCGAAAACCATCACGGTGGATGACAGCGAGATTCGGGAGTCATTAGGCGAATGTGTGGCGACGATCGTCAACGCGATCCGGGTGGCGCTCGAGCGGACCCCGCCTGAACTGAGCGCCGACATCAGCGACCGCGGCATCGTCCTGACCGGGGGCGGAGCGATGATCAAGAACCTGGACAAGCGGATCCGGGAAGAAACCGGCCTTCCGGTTTCGATTGCCGACGATCCGCTGGCCTCGGTGGTGCTCGGCACGGGGCGTATGCTCAGCGACTTCAAGCTGTTGCGCAAAATCTCGATAGACTAGGATTCGGGACCCTCGCGCACGGGGGGAAGTTCGATGGACTCCCTTTTTCACCGCTACCGGAACCCGCTGGTTCTGATCGCCGTGCTGCTCGGCCAGCTACTGCTGTTGGGCTATCAGGTTCGCGGCAGCCACGACATGCCTTTGCTGCGCGTCTGGGCAGTGAACGCCGTCACGCCCGTGGCCGTAGTTCTGGAGGCGGTCCGGTCTCTGACCAACCGCACCATCGGAGACTTCATCATGCTGCGAGGCGCGCGGGAGGAGAATCGCAGCCTGAAGCAGGAAATCAACCGGCTAAAGCTGGAAAACCAGTATCTGCATAACGAGATCTCGTCGGCTGACCGCGCCCGCGCGCTGACGATTTTTCAGACCAGGACCCCCTCAAAGACGATTGCGGCCCGCGTGATCGGCACTGGTCCCGGGCCCACTTCCAGAGCCGTCTACGTCGACCGCGGCACCATCTCCGGCGTCCAGAAGGGCATGGCCGTGGTGACACCGGACGGCATCGTGGGCAAGGTGGCGGCCGCCTATTCCTGGGCCTCGATGGTGCAGTTGGTGCTCGATCCCAATTTCGCCGCCTCGGTGATCTCGCAAAAAGGGCGGGTGCGAGGGATTATTCGCGGACAGGACGGGTCGAACGCCTGCCGGGTGGATTACGTCGCCAGCGAAGACAAGATCGAAGCCGGCGAATGGTTTTTCACGTCGGGCGACGATCGTGTGTTCCCCAAGGGCCTGCCGGTCGGCCCGGTCAAATCGGCCGGTCCGGGACCCCAGTTCAAAAGAGTGGTGGTGGAGCCAAGCGGCTTCCAGAACGGGCTGGAAGAAGTATTGATCGTGATCGAAGCCGTGCATGCCGCGGTTCCCGAGGACACCTCGCCGTCAACGAAAGTGTATCTGGCGCCTCCACCTCCGCCGGAGGTCACCCCGGACGGTGCGCCGCAAGCCGACGGGTACGCCGGCACCGACGCCGATCGTCTCCGGCGGAAGTACAAGGCTCTTGGCGCGGCCCAGGGACATACGTTTGGCGACACCTCGGCAAAACCGCCCGACTTCAACGCACCCCTTTCCGAAACACCGCCATCGGCCCAGGCAACTGGCGCGCCGCCCGCCGGCGGTTCCGCCCCCGTGACTGCGCCAGCCGCTAAGCCGCCCGTTCAGGCGCCACCCGCGGTCCCGCCTCAGGCCTCCCCGGATCGCCGACGATGAGCTACCCCGACGACGCGCTCGGGATCGCCGCCAGACGCGCGCGCCAGGACTCCCGCTTCCGCGCTAGGGTGTTCTTCTTCGTGCCCCTGGCGGCCATTCTGTTCCAGACCTATGTCCCGCTTTTCTTTGAGTTCCTCGAGTTTCTCGAGATGCCGCTCCTGGTGACCGTCTACTTCTCCCTGATGCGGCGGGACCCGGTGACCGGCACGCTGATCGGCGCGGCGATCGGGCTCGCCCAGGATGCCCTGTCGCTGAAACCGCTGGGCATGTTCGGCATTGTCAAGACGCTGGTCGGTTACTTTTCGGCCACGGCCGGCCTCAAGCTGGACGTCGACCATCCCGCCGTGCGGTTTCTGCTGACGCTGTTCTTCTTTTTCTTTCACCAGTTCTTCTTTTGGGTTCTTTCCCGCGCCCTTTTGGGTCAACAGATCGACTTTAATTTGCAGCGATCCGCGGTCCTGGCCGCACTCAACGCATTTGTTGCGGTCTCGTTGTTTCATTTCTTGGATAAACTGAGAGAGAAGAACTGATGGTGCGGTTTCTCCCCCGTGAGCATCCACGAACCGGTTGAACCGGATGTCTTAACCCGCATTCTGGACCACCCGCTGCTGCGGGACGACCCGAGGTTCGCCAGCGGCCGCATTGCGGCGCTCCAGTACCTCACGGTCGGGGTCTTCGTGTTTCTTCTCTCCGGGTTCTGGATCCTGCAGATCCGCGACCCCGAGCTCTACTCGGAACGAGCCGAGCGAAATCGGATCAAAGCGTACCCGCTGGTGGCTCCGCGCGGCAAGATCCTCGACCGCGACAACCGCGTGATCGTGGACAACCACTCCTCTTTCAGCGTGATGCTGTCGCGAGAAAACCTGAAGCCGGAACACGTTCAGCCGATCGCCAGTGGGCTCAACCTGAACTTCGACGACCTCGCCGAACGCCTGCGCCGCTACGATCGCACGCGTCCCAAGTACGAGCCCATCATCATCAAAGAGGAGCTGACGACCGAGGAACTGGCGTTTGTCGAATCGCACCGCGACCCGGAGTTCTTCCCGGAGATGGAAGTCATCCATTCCACGCGCCGGGTTTACCCGTCGGGACAATTCGCAGCGCACCTGATCGGCTATACGGGGGAAATCAGCGAAAGCGAACTCGATCTGCCCGAATTCGCCGAGCATGAGCCCGGCGCCATCATCGGCAAAGCCGGCATCGAAAAACAATATAACGACATCCTGCACGGAGTGGACGGCCAGCGGCGGGTGGTGGTCGACAGCCGCGGCCGCGAGCGCCAGGTGATGGACAACAAAGATCCTACGGTCGGGCACAATCTACAACTCACCATCGACCTCGACCTGCAGACGGTCGCCGAACTGGCGATGGAGACCCGGAAAGGGGCGGTCGTGGCCCTGGATCCCCGCAACGGGGAAGTGCTGGCGCTGGTTAGCCGCCCGGCGTTCGAGCCCAGCCGGTTTGCCGTCCGCATCCGGTCGGCCGACTGGCGCGATATGGTGAACGACCCTGAACGTCCGCTGCTGAATCGGGCTATCCAGGCACAACTGGCTCCCGGGTCGACATTCAAGCCTCTGTTGGCGATAGCGGGACTGGAAGCCGGCGTGATCGACGATGGATTCACGACGTATTGTCCGGGAGGCGCTTCGTTCTACGGCCACTATCACAAGTGCTGGCAGAAGAAGGGGCACGGGTCGGCCGGGCTGAACAGAGCGATCGCGCAGTCGTGTGATGTGTTCTTTTACACCGCCGGCAACCGCCTGGGCATCGACCGACTGGCGTACTACGGAGAGATGGCGGGTTTGGGCGCGAGGACCGGCATCGACCTGCCCGACGAAAAGAGCGGGATCATGCCGTCGACCCGGTGGAAGATTCGGAACCTCCAGGCCAAGTGGTATCCCGGCGAGACGATCTCGGTGGCGATCGGCCAGGGCTACCTGACGGTGACGCCCCTGCAATTGGCTCACGCGATCGGCGGCCTGGTGATAGGCGGGGCCTGGCATCGCCCCCACCTGGTCAAACTGGAGAAGCAGGAAAAGCCCCGCGTCTGGGCGCTTCAACCGGAGAACGTCCGGAAGGTGGTGGACGGAATGTTCGCCGTTGTGAACCCGGGAGGAACCGGCATCCGGGCGCGGATTCCGGGAGTCGAAGTGTGCGGGAAGACCGGCTCGGCCCAGCTTGTCTCTAACAAATACGTCGAGACCAACAAAGGTCTCTCGGAGCATCTGAAGGACAATGCCTGGTTTGTGGGTTTCGCCCCGCGCGAGAAACCGGAGATCGTGGTCGCGGCGCTGTACGAGAATGCGGAGCACGGCTACCTGGCCGCCCCGATCGTTCGCGACGTCATCAAGTCGTATTTCGACAAGAAGGCGCGGCGAACCGGCGCGCGAGAGGAAGTTCCGATTTCGACCCTCCTGCCGGTAGTTCCCGCACCGCAACAACAATGACCCGCTCGATTCGCGATTTCGACTGGACCCTGATCCTCACCTGCCTGCTGCTGTCGGGAATCGGCGTGCTTCAAATCTACAGCGCCACGGCCGGGACGCGATTCTCTGACGCCTGGTGGAAGCAGATCGTTTTTGTTTCGGTCGGGCTGCTGCTGATGTGGATGGTCGCCTGGATCGACTACCATTCGCTGCTGGGGCAGGTGCCGGTTCTCTATCTGGCGTCGATTGCCGGGCTGATTCTGGTTCTGCTGATCGGAACCCGCATCTACGGCGCCCGGCGCTGGATCACGGTCTTCGGCTTCATGTTTCAGATGTCGGAATTCGTCAAGCTGGTCCTGATTCTGATGGTCGCCCGGTTCCTCACCGATGTGCGCGTCGATACCCTGGAACTTGCTGATTTTCTTAAGCTTTCCGGCCTCATCGGGATACCGTTCCTGCTGGTGGCCAAGCAGCCCGACCTGGGCACTGCGCTCACCTATTTACCAATTCTGGCGACCGGGGCGTTTCTCGCGGGCCTCAGATGGAAGTATATTGTTGTTATCGGCCTGGTGATCGTGGTGATCCTCCCAGCGGTGTGGTTGACCCTCAAGGACTACCAGCGGGCCAGGCTGGTGACATTTGTGAATCCGGACGCCGACCCTCGGGGCAGCGGCTACCAACTGATTCAGTCCCGAATCGCGGTGGGTTCCGGAGGGATGTGGGGCCGGGGCGTCACCAAGGGAACGCAGACAAAGTATCAGTTCCTGCCGGTGCCGCATACGGATTTTATCCTCGCGTCATTTGCCGAGGAGCACGGGTTCGTGGGTGTCGTAGGCGTCCTGACGCTCTACTTCATCCTGCTGATGCAGATCGTGCAGAATGCACAGACCGCCACGGATCGGGCCGGCATGTATATCTGTACGGGGGTATCGGCGTTGCTGTTGTTTCATATTTTTGTCAACGTCGCGATGGTGGTTGGCAATGCACCGGTAACCGGCATCCCGTTACCTCTGATGAGCGCGGGGGGGTCGAACACGATTTCGACCTTTGTGATGCTGGGGCTGGTGAACAACGTCCGGTTGCGGCGGTTTGTGAATTGAGTTCGCGGCCGTTGAGGGTCGCGCTGTCTCAGATCTACCCCGGGCTTATCCCCGGGTAACAAGTTCGGTGTCCGGCTTCTGGTGGAGCCGGACCTCAAGGAGTACGGTGAAAGCCCTTCATGGGAAGGGCGGCAAAATTTGGTTGGGAGCCCCAAGGCACTCTCGGACCTGTCGGGAAAACAGGACGGGCGAGTGAAGTGGTTCCCGGGCCGGAATGCTGTTGCAGCAAGACTCCACGTTCCGGGCCTGTGCGAGTTTTTTGAGCTGTGGCTTTCTTGAGCTGTAGCGAAGGCGGGATGGAACTGGTCCCGCCGGGCGGAAAATTCCACACCGGGTGTCCATCATCGCTCGCCCTCCGGGACCGGGTAGCCTCGGGCCCCATGGAGGGTTTGCATGTCGAAGGAACTGATCGTGTCCTCGAGCCGCCACGAAACGCGTGTCGCGGTCCTCGAAGACGACCAACTGGTCGAAGTTTATCATCAACGCGAGCATGAGTATTCGCTCGCCGGGAGCGTTCACAAAGGCCGCGTTACCCGGGTTTTGCCTGGGATGCAGTCGGCGTTTGTGGACATTGGCCTGGAGCGCGACGCGTTCCTCTACGTGTCGGATTTCTTCGAAGATAACGAGGAATACGACGCGGTGGTCAGCACGGTGGAGGACAAGGTGCTCCGCATGGAGCGCGGAGAAGTGACCCCGATCGCCGTGGCGGCTCCGGTCGTGATCGAAGCGCCTGCCGAGCCTCCGGTGGCGGAAGCCGCCGCACCGGTTGCGCCGGTGGTCGCGGCGGCGCCAACAGCCCCCGTGGAACGGGATCGGGAGCGGACTGACCGCGGAGCCCGAGACAGCCGGGACAACCGCGAAAGCCGTGACAGCCGCGATGGCCGAGGACGCCGCAACCGCCGCCGGAGGGGTCGCACGCGGGGCCTGCCGGAATCGAAGTTCGCGGCTGCGCCCGAAGCCGCGTCGCCCGTTGCCCCCAGCGAAGCGGTGGATGACGACGACATCATTGTCCTGCCCGGCGAGTCGCTGGCCAAGTACTCGCGGCCCGGCGACGAGCCCTCCGAATTCCCGTTTGAAGAGCCGGCCGAGCAGCCGGCACTCCGGGAACTGACCCAGGAAGAGACCGAAGAAATCCTCGAAGCGGTGCATGAAGTCGCGGTCGAGGCGCAGGTGGAACACGCCTTGGGCGGTGGACAGCGCGAGCAGCCCACCGAACCGCCTTTCGCAGCCCGAGCCCTGGAACCTGTTCCGGCCAGGGAACCCGGCGGCGAGCCTGCTGCCGAGATTGCCCAGCCGGTGGAGCCCGATGCCCTGCTGGAAAGCAATACGGCGGCGCCGGCGTTTCCGGACGTCGAGGAAAAGGAAGGCGAAGACGAAGAGCCCGGTGACGCTGCTGATTCCCCCGAAGAAGCGGAAAGTGGCGAACCGCTCGAAGGCCAGGACGGCGAAGAGGCCCCGGCCGAGAGCGAAGCCGGGGCGCCTGGCGACGAAGGCCCGGAGCCGGCGCGCCAGCCCACCAGCCTCACCGCGACCCTCCGGGAGCAGGGCGGACGCTATCCGCACCGCGTATCCCGCCGCATGCGCCGCCGCATGCGCACCGAAGGCGGCCAGGGGCCTGGTCCAGGCCAGGGACCCGCAAGTCCAAGTCCTCGTCCGCTACCCGAGGCAGCCGAAAAGAAGGAAGTCCAGGCGCCGGTTCTTCGCCAGCAGGCTCCCAAGCCGGCGGCCCGCGTCCAGGCCAGCATCGCCGACCTGTTGAAGGAGGGCCAGGAGATCATCGTCCAGATCGCCAAGGAACCCCTGGGACAGAAGGGCGCGCGCATCACGTCCTATGTCGCGCTCCCCGGCCGCTTTGTCGTCTACATGCCGACGGTCGATCACGTCGGCGTCTCTCGTAAGATCTCGTCCGATGAAGAGCGCCAGCGGTTGAAGCGGATTCTGCAAACTAACCGCCAAGGCATTCCCGGCGGCTTCATTCTGCGTACCGCAGGCGAAGGCCAGACCGAAGCCGACCTGCGCGCCGACATGATGTTCCTCTACAACCTCTGGCTCGACATCCGCCAGAAAGCCGAGAAGCGCAAAGCGCCCGTCCTGGTCTATCACGATCTCGACCTGGTCCAGCGCGTGCTGCGCGATCAGCTCACCGCCAACTTCAAGAACATCTGGGTGGACAGCGAAGAGGTGTACGAGGAGGTGGTTCAGTTCGTGCAGCGCTTCCAGCCCATGCTGGTGGGCCGCGTAAAGCTCTACACCCGCTCGACGCCGATCTTCGATTCGTTCAATATCACCAGCGAGATGGAGAAGGCCCTTCGCCCGAAGGTCTGGCTGAAAAGCGGCGGCTATATCGTCATCAATCAGACCGAGGCCCTGGTGGCGATCGATGTGAACACGGGTAAATTCGTCGGTAAGTCGAATCGCCTCGAAGATACCATCGTCAAGACCAATACCGACGCCATCAAGGAGATCGTGCGGCAGATCCGGCTTCGCGACCTGGGCGGCATCATTGTGGTCGACTTCATCGACATGGATGAGCGCAAGAACCGTCAGAAAGTGATGCAGTCGCTCGAAGAGGCGATGCGGTCCGACCGCGCTCCCTACAAGATCCTTTCGTTCAACGATTTTGGCCTGGTCGCCATCACCCGCAAACGCGTCAAGCAGTCGCTCGAGCGGACCCTTTGCGCCCCATGTCCCTATTGCGAGGGCGCCGGCTACGTGAAGGGCGTCCAGACCATCATTTCCGAAATCCTCGACGAGGCCAAGAAGATCGCCCCCGCGCTCGATAAGGGCGATGTCACGCTTCGCGTCAACCCTGAGATCGCGAAGGTCCTCAA
>JBJXGR010000380.1:0-8604 GCA_046160045.1 Bryobacteraceae bacterium
TCTCGCCCATAGTCCCGCCCACGAATCCCTTCTGGCCGGGGAACGCCGGCGTCGCCCCTTTACGTACCACCCACAGATCTTTGCCGTTGTGGCTCTCTCGCCACGCGAAGTTGTGGTGGTTATGGACCGAATCCAGCACCCGCGCCCCGAGGATCCTGACAACGCGATCGCACACCCAGTCCCGGCCGGCGTACGCATACCTGCCGGCGAGGTTCATGGCAGCCAAGTAGTCCTGCCCTTCCTGGGTCCGGGAGTCGAGCGCCACCGGAGCGGAGTCCATATCGTCTTTTGCGCCGGAGCGGTTCAGAAAGCGAGTGGCGATCGCGTCCGTGCCGTCAATCGGAAAATCGTTCGGACCTGGGAAAAACACGACGCCGCCCTGATCCCGGAACAGCCGGCTGAACCGCCCGAACATCCGGTGCCGGTCACTCCAGGCATGGTCCAACCGCACATTAGTGTTGTAGTTCGATGTGGCGGACACTCCCGACGCGCCCCAATTAAACCGTCCAATCTGTACCGGCACCGCCTGGTTCGGCGCCGGGAACGCTTTCAACACCGCCACTCCCGTCGCGTCTAGCCGGCTCGCCGGAATCCGATTCCCCACAAACGGCTGCCGCTCCGCCCGCGTTCCCGTAACAACCGTGGTCGCCGGATCAAAAATCCCGAACGCCGTCCCCGTCCGGCTCAGAGTCTGCGAGAAGTCCCCGCCCCGTTCCAATCCGGTGGGAACGCGGCTCTGCCGGCTCACCGGATTCGCGAGCGTGTCCTGTTCCCGGGCGACAAAGAAGAAAGTCCGATTCACGCCTCTATACAACCGCGGAATCGTTACCGGTCCGCCAAATGTCCCGCCAAACTGCTTATAGCTCACCGGCGGCTTACCCAGCCCCAGCCGGTTGTTCACCCAGCTATTGGCATCCAGTGCCCTCCAGCGTTTGTACAGGTACGCCGTGCCGTGAAACTCATTGGTCCCGCCCCGCGTTGTAATGTTGATCGCGCCGCCGTTGGAGTGCCCAAGCGAAGCATCGAACATCGTCGTGTGCACCTTTATTTCCTCCACCGCGTCCAGGGACGGAACAAACACAATATTCCCCCCACCCTGCGGCACCGTGTTCGGAATGCCGTCCAACGTAAACTCATTCCGCGTATTCGTCGAACCGCCGCCGGAGAGGCTGATATTGGCCTGATCATTACTGCTGAACGTCCCAATGATCCCCGACACTCCAGGCGCCAGCCGCGCCGCCGCCACCACGTTCCGCGTCAATGCCACCGCCACCATGCTCACAAAGCGCCGGTCAATCACCTGTCCCAAATCGGCGCCCGCAGTGTTCAGCAACGGCGGCTCCGCTGTAATCGTGACACTCTGCTCCACGCCGCCGAGTTCCATCTTCACATCCAGCCGGATGTCCCCGCTCGTGGGTACTCGAACACTCGGCCATTCAGATCGCTTCATCCCCGGCGCCTCGACGGTGACCTGATAATTCCCCGGCAACAAAAACGGCGCCAGATAAGCGCCATCGTCGTTTGACTGAGCCTCCTGCGCCACTTTCGTTTCGGTGTTGACGACGCGCACTCTCGCTGCCGCGATCGCCGCCCCTTGCGGGTCCGTCACGTTGCCGGCGATCCGCCCCCGGAACTCCTGCGCTGCCAATGCGGGCAGCATCGCCGCGATCAAACAGTGCTTAGTCATACCGCCCCTTTTACCATACGTGAGTGATTCGTGCGAGCGTCCCCAGTATGGATCGAACTCCCCCAACTCCAGGATTGTCGGCCACCCTTCCACTACTTTTTTGCGGAGCCTCCACGCTGCCTAAACCCCGGGTTTGAAAAAGTAGTGTCCGGTTACGCCGTATTCCAGGACTTGATCAACGCAGGATCGGATAAACTACCCCAATACCGCTTTCTGCCGACCCTGGCTCGGATTGGCCCGGCTTCAAATTCCTTGCTCGGATACCAAATGGCATGCACCTGTTGGTGATCGGTTGTAGGAAAATGCGACCTGAATGTCCGCTGGTGCCATGTCCGGCTGGCCGTCGCCAGACTACGCCAAGTTGATGATTGAAACAGAGTCTTGGCAGTCCGCCCGCGCACCTTCAGTTCCCACGCCTACGGCGCCGCTGCCCCGATCATTCCCGGGCTTGTGTAGTCAATGGGCACGATCCGGTAGCGGTACACCATGGCATGATCCCCCACGAGGTAGCCGTTCTGGGCATCGAAGAACGTCACTGCCTTGACGCGAGCAGGCGCGGGGAAGGGCCGGGTAGTGAAGTTGCGCCCGCCGTTGAAAGAGTAGCCCATCTGATTGCTGTCTTGTCCGGCGCCCACCATGATCTTGCCTTCGGCCGCGCCGTAGTAGCTGGGCCAAAGGCGCTGCTTCACGGACCGGGTCCACGTTCCGCCGGCATCCGCCGTCCAGTAAAGCTCTTCTCCACGGTCGAGAACCACGACGCCATCCTTTTCCGACCAGAAGTGGATGCCCGTGATGGTGCCTTTCGATTCCGGGATGACGGAGGCAGTCCACGTCTGCCCGCCGTCGCTGGTCTTGGCGAAAAAGGCAACGTAGGCTCCCATGTTGACCACGGCGCCACCCCCCAGAAAACCGGATGTGGGGGAGAGAAACTGCGCCGCGCTATAGGAGCAGGCCAACTTGCGGGGGAGCCCGTCGACTGTGGTGTCCACCGAGCACCCGCTCGCTGGCCGGCTTCCAGGTCTTGCCGCCGTCGCCGGTTCGCTGCAGCCTGATTGCGGGGCTGCCGGGGCTCTCCATCTCAAAACCGGTCTGGGGCGAAACGAACCAAAATCCTTTGGTGGTCCCGCTGACGGAACTCAACTCCGCCCATGTGCTTCCGTCCCGCGTGCCCAGAATTTTCGCCCGGTCCGTCATGGCCCAGCCGTGTTTGGCGTCCAGGAAAAAAACCCGTTCCAGGTCGTCTTCGGCCGCCTGGGGATCGCCGCCAAGCTGCACCTGCCAGGTCTTGCCGCCGTCCGTGGTGTGGATTATGGTCGATTTGTCCCCCACGGCCCAGCAGGTTTCCGGACCCGCGCAGGCGATGGCGTTCAGGTTGATGTCCTTGTTGAACGGGACGCGCTCCCAGATGGCTTTGAACTTGGACGAATCCGCCGCCGGTTTGGTCGACGCCACCTTCGACGCCGCCTTTGGCGTCGGCCCTTGCGCCGCGGCGCTCATGACGATGAACGCATACGCCGCGATCCCAGTTTTGATGTTCATCCTCGAATCCCTCTGATCAGATTGTAGTCCACTAAAGCCACACTAAATTCCGGGCGGATCGTCGGCCACCCTTCCACTACTTTTTTGGGGAGCCTGGGCTCTGCCCCAAACTACGAATTTGAAAAAGTAGTGTACGGATGCGCCGTCATCCGGCCACAATGGCGGGCGAGCCCACATCTCCGAGATGCCGACTTCTCGCCCATCCGATGTAGTTTAGACTTGAAGTTATTCGAGGCTGCAGAGCGCTTGTTGATGACGTTGAGGCGCCGCAGCGGATTGAAACTCGTAGAGTGAGTGAAAAGGAGCCCGTCATGCGCATAACCAAGGATCAGATTCCCGCCAAGATCAACGTCCCCGGCGCCGTCGCGCGTGTCGCCACCGACTTCGGTGACGCGACCGGTTTTGGCAAGATGGGAGGCGAATACTTCTCCCTAGGCGCCGGCACTGACATCGCGCCGCTCCTGAAGGGCCTCGAGGACGACGCCTGCCACGCGCCGCACTGGGGCTACATGCTCTCCGGGGAGCTCGTGGTGACGTACACCGACGGCAAGGTCGACACGTGCAAGGAGAATGACCTCTTTTACTGGCCGCCAGGCCACACCGTGCGAGCGGTCAAGGACTCCGAGGTCATCCTGTTTAGCCCGCAGCGCGAGCATGCCCACGCCATGGACCACATGCTGAACGCGATGAAGGGATGAGCTGGTTCTGCGCGGGTAGGTGCGTTCGCTTGGCCATGCTCGTTTGGGACGCGAGGGCGGGCACTAACAACCGGTTGCAGCGGACGGTCCGCTGCTCGGCCCGCAGACTGAACCGGAACGTAAGGCCACGAAGCAGAGCAACGCTGCAACGATCGGGTTTGTGTCGGATCGCGCGACTTGTCAACAATGCACCTGGCCGGATAAACGCCCTATTCGTTGAAGTAGCGGGGCCGCGCTATTCCGAGCGAATCGTCGGCTACCCTTCCACTACTTTTTTCGAGAAGCCGCGACTCTGCGCCAAACGCCGAACTTGAAAAAGTAGTTGACGAGTGCGCCGTCACCCGGTCCCCAAAAGCAAAGTCCCCGGCTTCCCTCGTGGAAACGCCGCCGGATGGCGCGGAAGAATAGGGCCGGGCCACGTGCAACTGCTGGCAGACCGATTTGGCGGTGACCGCGGCGTCACCGAACGGCAGGGAAATACCGAGGCCGGAGGCGGTCAGCACAGCTGAGACGTGTTTCTGAAATCCGAACGAATATGACCCCGAGACATCAACTGCGTGCAGGAGGCGAGCAGGCGGTCTTTTATCATGGAAGATCCAAGGCGGCAGATCTGCCTTGACGGCGAAGCGGGATGCGCCTATGATTCGAGTCGGGCCCGGCGTGTTTCTTCAACGACGCCGATTGGTGCGCTCTTTGTGGGGGCTGCACCGCCGGGCGGTAGTTTCCGAGGGCGCGGCCCGCGAGCCTACTTTTTTCCGGCGTTGTCAAAGGGAACCCTATGCTATGCCTATTCGTTTTCTCATTCTCGTTTGTGTGATGGGTGCTCTGGCTGCGCCAACGGAAGCGCAGGAGGCCCGAACGCTCACCTGGAGCGAGTTGTCCGAGTACGTGCAGCCGGACTGGACCGTGCGGCTTGTGCTGCCGGACGCCAACAAAGTGCAGGGCCGGGGCGCGACGTTCACGCCCGAAGCCCTTACTCTCAGGATAGTCAAGACCAGCAACCCGACACTTTACCCGAAAGCGTCGATGAAGATTCCTCGCGAACAAGTCAAGACGATTGATGTGCGCGAAAACTGCAGCCGGGGCCGCTGGATCGGCGTCCTGGTCCCCGTGGCGGCGGGCGTTGCGGTGGGAGCCGGCATCGGCTCGAGCGGAGACTTTCTCGCCGCGCAAGCGGGCGGCGCGCTCGGCGTTGGCATCGCCGTGGTGGGTGGCGTGGCGGGCTACATTGTCGGCCGGGCCATCGACCGGCGGTTTCACCGCGTGGCAGTGAAACCCTGAGGGAGGCGAGACGGATCCTTCCCCAGCGGGATGATCCCATTTCCAGGAGGGATCATTGCATTGGCTCGGCTGCCCTACACCTACGCGCGTGACGAGCCGACACGGTTTTCTATCGACAACGGATGCAGCGGGGCGCGGAGAGACCGCCTGCGTGCAGGAGGCGAGCAGGAGGGATTTTGAGCGGCTCCGACACCGGGTTCGCCGCGAAGGGCGGCGGCCCCCCGCCGGTTTGCAGACAACCGGCCTCTCTTTCGACGGCCGACGGGCCGCTCGCCTGGATCAGCGGCTATAAAAAGTCACGGGTGGTCGTGATCCAGTTAGGCCACTCGAGCGACTCGCATCGCCATCCCCAGTTCCGGCAACTGGTGTGGAACGCGATCGAGTGGGCGGCGGGACGGGGCGAAGCGGAACCGGTCCGGACGACCGCGCGCTGATTTTCGTAATCGAGAACGGGGACAACTGTGGTGTTCGCGCTGTTGCTGGTACAGGGCCTCTTGGTGGCATGGCCGCCCGCTTCGGCCGGTGTGGAGGAGAGCCCATCTGCCGTGTATGGGATAGTCCTGCGGCAAACCGGTCGCGCTCCCGCCAAGCGCGTTCCACTTCGCTTGGCATCCTTCGACGCGAAGCGAACGTTCAATGCCATCAGTGGCGCCGACGGCCGTTTCGAGTTTCACGACGTGCCGCCCGGCGGCTACCGGATCGAATGCCCGTCGGACTTCTGGTCCTTGGAGCGGGTCCGTGCCGCGGATGGCTCACTGAAGCGTCGTCGCCTGATTGTGCCGGCAGGCTCCATCGTCCGCGGCATCGTCGCTGAGGTCAGCGCACCCGGTCTGATTCGCGGCAGGGTGGCCTATGAAGACGGAGAGCCTGCCTGGGGAGTTCTGGTCTCGGCCCTCCCGGCGGCGGTTGCGGAGGATTGCGATCGCAATTCTGAAGGCACTCTAACTAACTCGCGGGGTGAGTACGAACTCGCGGGCTTGCCGGAAGGTGCGTATGTTGTCGTCGCAGTCCCTGAGGTGAACACCCGTTTCGTGTTCTTGGCGCCGTCCGCCGGGAGAATTGCCCCCGAAGGCAAGACCGGATACGCACACACGTTCTATCCAGGTGTCTCTTCGCTGCGCTCGGCTTCCCCCGTTGCGGTCAGGCGCGGGTCGGAGGTGGTGGGCATTGATATTTCGCTTCGGCCCGTGCCGCTGGTAAGCGTGCGCGGCCACGTCCGGAACTCCGTCACCAACCAGCCCCTCTCCGGGACTGTGTCGATCACGGCGATAGGGGCGTCCGGTTTCCTGCGCCCACCGGACGAGCGCGAAACCACAACCGGGCCGGAGGGTGTCTTCAGATTTGACGGTATTCCTGCTGGCAGCTATTCGATGAAGGGCTGGGGCGGCCAAGGTGAAGAGCACTGGAGTGTCACCGAAGAGATTTTCGAGGTGGGCTCAGCTCCGGTTGTGGACGCAGAACTCCTATATGTCCCCCGTCGGAAAGTAGCGGGGCGGGTGATTGTCGAGTCGGCAAGGCCGTTGCCGGCCATCGTCGAGTTCCGGGTATCGCCTTGCGAGTCAGGTGGGGGCCAGTTGGCCGTCGACCCGAAGGATGGCGCGATTCGCGAAAATACCTGGGACGAAGACGTGACTCTCCGGCTGCCCGAGGAAGCCGACCCAGGGCTGTACATCAAATCGACGACCCTCGACGGCCAGCCCGGAGGCGCGCACATTGTCGTCCCGTCAGGAGCCCGCCCGATCCGGCTGGAGATCCTTTTGGGCGATGGAGCTGGCCAGATCGTGATTGACGTCGAGGACAGCGATGGCTATGGCCCCGGTGAAGTCAAAGTCGCGGTGATTCCAGCGGAAGGGGACATTCTTCGTTTGGGGCCTTTTGACATCAAAGAACAGCCAGATGGGAAGTTCCTGGCGCGCCGTGTGCCGCCGGGATTGAGCACCGTTCTCGCATGGACCGGGGCGAACCCTTGCGACTTCACGAATCGTGCGTCCTGCCGAGGCAGGGGTATTTCGGCGACGGTCCAAAGCGGCGGCGTCCACGAGGTCCGGGTTCCGCTGAATTGACCCACGAACGAGTGTCTTGCTTTCCGATAGGGAGGCGGACGATCCTGGCCCTCGCGCTGCCTTGGCTCAGAATCACTTCCGCAAGACCCTCGGGACGGCCACCTGGCAAAATCCCGACCCCGCCGGGTCGGGTCCTTGGGTCGAGCTTGGGGTCGAGCCTGGCGTCAGCGGATAGCTCTCCGCCAGTTCGACGGTGAAGTCAACCCGACCGCGTTCCAGGATTCGTGCCGCCTCCGCGGCAATCTCGTGTTCGTCGTCGTTCCTTTTTCAATACAGGGGACTATTCGCTCTTCTTCCAGCTCTAGTCTGGATCAAACTGGGTGATGGCCTTGACCAGTTCGCTCGTCCGGGCGCCGAGGTCTTTTTCATACACCTGACCCAGTTGGTTCACGATGAATGTGCTGACCCCGGTCTCGCCGTACTCCGCCGGCCATGCGACCAGCCCGAAACCGCTGAGCAGGTGGCCATCGACCAGGAAGTTCCGCGACCCGCCGGCAGCGTTTTTGCCTTGGGCCGTGAGGACGCGGTAGTAATAGCCAAAAAACGGTGCACAGATACCCGTGTACCAACCGAGAGAGACTGCCTGCGTGCAGGAGGCGAGCAGGAGGGATTTAGGTCGCCCACAACACGACGACCGATTCGCAGTGAAAAACGGACAGCAAGCTACCCTCGGTTGCCGTGAGGTGAAGATCGGGCGAACCTCCTCCTGCTCGCCTCCTGCTGCCACGAGGGCTCAGCCGCGTTCTCGGAAACTCGCTATAACCGATGCATCGTAAAAGTGTTGTCTGGATAGGGAACGAATGGTCGGCCACCCTTCCACTACTTCTTGCTGGCCGGGAACAAGCGCGTCCGGTCTTGGGTTCGATTTTCAAGTCGAAGGAACCGAACACTTCACCACGGCCAAGAACTTCGGGGAGGAACCAGCGTCGTCGGTCGTTTAGCAGACGAAGCAGCCGCTACCTTCACCATCCCCGAACAACAAAACGGGCGGGAACACGCGCCAAGGGCACATTTAGCGCTCTACCACTGAGCTACGTCCCTTTTGGGGACGGCGGGATTCGAACCCGCGACCTCTCGATTATGAGTCGAAGTAGCCCCCGACTTCACCACGCCCGAAATCCGACTTCTGACTGCTTCCTGGCAGGCGCGCGCAGATTCGAACTGCGATCTTCGCTTTAGAAGAGCGAGGCCCTGTCCTTTGGACGACGCGCCCGTGATAGCCCCACCCCGACTCGAACGGGGATCCCAGGTTTAGGAAACCTGTGCCTTTTCCGGTTAGACGATGGGGCCTCAATCCTTAAACGGGTCGTACACGTCTTTGCCGGCCATGGCGACA
>JBJXGR010000381.1:0-5124 GCA_046160045.1 Bryobacteraceae bacterium
GCTGCGCCGGACCTGCGGGAGCACGATCTTTGCTTCGGTGATCGCCACGGATCCGGCGATCGCACGCGTCGAATGGGATCCCGGACCCGCCCTGTCGTCGACCGTGCACACGAGCGAGGGGCCCGAGCGCTGGAGAATTCGTCGCGAGGAGAGCGATTCCGCGCCCGCCGGCTTCGACTACTCTCTGGAGTAGCCTATGGCTCCCCTCGGGTTTGGCCTTTTCTCGCGTGGCGCCGGTCTCCGACCCATAGGCACTAACTTAAGAACATGCGGGCCGATTTGTGGCGCAGACACTCGTGTCTGGAGCGTCGAGACTCGTCTCGACGCTTTGCCGGGCGCAGCCCGGCCTTGACTCGATTCGGTTTGGAGAGCCTGATCCGGGCGCTGCCGGAACGCAACCCCACGGCTCACGCCGTGGGCTCGGTTTGGCCGGGGTTCACGAAGGGAGTTCCTCCCCGTGCAGCACGCTCGGTCTTCCGAATCTCGCTGGAATCTCGGAGCCGTGACCGGAAGGGAGCGGCGTTCGGCTGTTTATCACGGCAACCGACCAATTCTCAAGAGTCCTTGTATCCGGTGGCGATCAATCCTGCCGACACTTCGATTTGGCAATGCTTCGCCCGTCCAATGCCCACGTCTAGCATGAACGTGAACTTCAGCAGAGCCTCGCGTGCTTTCCAGAGGCCATACCGGATGGTGGTCGGCACGTCGTATGGAACCGGACCCTCCGGATACACCTCCACCCGAGAGAAGCCTGCGATCTCCAATGTTTCGCGCAGGCTTCCGGACGTGTACAAATGATCGTGTGTCAAGTCATCAAATGTGTGGTAGCCGGCCCATGGGGACATCCCGTTCGGGACTGATACGAGAACCTTTCCGCCGGGCGAGACCGCATCGAAGATGTGGCGAACCAGCAACAGGGATTGCTCCGGTGTGAAGTGTTCGATCACGTGATGACAGCTGATGAGGTCGAAACGATTCGGATGGCCCGTCAGATACTCGAAGGCATCCGCAACTTCAGCATTCGGAGTGACGTGTTGGCGGCAGAGCGCGACGGCATCGGCGTCCGTATCGACGCCCCGAATATGGGCAAAGCCCTCCGCTTGAAGAAAGCGCAGAAAGAACCCGCCGCTGCAGCCGACATCCAGGACGTGGATCTCCCGATTCGGCGGCAGGAGCTTGCGGTAATGAAAGGCAGCCTTCCTCCGGCGCCGTTCGTATTCCGCGGGGCTGAAAACGTACTGTTCGTGCCAGTGCTTCTGGCTGAGGCGGCGTACTAGGTCGTTGCGGTCCATGGCGGAAGGGTCGCTCGTTTGCCATCTTTCACGGTACTGGATTCTAGCATTGGCCTCAGATCTCCGCCTGCCGTGTTAGCGTAGGATTCTGTTGGTGTCTAGCGTCATCCGGCATGAGAACAGTACACCGCACTTTCGGCCCCCAGCCATCACTGCGTGAGTGTTGGACGTACTTCGCCCAGCGTGCGGATCAGCTCACTGGAGAGCACCGAGAGTACCTTTTGCGCCATTGTGGGCGCTTGGCCTGGATTTCCCACCGTGCGCTGCAACTTACTCGACAAGGTGACCGCATCTTGGAGGCTGGCTGCGCGTGGGCCGATGTGGCCCGCTTTCTCGGCCAATGCGGCCGTGCGGTTGTGGGACTCGACGACTTGTACTGTCCGGAACGGATCGAAGGATTCGCCTTTGTCCGCAGCAACCTGGAAAGGGCACCCCTTCCCTTCCGGGACGCCTCATTCCCATGCGTAATCTTTACTGAGGTGTTGGAGCACTTCGCGACGTCACCTGTTCCTGCGTTGATAGAACTGCGCCGCGTTACGACGCCGGGTGGGGTAATTCTTGTATCCACCCCTAACCAGATGAGCATCGGGCACGTTACACGCCTACTTGCGAATAGATCGAACCTCTTTCAGCCTCTGGAGAGTAAACTATCCAGTGACTGGGCTCTCAATCGCTTTCACAATCACATTTACACCAGGCACGAGCTTCAGCTGTTGTTCTGCGACCACTTAGGCCTCAAAGCACGCCGTCTGCGATTCACCAACTTCCTGCCCGGCTGCGGGCCAGAGCATCTCCTTCGTGACATCCTTCGGTTCGGATGCGGTCTGCCCTTGCCGCTCCTGCGAACCTATCTATATGGCGAGTTTCAGCCGAGAACGGAATGATGGCCACTGCAGCTGCTGGCACGTTTGATCGCTCGTGGAAGGCGCCCACCGGTAGCCGTTGGCAGCGCCAAGTACAAACGCTTCTTTACGCATTCGTCCTCGCACTCCCATTTACTGCCGCTTCCGTCTGGAACTTCAGCCAGTGGGGATTCGGCATTCAGCCCAGTTACGCAGCTGCGACACTTTTGATCGGCCTCGTGAGTTGGAAGGCTCTCGCCGGTGAAGCGATGATCGGCCTAGACTCTGCGGCCAGATTGTTGGGCTGTTACACCCTCTTGACGGTGCTCTCAATAGGCCAGTCAGCGTTCATGCCGCCCGACTACGTCCATTTGGCCTCAAAGAGTCCAGGTGTATTCTCGGCGACACAAAGTGTCTATATTGTTATCAACTTTGCTGTGTTCGTCGTCGCTCGGATGATGTTCCGAGACGCCCTTGTCCTGACGCGTGCAATCCGAATTCATTTTGCTGCCGGAGCCTTTTGCGCTACCTGGGGAATTTATCAGCTGGTTTGTCACTTCACGGGAATTCCATACTGGCCTGTGTTTAACAATAATATTGGATGGAGCCAGCAGTACTTCCAGACCATACTGGGCGCGCAGAGGATCAGCTCAACAGCGCCAGAACCTTCAATGCTCGCATTGTATCTATTAACTGTAGTACCAATTGTATTCAACTTAACGATAAACAACGTATTCCTATTCGCTCGCCACGTTCAGTGGGCAGTCCTTGCGATTACTTTCTCTGTGCTAATAATGACGACAGCATTCTCCGCATTCCTTGGCGTGGCAGTAATGCTGACCCTTATATCAATGTTGGCGAGGCGACGTGAGTTGTTAATTGGTGGCGTGATCGCTGGTCTTCTCGTCTGGGGTAGTGGTGAGGTCTTTACCGCCTTCTCCAAGACCTCGGTAGGCCTGACGGAGATCACTGCCGGCCGTGTTCTCGATGCGCGTAGTGCACGTGACACCTCGTTTTCGATCCGATTCTCAACGCTTGTTACCTCTGCCGAGATTTTCTTGCATAACCCTATCGTGGGCGTCGGCGAGGGCAACTACGCCTTCTACCACTACTTTTTCAGCAGCGAGGTAATTCAGCCGACGCCTAGGACATTTTCAATGACCGGTCGAATCCTAGCCGAGCACGGACTCCTGGGAGTGATTCTGTTCGGCGCATTCCTTGCACGGTTGCTTCGTCTTCCGGGGCGTCTTGGGCGCTGCGGAAGGGATTTCGTGGCTTGCTACCACGCTGTTTGGGTTGCGGTCGTATCAGCGTTGGTCGTACTGCTGGTTTCCATGGCCGAGATGACGTATCTTCACTTCTGGTTTCTGTGTGGTGTTTTGTCCGCGATGCAGAACTCTGCTCAAACATCGGTCGGCGTAAGTTCTGGCAGGACTTCACATTAATGACTGTCGGGATCAATTGCAGATTTGAGGGTATTGCGAACGCTACCGGTGTTCAGCGATACGCGCGGATGCTGGTGCATCTGCTGGCTTCCTGCGGTGGTGACATGCGTTGTGTGGCGCTTTTTCAAAAAGTCTTTCGCGGCTATCTTCCAGGGATCTTGTGGGAACACTTTCGCCTGGAAGCTGCCGCAAATGCCCGAAGCGTAGACTTGGTACACCACCCAGGCAATACTGCGCCTGCGTTTGCAACGGTTCCTTTTGTCCTCACGATTCACGACGTGTCGGTTATGCGCCATTCGGGTTGGTATAGTTCAGCGTTCGCGATGTACTATCGGCTACTGCTTCCCGTCGTTGCTCGACGTGCACGTCGAATTCTAACGGTGTCCGAATTCTCCCGCCGCGAGATCGTCGAAACGCTGCACGTACCAGAGTCGAGGATCGATGTAGTCGGAAACGCAGTCACTGCCCCTGCTGAAGTGGTTTTGCCGAAGCGATCTCGTCCTTACCTGCTGGCGGTCGGTTCGATCAGCCCCCGGAAGAATCTAGTTGGACTGCTGCAGGCATTTCCTGAGGTGCGCCGGAGAACGGGAGTCGATTTGGTCGTCGTTGGCTCAACGGACCGGTTCTACGCCAAGGCGAGGCTACCCGCAGTGGAGGGCGTCTTTTTCGTCGGGCGCGTTCCAGACGCGGAGTTGTACGGCTTTTATCGGTCTGCGGCAGCCTTCGTGTTCCCATCTTTCTACGAAGGGTTCGGAATACCGCTGCTTGAGGCTTTCCATTGCGGAGCACCGGTGGCTTGTTCTGGAACTACCGGGCTGAAGGAGATAGCCGGTGATGCAACGGCGACTTTTGACCCCTCGAAGTCGGACGAGATCTCGGCGGTGGTTGTCCGAATTATCGAGGACTCGGCTTTCGCTGATATGCTGCGCAAACGAGGTATTGAGAGGCTGAAAGTCTATTCGGCCCAGAGCTTCCTTGATGCGCATCTTAGATCGTATCAGTCGGCCATGGGGTCAGGATGATGATCCTACTAGCTAGTATGCCCAGATACCCCGACGGCTGGCCAGCGCGATGCCTAGCCTAGCGCAGTGAGTTCCCGATCAGGGAGGGCTGTCGAACTAGCAGGCTGCTGAAAAAGGGTTCTGGGCGGCCAAAAACAGCCCAATACGGCTTCCGGTCGAACGTGGAATCAATAGCTTACGAGGCTGCATAAGTGGGATTCAGGGTCTCCCAGGGCCTTTTTCAGCACCCTGCTAGGTAAGCTGTCCCAACGCAGAACCCACATCCAACAATCGGTCGCGTCGGCCGTCCTTCCAGGAACCGCGAGCAGAAGTCGTCGTACATCTCCCGATGCGCCTCGTCCCACCAGTACGGATCCTCCCAGTCGGTCGGGTTGTCCTGATAATAGGCCGCGTACCCCGGATCGCCCTGGTGCGAGGAGCACACGTGACCGCACTCCTCGCACCGCAGGACGTCGATGCCGAATTCCCGGAAGACCACGCGAAACCGCGCTCCGCGGCAGATGAGACAGGTGCGCAACGCTCT
>JBJXGR010000382.1:0-8336 GCA_046160045.1 Bryobacteraceae bacterium
ACGATCACGCGCTGGTCGATTTCGGGGCGCGGGAGCGGAACGGACAGGTGGAACTCGTGATCGAGGTCAAGGAGAAATCGTTGGGGCTCCACACTTATGTAGCGCCAGTCCACCCGCGCGACATCGAGCACCCACAGTTCCCCTGGACGTTTCAGAAGTACCTGTACGATTGCCTGCACGACTACCTGGTCGAGATGTTCCTCCGCACCCCCCAAAGCCTCGACCCATGACCCCGCTTGCCGAGATCCTCCGCGACCAGATCAGGCGGGACGGCCCGATCCCGTTTCGCACGTTCATGGAGGTGGCTCTCTATCACCCGGAGTACGGCTACTATCGCCGGGACCGCTTCGGCCGGGCGGGGGATTTCTTCACCGCCGGTCAACTCCAGCCGGTTTTCGGCCGCATTGTCGCCCGGCATCTGGAATCCTGGCGCTCCCGGATCGGCGAGCCTTTTCAGGTCATTGAACTGGGGGCCGGCCGGGCCGAGGTAGCCCCTTCCCTCGCCACCTTCGACTACCTCCCGGTTGATCTCGACCGCGGGGCGCTTCCGGCCTCGTTCCGCGGCGTGGTCTTCTCGAATGAGTTCTTCGACGCCCTGCCCGTCGACCGTGTCTTCTGCCGGGACGGCCGCATCGTGGAAGCTCGGGTGGGCTGGCAGGAAGGCTTTGTCTGGAAAGACGGCACCGAAGCCGACGACCGGACCCGCGAGTACCTCTCCCGCTATGTCCCGCACTTCGAAACCTCTGCCGAGATCCACTGGGCCGCCGTCGAATGGATCGAACGCATCGCCCGCAGCCTGTCGGCGGGCGTCCACATCGCGATCGACTACGGCTACACGGCCCGGGAATCCCTCCGCTTTCCCGACGGCACGCTGATGAGCTACCGCCGCCACCAGGCCTCCCCGGACGTCCTCGATTCGCCTGGCGAGCGTGACCTCACTGCGCACGTCGCCTTCGATGCCTTGATCGAGTACGGGGCTCGGGCGGGCCTCGAGTGGGTATCGCTCGGAACGCTGGCCCAGTTCACCCTCGACGCCGGGCGCGACGACGAGTTCGCCGCGGTGCTCGGCGGCGACACCCAGCTTCGGCAGCAACTGAAGACACTGCTCTTCGGGATGGGGGAATCGTTTCGGGTCCTGATCCAGCGGAAATCAGACGTTTCACCTCCACGATAGAACCCGGTCGAGTGGTTGCCAACTCTGGAAACCCTCATGTGCCTGAATTCGAGTATCGAAAACGGAAATCGGGAGACGCGTCGTGGCCCCCGGTGTCCCTGCCCCATTGGCGGGTGCAACAGAGGATCCGGCGCGGATGGCGGGAGGCGAGGATCTGCTGCCGGGCGGGGTCGGGGTGGAAGTCCAGGGCGCGGCGGGCGAAGGCGGAGGGGGCGTGCGCGCTGCGGAAGCAAGAAACGAATCGGCAGCGCCACGGGAATCCCTTTCCACCTTCAGGATAGAAGGCGGTCCCGCGGGAATTCAGTTTTGATTCCGGCAACTGCTTGAGGGGAAAGCGACGATATTTTTGCGACGGTTGTGACTGGACGGAGAAGTGGAACAAGTGGAACGTTCCACTTTGTTCCACTTGTGGGTGAGTGAAATCAACGGGTTAGAGTGCGAAGTGGAACAAGTGGAACAAAAAAGGGCGAGGTTTCCGCTAAGTGCTTGTAGTAGTGTGGGTTAGACGTGTTTTTCGGCATTTTGGTGTTCCAGTTTGTTCCACTTCAGGTGGAACAAAGGAGGGGCCTCCTGAACCAATTCTAGATGGCGGTCTGGATCTGTTGCGGGTGGAGAGCGCTAATTCAATGGAAATAATGGCAATATTTATTTGTGACGGTTGTGAATAGCAGACGGGGTTCCCGGAGGGGGTCGCCTGCGGGTCTTCGATCCGGAGGGCCGGCGGGAGACTAATGCGGATCGCGCTGAAGTGCCCGGACGGCGGATCTTCGATCCACACAGCCGGTCGGAGACCGGCACTACGGGGGAAGGGCCGAACTCCGAGGGGCGAGCTGAAGCTCGCCGCGGCCTGAAGGCCACCCCACACCTGAAGGCCACCCCACAATGGGGGGAAGGAAGAAGAGATGGAGCGGTGTTCGATTTGCCGGCATCCGGATCGGGAAGCGGTCGAGGATGCCCCTTAAAGTCGCAGAGAAACACGGGCCGTCGACGGCGGCGCTGAGCCGGCACTGGCAGTGGCACATGAGGTCTCGGCCGGTGTTGGTCGAGATCCACGCGGAGGCCAAGCCGACGGAATGGGGAGATCCACTGGTGGAGCTGGCGCGGGAGTTACGTGAGGCGGCGCGGCAAATTCGGGTGCGGGAAGAAATGCGACGGCCCGACGCGGCGGTACGGGCGATGGTGCAGGAGCGGCAGAGCCTGGCGTTGGAGCAGCGGATGCGGCAGCAGCGAAGCGAGGCGACCTGGCGGGCGGATCCGAAGACGGCCGAGTTCCTGCGGTTGGTGACGAAGATGTTGGAGCGGCATCCGGAGACGCTCCAGGAATTCAGCGTGGAGTTGAAGAAGCTGGAGAGAGAGGAAGCGGCGTGGGCGGGGAGTCAGGCGGCCGGTGAAAGACGCGAGGGATTGAAGAGCACGCGGTCGCCTCGAAGAGGCAGGGCGAGGTTGCGAAAGGCAACATCCGGCTCCTGCTATGTTAAATTAGAAACCCGCAAAGGTTGCTGTCCCTGATTATTCCCTGATTATTCCTCTGTCCCTGATTGTTCCTACGCGTCGGCGCCCCTGGAGCACGACATCGAGGTAACCGGCCCGGTGACGGCGACGATTGGGCGGCATCGAGCGCGCTTGACACGGACTTCACCGCGTCGCTGGTCGATGTCCATCCGGACGGGCGCGCGATCCTGTTGACGCACGGGATCTGCCGGGGGCGGTTCCGCGACGCGGCGGCGCGATGGAAGCCAGCGGATCTCCATCTGGGCCGGTCGCCCTACGAGGCACTTTATGGGTCTGGCTTCGCTGATCCTCGCGAAGCGGCCGCTGCAGCTTGTCCGAGAAGAGTCCGCAAATGCTCAGGGCTGGGTAATCCATTGATCCTGAGGCCGTTGACAAAGACTGTGGGCACAGCGTTTACGTCGGCCTCATGTGCGGACTCGACATCAGCCTCAAGGTCCCGCTCCCCCGATCCCGAGGCAACGCAAGCTGAGAGGGCGGTCATGTCGAAGCCCGGCAGCCGTTGGAGGAACGAGCTCATCACCGCAGTCACCGAGGAAGCTGCCGTGTTCTTCCGCTCACTGAACAGCAAGTCGACCAGCCGGACAAACGCCTCTCTGTTCTGTGCGTAAGTGCAGTTCGCAAGAACATCCATATCCCGGACTACGGAACTGTGCCCACGCACAGGAAACGACCTGTAGAACAAAGCGACCTTTCCTTGCGATGGCGTCCGCAACTCCTCTCGGAGCAGTCTCCATAGTTGAGCACAGTAGGGGCACAGGAAATCGGAGTAGACCACTACAACTACGCCAGCATCGACTGAGCCGCTGACCGTCTTCGCGCCAGCTAAGACAAGCTTTCGCAATCTGTCTTTTGCCTCATCCTGCTGGAGGGGGAGGTCGCGTCCGTGGATCGCTTCCAGAATTGCCGACGATCGGCCCCGGGTGGCCAAACGGCACCTCCACGGTTTGGGCGTTTTATCCCGTCGATTTGACGCCGAGCGGAGTCACGGGAGCGATGGAGCGATCCGGCGTAACGTCCTTGAACGCCGTTTACGGATCACAACTGCTTGTGGACAAACACGACGAAACGTCATGAGCCAAGGTTTCAGCTAAGACAGTGTCATGTTTCCCAGGTCTCTCGGCCAGGGCCTGTTCAGTTGGCGCGAGATTCACCTTTCGGTACCCTACGCTCCTATCGGGATATCGGTGTTACGAAATCGTCCCGCATTCGATACGACGCGGCTGAGCCAGCCTCGACCAGCTTGTCCAGTACTGACAGAACGGATTCCCGGAGCAACATGTCCTGCTTCAGCTCCAGGGGCCGTCCGTAAACGTGCCGCTGAAGCAGGACTTCAAGAACGAAGACAGTATTAGTATCTGAGAGGAGGCTCCGCGCGTCGCCGGATCTCAGCTTGTTGGCGATCCTGATCAAGGAGTGCGGAAGCGATTGCTCCCCTATGTAGTACAGAAAGCGAACGTAGCTGTCCAGCACGCACCACGACGGCGGAAGGGACTCGAACAGCTCGTGCACATGGTGAGCGTGACCCTCCAGGCTTCTCCAGTGTCTGGTAGTTTTCTTCCAATCGTTCGTGAGGAATATGGCTGAGATCACTGCATCACCCAACGGATGCTCATTGTCGAGGGCTTCAATCCATGAAGCTGATTTGACGGCACCGGCAAACAGAAGCCACAGGCGCCAGTAGTGGTCCGTGTTTGGCTCCCTATCCTCTATCACGGTGAGGCCCTGAATGATCGAGTGAATCTTGCGAGGCTGACTATCTATGGATTTGAGTATCGGATCGAGGACCGCCTTGGCGGATTCAAAGGACGAACGCATCACGAAACGCTCGATGCAATCACCCAGAGCTGTCTCCGCTTCATAGTTTCGATGCTCGTGCTGAGATTCATGGCCGTGGCGGTGGTCGTCCCACCGTTTCACGAGTAGCTCCGAGGCTCTTGTGAACATCAAGGCCGCCAAGGGATGGCTGGGATCAGCCGCAAGGATGGTCAGAATGTAGGTGCTGGTCTCGGTCCCAATCCAATCTTCGGCATCGAACTCGTCGTACGCGGTCTCTGGAATACCGTCGGTCTCCCAGAATCTACTCCTCACGAAAACTGCAGCGCGGGTGGATTCACCTTGCTGGAGTTTCTCTCTCTGGGGCCTCGGCAGTGCCTCGTTCGCGCGTCGTTCGCGTTGGATAAGCGTTGTCTCCAGCGCGAGGGCATTGACACAGCGAGAAACGAACTCCTGGTCAAAGTACGAGATGTTGTTGGCAATGCCCCATGCTATGTGCCACCGCACTTCATTTGTCGGGTGACTTAGTCCATTAGCGAATGCGGCCTCGACACGTGAACGATCCTCTTCGGTGAGCTGTTTTGCCACGAGCAGGCATAAACTCCAAGCACACGCGCGATCCGGCGACATCGTGTGTCGCTGCATGCGATCGATATGCGCCCATTGGTCTGCGGCCGCGAGCACCTCCGTAGAGATGCGATCAACACACCATTGCCGCTGCGCTGGCGCCATTTCCTCCCAGTGATCTCGAACGCAAACAGCCGCAAGCATGCTTGGTCCTCCTCGCACCACCTCAGCCATAAAGTCATCATCTAAGGTGTCCTGAGTAGGCGGAGGGTTCATTTCTTGGTCTAGGAACGCTCTCCAGAGGGCCGGATCGTCTATTGGAGGTGCCTCGCGGTTAAACGTGCTGTAGGCCCAGTTGAATACTCCCAATCCTCGATTGAGCACAGCATGGCGCTTCGTCGATTGATCCACCATCGCCTTAACATCGGGTTCAGGATCAATGGGATCAAGGCGAACCAGTAGATTCGGCGCGGAGCTGGATTCCTCGGGGGAGGGTGGCGCTGGCTTCGATTCTTCAACCTTAGTCGCCGTATACTGCCTGAGATCCATCCTGTGTAAGGCTAGGCGGAGTGTTTTGGTTTCGTCATCCTGATGTTTGCGTGAAGTAAGCGAAGCTTTATGCTGGTCGATCAGCGCTTGGACCTTGGGCGCTAGCGGTCCGAGTTGGAGACTCAATGCCGCGTCTTCCAGATGCTTGGCACGATGAGGTAGCCTGTTTGCCCCTCTCCTCTCCTCCTCGTACAGTTCGTGATTAACGAGACGGGATGGCATGAAATCCGACATTGTTGTCGCATGGGCCTCCGCCACTCGACGGGCGAGATCGAGCCTCACGTACTCCAGGGAGCTTAACAAGGATAGAAGGGTGTCGCCGGAGTGCTGAGGATAAGCAGTGGCAACGCTCGCGACTACCGCAGAAATCATTGCCGATTCGGTCTGCGCGAGAATCTGGAGGAGCAATCGATCTAGAGTGTCTGGGTGAGCCGTAGCATAGTCGAAGAGCCACCTCTCCAGTGCCATGAGCTTGGACTGCAATAGGCAAGGTCCAACCGAAGTGCCGCGATAAAGATTCCAGAGTCGAGCGTTGCCCCATTGAGCTTTGTTCGTGCCGTCGGCAAGAGTGATCTCGATCTGCCATGCTGGTTCAAGCGGTTCACGGAAAAGCGGATTGACATAGCGATGGGAGCAGTGGTTGAACACTCGCTGGAAGAAATCGAGCGCTTTGAGGGGGTGGTAGCGCAACAGCGCGAGCCAAGGACCCCGGAACGCGCTGGCTGGGAAGTGGCCATAAGAGCGTCGTTCCTTTACACCAAAGTATCGCTCGACGCCAAGTGACATCGAACGATGACCTGACGTCAGTTCCGATTCCGTAGCGAGGATGTAGGTAGCGCCAACCGACACCGTAACATCTGAGGAAACTGGGGCCGTCCAACGCGTTTCCGGCTTTTCGCCAGCGACAATTTCATTGAATCAATCAGTTACAGGCGAACATTGCCACGCCTGCAGTCGCCCAGTCCCTGTTTTCAGAAACTCGCCGCTCAAGGGCCAGACCGTCCAGAAAGGCGTGGCGCAGTCGAAGGCCGCCTGTCGCAGGGGGCCACGGCATTCACCGATCCTCCCCTCACTTCCGTGAACGAAATCAGCCAGTGGGGGAACGGCCTCAGGGCCCGCAGTGGAGTTCCTCTAACCCGGATTTCTCATCACATAACACCACCAAAGCAAGGGTGGCCTTGTATGGCAGCAAGACCAACGCGGAATTAGGCGGCGGCCCGCATTTACTCGTTTCGACGGACGCTTTCAGACTCTCTGGCCTCCAAACGCCGTCCCGCCCACTCTGCCCGCCCCTACCGACGCACTTTCCCCAACCGCATCGCTGCGGCTTGCCACCACCTTCTTCCTGCCACCGAAAACCGCCCCGCCGCCCCCTCACCCCGAGCCAACGTTGGCCCACGCCCGAGCAAACAACTCCGCCCACGGACACCCGCTGGCCATCATCACCCACACTTTCCTCACCGTCACCCGGATCTGCGCGCCGATCTTCAGCAGCCGGCCTCGGATCGTTCCGCACTGCGCCCGCGCCATCTCCGTCCCCTCCAGCCCCAACCGCCGCAGCGCCTGCATCACCACGTAGCCGATCGAGGAAAAATACAGCCGCACTTGGTTCGACCACATCCGCGCCGTGCTCGTGCGATCGGCGAACAGATCCAGTTGTTGCTCTTTGATGCGATTCTCCATCTCGCCACGGCCGCAGTACATGTCCTCATACAACGGGCGCGCCTCGATCCGCTCCGCCGATAGCGACGTGACCACGAAGCGCGGGTTGGCGCCCTTGTCCAGGTGCTCGGCCTTGGCCACCACGCGCCGCGCGCGCGACCAACTCTTCTGCGTGCGGTAGTCGAACTCGGTGAACACGCGCGCCGCCTTTCCTGTTTGCGCGGACGCTTCCTTGGCCTCCTGCATCTGTTTGCCGATGATCTTTTTCAGACGATTGTTCTTGGCCAGGCTCAAAACATAATCGACGCGATTGTTTTCGCACCAGTGCATGATCGGCTCGCGGCAGAAGCCGCCGTCGCCGCGCAGGACGATGCCCACCTCGGGCCAGCGGGCCCGTATCTGCGCCACGATCCGTTGCACGTGCTCCAGGGCGCCATCGGCAGGATCGCTGTTGGAGGGCCGCAGCCACGCGCACAGCAGATACTGGCCGCAGAAAATGTACAACGGCAGATAACAATACTCCCGATAGTAGCCGTGATAGAAACGGCCTTCCTGTTGGCCATGCAAGGGATCATCGGTCACGTCCAGGTCGAGCACGATCTCCGCCGGCGCCACCGGATGCCCTTCCAAAAACACATCCACCAGCAGCCGATCGATCGGTTCCGGGTTCATCGCAATCTTCTTGCTGCTCTTCTCATCAAAGTCCGGATCGTAGTCCGGCGCGGTCAGCTCCAGCCGGTTCAAGGTGCTTTTCCCGGCCAGGGCTTTGCCCCGATCCTGCTCGCGGCGCCGCTGGCGGCCTTCCGGATCGCTCTTGCCCAACGACACGGCCAACATCGGATCGCGCCGCAATTGGTCGTGATCATTGAGATCCTCGTAGCCCAACGCCAGACCGAACACGCGCTGGGCGACCAGATCGGCCAAAGGGTGCTCGATGCGCTCCGGTTGGCGGTAGTCGGTGAAGCAGGCGGCAAAGCGCGCGACGATGTGGGTGCGCGCCTCGACGCGCTTCAGCAGCAGACAGCCAGCGTCGGAAGTGATGGTGCCGCCGTCGAAGTTCCAGACCAGTTGGCGCCCTCCGAGGTCGCCGAACGACAGG